>NZ_JALNUO010000009.1:0-142543 GCF_026540835.1 Sphingomonas sp. GC_Shp_6 | reverse complement strand
ACTGGTTTTTGACTTGGTTCTGCGCGCGGCCAGCCTCGTCCAATTGCAATCTACCGGTGAGCGGGTTCCGCTGCTGTTCCAGCACGTCGTCCATACCGCGCTTCACATAATCGAGCGTCTGCGTGGTGTAGCCGGGCACGTTCGCCGCCTGCGTCGGGTCGGGTGCTTGGCCAAGCGCAGTTTGCGTCTGCCGAACCTGCTCTCTAGCTTGTTCAACCCGGGCGCGTGCGGCGTCCATGCTGCCAGGTTGCGTCTTGGCCGCTCGGTATGCTTCCTGCGCGGCATCCAACTCATCTCTCGCGCTCAGGTGGTCCGCAATGGCGCGATTTGGCATTGGGTTAAGCACCGTATTGCCTTGGGCATCTTGCGCAAAACCGAGTTCGGTCGGTGAGCGACGTTCATTCGCGGCGATAGTACGAGCACGGCCAAGCGCGTCACGGCCAAAGGGCGTGTTCAACGTTGCGTCTAGCTCCGGCGTGCTGATGACCGGCTGGGAATACGCTCGATCGTACAACGGGCCTGCCGCCGTGCGGGCCTGCTGCGTCATATCCGCGCTGATCTGAGGGATGTTGCCGATGGGACCGAGGTCACGTTCGACTGCTTGGCCGAGACGGTCGATCTGGCCGCGGCTTCGTGGAATGAGGTTGTCTTCAGCAAACGACGAGGCAGTGGGCGATCGACGCACCGCTGCGCCGGCAAGCTCGCGGAGATTAGGCGACGTATCCGCCAGCGACATCGGCAGATTGAAGTTCTGTGCCTCGGTCAGCGCACCGGTCACAGCATCCGGGCCAGCCCGATTGACGGCGGACAGCGTCGCCGTCTCGGCCGGGCTGAGCGACGGGACCGCGGCGATCGGGGGGCGCTGGCCGAAGAGCTTCAGCTTGTTCCCGAACATACCGATGCTGTTCGTCGCTGCCAGTCCCGGCGCCGTTCGAGCGGCGGCACCCACAACGCGCGCCGCTCCCTGGCCCAGCAGGTTGCCACCAAGGCCGCCAAAAGCCCCAGCCGCCATCCCGAAAAGCCGGTTATCGTTATCTTGGCCGGCGCCTGACAATGCGCCGAAGCCAATGTCACCAGCCAGCTGGGGAAGAACGAACTTACTTGCCAAGCCCGTCGCGCGGCCGGCCGCACCCAAGGCAGCCATTCCCCCGATCGTCCCGAGCGTTTGACCGAGCAAAGCGGAACGGGGGTTCGCTGCGAAGACAGCCTGCTTCCTCGCGTTTAGATCCGCAAGATCCCCTCCGCCGAGCGCCGATGTCATCTCATCGGACGTGCCGAGCATCCCTGCATCAATGGCAGCATAGATCCCGGTGCCTACTGGCGACGCGGTGAACTGGTTCCAGCCGGTGGTTGGCACCGTATGCGAGGCATCACCGACGCCACCGTTAAAATGGGGATTAGCCTTCAGAAACTTCTGCCAAGTTGCCACTTGATCGCCGCCAATCGGATCGAAGCCCAACGGCTTGAGGGCAGCGTTGATCTGGTTTGCAGACGCGCCTGCGCGCACCATGGAGTTGATAATCGCGTTGGCGCGCGGGTCGCTCACGTTGCGGGTCGGACCTGTCGCGATCCCCTGCGAGCCCTGCGGATTACCACCTGTCGGGTCAAAGCTCGGATCTGGGCCGGCTGGCGGTGGTGATCCGCCAACGGTAGGCGTCGCGCCGCTTGCGAATGCAAGGAACTTCGGGCTGATGTCCTTTGGCAGATCGCCTTCTTTGCCGTCATCCCCAAGCCGCATCAAATGCAGCAGCTGGGCGGCATCTTCCTGGCGCATGGGCATAGGGATGCTCTGCCCGCCCATCACGCGGGAGTATTTCAGCTCCTGCTCCTGGTATTTGTCGTAAATCTGACGGGCGGTCGTTCGGAGCGACGCGTATTGAGCGTCCCTCGCCATCGTCGGCGTGATCTCCTTAACCGCCGCTTCGCGATCGGCAACGGCTCCGGGCCCGCTGGCAAGGATTGCCTTCACCTTCTCGTCTGCAAAGGTCTGGTTCGCCGTGTGGAATGTTGAGCCGGTGGAAGCTCCTTGATTATTGAAATAGTCGTTGAGGGCTGCGCCGCCGTAGCGACCGACCACTCCGCTGGGGTTGTTCAACCCAGCGATCGCACGCTCTTCGATCTTCGAGTGGGCAGCAACAGCACCAAGCGCGGAGAGATAGTTGCCCATCGAGCCGGGCGCGTGACTGGCAAGATCGGCCGTCGCTAACGCGCGAGCCGGATAGTTCGCCATCGAGAAGCTGTGGTCGTAGTTCATCGCGTGCTGGATGATCGGCGCGGTCGTCTTGTTGATACCCTGACGCGCACCGGCGTCGCCACGGGCAAACGATCTGACCATCTCCCATTGCGAAGGAGGGACGAACGCGCGCAGATACGCTTCGCCGGTCAACTGCGAGTTGAACGTCATCTTCGCTGCCGTGTCGGCCGCAGCAGCGTCGCGATTATCTCGTTCCTTCGCGTCGGCGTTGGCATTGTCGATGCGGGTCTGCGCTCGTTGCTGAGCCGCCGCATTTGCCGCACGCGCCTGCTCGGTGATGAGCTGGGCGGCCGTCAGAGGCTCCTTGCTCGGATCGGCGGGCGCGCCGGGAATGACGATCCGGCCAGACCGGCTCGGCTGATCGAAAGCGTCGAAGGGATTGTTCTGCTGCATCACTGGGCTCCCCGAGCGCCGAAATACGGAATGCGGTGATAGCCAGGCAGGTTCACGTGGACGTGATTGCCTTCGTCCAACACACGCGCGTTCGGCCCGAAATATTCTTGCAGTTTCGCGGCGGTTGAGCCGACGTAATCTGCGGCATCACCGTCGAGATGATGGCTGTGCGTCACACCGCCGACTGCCGCATTGCCCGCCACGGTTCTGCGCCCGCTCGTCATCGTGCCGGGCGCGTTCATCGGATCGGGAAAGGGGTGGAGGCTGTCGGTGCCGCGCCTCCCGCACCATTGCCGAGGTAATGGGCTGAGGCGCCCAAGCCATATTTCTGGTCGAATGCACCAGCAAGAGATGGATTTGATCGAAGGTGAGCTACCGCGGCGTCTGGCGGGCCGGCTGGCGTAGCCGTTGGGCTGGGACCCATGAATGACGTTCGAGGCGCGATTACCTTGTCGGTCGCGCCAGTCGCCGCATTATACTGATCGTAGACCATGGGGGTGCCCATGGCATCAGCCTGCGCTTTCTGACGAGCAAGAGCGACATAGGCGGGCGTGCCGGGAGCGTAACCGCCGGCCATCAGCACCTTCTCGAACTCCGTGGGCTCGGGATGTGCTCGGCGAAACGCCTCGACCATCAGCTGTCGCTGAGTCTCTGCCGACTGCTGCAAGGCTTGCCGCTGGGTCAACGCGTTCTGTTGCTGACGAGCCGCCACGGCAGGACCGTATACCGGCGCCATACCGTTCGCGCCCAAGATACCATCGCTGACGCTTCCAAGCAGCTTCAGTCCCAAGCCCCCGCTCGAAAAAAAGCTCGGCTTTTCCAACTTGCTCATATCCGGTGTCGGCACCTGCATCTGAGCGAACGGGATTGCTGGACTTGCGCCTAGATCGGCAAACGACGGTGAAGGCGAGAGGCGACTCGGCGAAGCCATCCCTGCCGACGCGTTCGGCGTCGGCAAGAATCCCTGTTGCTGGGCACTGAAGGCGCCGCCGGAGGAAGGCATGGGCGTGGCCCCGGCAAACGGGCTCTGAAATTGATCATCGGCGAGAGGGCCTGGGCTCTGGAACCGCTGCCGCTGAGCCAATGCGCTACCGAACATCATCATATCATGCGGCTCCGTGCATAGGCAGAACTGAAAGGAGCGACGGTGATCCACTCGCCGCCATGGCGACCGATGCCATTGGCGCCTCATGGAGCGCGAGCCGAAGACATTCGTCAGCGCCCGGATGGCCCGACCGCGCGAGGACCGAGATCAGCAGTAGGCGATCCGCCATCTTGAGGGTTGCGACGTTGGGCCGTCCGTTCCCGCGCTCAAATTCGCCTCGTGCTTCAAGGACGTGGGCAAGATGGACCGCGACGTTGCAGCTTCCTGCGGCGGATCCCAAGCGACCGCACTGTTCAACGATCGTAAGCGTCTCGATGGGCGTGAGGATACCGGTCGACTGATCGATCCGTGCCTCGTTCATGATGGCGATGAGCGCCTCAGGGTCGCCGCGGGCCGCCGTTCGGATAATGGCATCGTACCCCTCCTGCTCATCGCTTCCAGAGGCAGTTGCCCACTCCAATGCCATCGTGGCGGCGGACGGCATCAGCTTAGGCATGATCTCACTCAGCCGTGCCGCTGCAGCTTCATTTCCGACATCGGCGGAGCGGTTGAGGGCTCTGATGGCGCACGCACCGGCGACAACGGCCTGTGCAAGCCGCTCATGATCTCGGTCGTACTGCTCACGCATCAGCATCACCTCGGCATGGATCATGTGACCGTGGCCCTGGGCAGGCTGCATCAGGTCTGTTTCCGCAGCCATCCGGGAGAAAAGGGCGGCGATGGTAAGCCCCTCAAGTTGGTCCGCCTTGCAGGCTTCAGCCGCCAGCAACGCAGCATTAGCGAGAAGCGCCAGAGCTGACGGGCCACCGGTAAGGGCTCGCTGGTAAGAATCCATCGGGGGCTCGATCACAGGCGTCGCGGCTTCCATCAGCCGCCTCGCGACGCGTTGGCAGCGGCGTTGCCAGCGATCTGCGCCAGATAGGCGCCAAGGCTCTGCGTCTGTGTTGTCGTGCCCGTTGTATTGACGTAGCGGCCGGTAAGCGCCCCGGTAGACGAAGCGAACTGATCCGCCGCGGACTGCGGAATGCCGACCGCTCCCTGCGCAGCCGTAAGGTACGACCCGAGCCCCGCGCTCGCCAACGCGGGGGCTTGGGCCGCGGCCTGATCCATCCGCCCAAGCTGATTGTTGAAGTCGGTATACTGAAGGTTGGTATCGTTCGCGGCGAGCGCCTTGCCGAGCGCGTAAGATTGCGCGCCAGATCCAGTGCGCCCCGCTGCTGAGAACGTCCCGTCCACCTGATTGCGAACATCCTGATTCGTGTTGGCCATTATCTGCGCAAGGTAGGGGCTACCCTCAAGCAGATTGCCGCCAAGCACATACTGGTTGTAGTTGTTGGCTGCGCCCAAACTGGCGGACCCAGCACCGATGTTCGACGTAAGGCCTGGTAGCTGCCCCTGAAGCGTCGTGCTGACGCCCTGCGCGACGGGCGCGGCGGTATTGTAAGCCGACTGAACCGCACCGGCCGCAGCATTGATCTGTGGCGCATACTGCGCGTCAGGCGTAACCGTCGAGTTGGACTTGGTGCTGCTACTACTGAGGCCCATGATGCTTGTCTCCGCAGCTTCGCCAACGCAAAACGGGCGGCCCCTCGAATGAAGGACCACCCGCTTCGGACGAATAATTCTGTGGTAGGTGTATGCCGGAAATTGATGCAGAGGGCAAGTCTTCGTAACGATAGCGTGCCGTTAACTACTAACTTCGTCGTGGCGGAGTATTCTCCGCTAAAAATTGCCGCAGCGCACCGCTACTTCCATAGGCGATCGATCCATCTGCCGTTCGTGCATAGGCTTTACGAATATCATGCTCTTCGAGTCCTATCGTCGTAAAAACGAGGCTCGTGGTCTCCCGCCGATCAAGACGGGTCGGAGGTTCTCGTCCGTGAACGATCCTGTCACCCAGCACGACAAACCGTGACGGTGCAGTTCCTTTAGATGGGCCGATGGTTAGCCCGATCTCAGTCACCGTGATCGCGAACGAGCTTAAATTTACAACTTCAATCGCCAATCCAGAAAATCCCGGAGCAATGCTCCACTGGGGCGTTACGCGGAGCCGCACGCGACGATCGTTGATGCTATTCCACGTGTTCAGGATGCCGAGGACCGCTCCCAAGACTGCGATCGCCAACGTTATTGCGGAAACAATGACCATTGGCGCGCCTCGCTCATAATGTCACGAAAGCCGTAGCACCGAGGCAAATTCGTTCATACCGGCTCTAGCGAGCGCAGGTCGGTGAGTGCCTTTGACGCCCGAGTTCGGCCAATTCGCGTTCGTAAGCATGCCGCCTATCGCGAAGAAAGCCATGGAGGTGCAATTGGCCTATACCCGCCTCATCCGCGAACACCTGGCGGTGGTATGTTCGAGGTAAACTGTTGATTCGTTGACGGAGATTAGGTGTGGAAAGATCTTTCGAGCCAGTGCTGACGCGTCACAATGGACTAGGTGAGGTGCGTTTCACCGCTGCACCCGAACTTGTTTCCCGAGAAATTGGAATCGATCGTCCGACCGTCGCTGACATTCGGCAGTGGCTAGAGACCAACGCCGACTCTGCCGCCCGTGCTGCCCTCCTATGGAGGCTCAACCACCCCATGCATCCGGTTCGGGAGGACGGCACGTCCACTTGGGACGGAGTCGTGCGCCTGGGGCTCGATGACTATCCTTCTACGTGAGCGACAACGCCGACCAGCCCCAGATGACGGAGGCGGATCGAAAAGAGTTTGGGGAGCGCCTACTAGCTCAAGCATTCGACCTGTGGTTCAATCCGGAACTAAAGCGGCGTACGGAAGCCGGGCTATTGCCAAACGATTTCGCACTTTTTGCCGCTCAAGTGCTGTTTCCGCCCGAGGGCGAAAACCTCATTCGATTGAACGGCGAAATGACAGGCGTAATGCTGGTGGTCGCGCAGCGCGCTGTCGAGAAGGGGGAGCAGCTGATGCTGTCTGATCTCGCCGAAGCGCGACGTTACGAGCTGGACGATGCCGACATGGATTGTGGGCACTTTACTATCATCCGACGCGGCGTAGGCTGGATGATCGATTTCAACTTTCGGTCTGGCCGAACAAAAGCGGCCGATATGTTGAGGCTAGCCGATCAATACCAAGCGGCTGCAGTAGCCTGCGTTAAAAGCGCTTTGGAAGGTCCCGCCGTCGACAACCTGTTCAGCGCCTGCGAACTCGCCGCCAAAGCCGAGTTGATCCTGCATCGCAGCTCGGCAGTAAAGGCGAAGACACATAATCCGCTAAAAAGCGCGATTAACGCTTGGGGAAGACTGCGTAACATCGACCCTGCGTTTGTCGCAATTTTCAATCTGCTCGGCCAGCAGCGAGCCGACGCAAGGTATAAGGGCGCTGAGGCCGCGAAAGGATTGATGCCGAGCACCGATGATCTCGACCTGGTGAAAGCGGTTATTGATCGCGGCTTATGGCAGGTGGGCCGAGCAACGGATTGCGATCGGCACGGCGAACCCGAAACGGCTTGAACGTTTCGGTGCGGCGCCGCCTACGAGTTCTGCGGTCCGAAGCTCAGCTGATGATTACCTGTTTAGCAAGTGGAAGGTCAGTGGTTTGCCCCCCGTGCCGGGGGGCAGTTTCAAACATGGGTCGGCCTGCTTCCCGGCTTGTTGATGATCACCCGCATGATGACCTTGCCGTCGCCAATGGGCCCGTGCTCGCCTTCATAGACCGAAACCGCCTGCTCGTCGGTCTCGTTCTCGTAGCGGCGAATGCAATGCAAGCGCGGCGATGACGATGGTAGCGCCTCTTCAAGCGCCCTGACGCGGCTTTCAATCGTCTTCATCACTTCGTCTCCTCCAATGCCGCAATACGGCGTTCCAGATCTCCAGCTTCGACGATCGCCCGGTGAGCCGTCAGCAGGGTCATAACGCGGCCAGCTTCGTCGGGGCTTATCTCGCCCGCCCCCACCGCCGACAGCACCGCGGCGGATGCATCTACGACATCAGAGGCTGACGTGATCGGCGGCAGCGCGATGGTGATCGGCGAGTCCTTACGCGGCGGAACCAGCCGTTCCAGGCACAGGCGGAGGGCCACGGTATCGCCCTCCAGCCCGAGTTCGATGGCCTTGCGGGTCAACGCTTCGGCGTCGCCTTCCAGCATCGACGCTGCAGCCACGGTCGCACGGTTGCGGCTGCCGCGGACGCGGCCGGGGTTACCAGGCTCGAACGGTTTGCCTCGCGTTCCTGCGCGCTCGTTACGTGGCTGGGTCATAATGGTCTCGCTGTTCAAAGGTCATCGTCGAAGCCCCCGGGAATTCGCTCGTGGCCGGTCTCACCCGGCGCCAGGATCGTGCGAGCGGCCGGCTTTTCCCAACGGCCGAAATCCCAGGGTGCGCCGAGCGCAGGATTGTCAGCGACGTGGTCCGTCACCCCGCCCCGCCCCACCACCGCAGATGTCTTTACCCCACCTGCCCCACCCCCTGCCCCTAAAGGGGGGCAGGTGGGGCGGGGCGCTGTTGGTGCCCTACTTGCCCCACCTTGCCCCGCCCCACTGGACGGCGGTGGGGCGCCATCTTCGGCGAGCATGCCAACCTCGACATATTTCTTCATTTCGCGCTTGTCGGGATCACGCCGCTCGACGACGACAAGGGCGCCATTCCCCAGCCATGTTCGCAGAAGGGCGTTGATCTTGGCACGGTCTGTCGCTGCGCCCTTATCGGCGCTGATGCCGAGAACATCCGCAACCGCCTTACCGACCCAGTCCGCGGCCTGGTGGTTCTCCTTGTATTCGCCTGCCGCTACGAGGGTTTGGACCGCGCGCAGATGATCAACAGTCACGTTCTCAAAGGCGTCAGGCGGGTTCCACCTGGTGACAACGCCGACGCTGTCGCCATCCTCACCGAACGGGTCATCTTGTCCAGTCGAGTTGCCGACGTTCTGCGACGCGAGCCGAAACCATTGTGCGTCTTCAGCCGGGGCGCGATTCGCCTTGTCGTCCTGCACCGTAAAGAGACGACGCCGCTCGGCATCCTCTACAATCCCGAAGCGCTTTGCCTCATCCTTGTCCATGCGGTTGAGCACCAGCGTCACCCGGGCGGCAGAAACCAGTGCGCTGGCGCCACGAGACGACTCCGCTGTCACCTTCTCGTTGCCGAGTTTCTTGGAATGGTGAACCAAGACGACGGAACAGCCCGCGCGCTTGGCGACCCCCGCCCACGTCTTCACGACCGCGTCGATGGCGCTGTTGTCGTTCTCCGACACGCCGTGCGACGACACAAACGGATCGACGACGAGGACGTTCATCTTGCGCTCGATCAGCTCAGCGACAAGCGCTTCCACCACCGGGACGGCAATACGGTAGCCATCCCGATCCTCAACCGCGATCCGCAACTCAGCACCATCCGGACCGCTGTCCAGATAAATGCGATCGGTGCAGGCATCTGGCCCGACGCCGTGGAACATCGACGCGGCGACCAGCTGCATCTCGAGTTCGTCCAGACCGTCTTCAAGGTTCCAATACCAAACCCGCTTGGGACCTGCCCAAACGGTCTTGCCAAGGATCTCCTGCCGACCGCTGGCCAGGGAAAGCAGCATCGAGGCGACGAACGACGACTTACCCACACCGCCAGGCGCGACGATCGCGGAGACGGTGCCGAGCAATAGCCAGCGCCCCCAAACCCACGGGCGACGCGGCAAGGTGCGGTGGTCGGGCCAGCGGAACGGTGAAGCGGTAATCTTCACCGGCGACAGCGCGGCGGGGCTGACGAACGGCTCAGCGCCTTCAAACCGCGCTTTCATGGAAGCAGCGTTCATGACCGCACCCCCATCAGCTCGGCATTGAAGTCCTTGAAGCCTGCGGTTGGCGACATGATCCGCGTGGCGAGCCCGGATGCGGAGAACGCCGTGGCAGCCTTCACTGCCGCGGCAACACCAGCCTCATCCCCATCAGCACCGATCACCACAGCCCGTGTCACGGGCGCGAACGTCATTTGCGGCATCATCGACGTGCCGGCGGCCACCCAGACCGAACGACCAAGCGCCTGAGCAAGCGTAAGGCCATCCTCCAGCCCTTCGGTGACCAACATGCTTGCGGCAGGCGCCCCGATCTGGATGGCACCGCCGACGACGTTGCCGAGGCTGTATTTCACCTTCGGCTTGCGGTCCGTATCGGTCGGCGTAGTCGCGGCCTTGCGCCCGTCCTCGGTCAGATACGTGCGTTGCAGCCCGACCAACTCGCCCGCAGGATCAGTGACGATCGCGATCAGCGCCGGCAGCAAGCCGGGCCCATTAGCTGCACGCAGACCGTTGCCTTCGATCTGGGGCGGCGCGAGACGAGCAAACCGCAGGGTATGCGGCAGGTCCATGGTAATGCCGCGCCACCGCAGATACGCTGCTGCTGGCGTTCCCTCGATCGGCACGGACGCATCCACAATGCGCTGTGCTGCGGCTCTCATGTCGGCTTTCGGCTTGGCGGGGGCACGATGCTGTTCGATCTCACGCAGCACACCACCGTCCAGCATCTCGATCGCGCCGCGCAGCTTCACGCCGTAAGCACGTTGCACGAAGTCGAGTACGTCCCCCTCGGCACCGCATCCGAAGCATTGGAACCGACGATCGTCCGCGTAGATCGTGAAGCTGGGCGAACGATCCGGATGAAAGGGGCAGCACCCCTTCAACTCGCGACCGGCGCGGGCGAGCTTCACTCCGGCCTTGGCCGCGGCGCCGGAAACCGGGAAGCGGTCGCGAAGGTCGGCGCATACGCGCGGAAGATCGACGCGACTGCGGTTGCCCGTCATGTGCCCATAGCCTGCATAGGGGTCCATCAGCATCCGATGTCTCCCGGCGCAGAAGGTAAGCCAACCCCGGGGTTGGCGTCCATGGCAGCAGCGTCACAGGCCACGATCTGACAGCTGCCGCCGTATTCGACGTTCAGGGACACCGCTGCCGTGATCGCTTCTTGGCCGCTTGCATACGGCCCGCACATCTCGCCCCAACTGCCGCCGGATGCGCTCTCGTGGCTGACGGTGAAGCCGTCTAACCGGTCGCCCCAGACATGGATCGTGCCGCCCTCCGGCCGAGATAACGGGAACAGGTGCACGCTCATGCCCGTCCCCCCTGTATCGTCGAGAGGATCAGGGGCCGCCCAGGCGCCAGTTTCTGGATCAACGCCGTCCACTGGAACTCGTGCGCCAGCTGCGTTTCTACGATCATGGCGTTGCGGCCACCGACCGCCACAGCACCCATAGCGGCATAGACATCGGTGGGCGCGGCGCTGGAGATGACCGCGAACTTCTGACAGGTGCGGATCAGGCGACGCACCGATGGCAGATGGAAGCCCTCAGGCCCGACCGACCTGTGCATATCGTCGCCGATGATGGCGATTGCCGCCCGGCGTCGGGGCGTGCTCGGGATCCTGAAGACCTGAGGGCCCTGAGAAACGAAGAGCATGCCGACCTGATGATCCCTGACCGCAAGGATGATCGGGTGAAGGTGTTCGGGAGCGACTGCCAGCGACGCGGTCAGCCGGGCCGTGGTCGCAGGTGCGTGAAGAGCGCAGGTCATGCGGCTTCCTCCTGTTGAATCGCTGTTCTCCACACGATGGCGCGAGCGCCGGACACGTTGATCCGCCTTTGCCCTGTGTCGCGGATCGAACCGGCCCGCCGAAGTTCGCTAAAGCGCGGCTGGATCGAGTAGCGAGGAAGGCCGACCAGCGCGCATGCCTCATCGACCGTGAGGCCGGCGGGATTGCTGTGGAGGGTCCGAAAGACCAACGCGCGCAGCCGGCTGGACACGGAAGCGATGAGGTCAGCCGCCTCCATGCTCGTCTCGACGCCGCGATGGCCAGGCTCGTCGGGATAGAGGGCGCTCATGCGTCACCCCCGACGTTCAAAGCCGGCATGCCATGCTTTTCCAGCAGGATCGCCAGCCAGTTGGCCTGCTTTTCAGTCAGAGGGTTCGCGTCGAAGGCGAGGCCGCCAAGGAACTGCCCTTCGCGAGGGCGTAACGACGCGCCGCTGGTCAGTACAGCCATGGCGGCGGCGCGATGGTCGTTGAGCCGCGCGGTCATGCGGCTTCTCCCCAAGCGAGGGCCGCAAGCACAGTCGCACGCGCTCCGATAATTCCGAGCAGACGGAGCCGTTGCATCCGCAGCGTGGATTGCGTATCTGTCATACCGCTGTTGTTGATGAAATTCGTGGAGGGTCGGACTGTGGCGGTCCGGCCCTTTCGCGTTTCAGGTCCGCTCGACCGTGCTGCTGTTGCCATGATCGATCACGCAGCCTGATCCACAAGGGCGCGGATGCTGTCGGTCTTCACCAGCGTGCGTCGACCAATCTTGATCGTATCGAGCTTGCCTGCGCCGATAAGCTCGTAAATCTTCGTGTGGCCGAGGCCCAGCGCTTTTTTGGCACCCTCAACTGTTACCGTGATCGGTTCCATTTGTCGCTCCTAGATGCTGGCGGATACCAGCGGGCGACCACGGAATTGAGCTCTAAGGAATTTGATAAAAACAGGCGCTAACCAAATTACAGGCGCTTGGCGGCTTCAACCTTCGTCAATGTGATGGCGTCGGAGCGGGTTATAACACTCGGTAGCTTAGACATGACATCTGCGATAATCGCCTGTTCCGTGGTTTCGATCACCCCGGTAGCCGAGCTAGCGCACCACTGGAACAATGTACTGGCGCTAACCGGCGCGCCTTTTTTGCCTAGATGACCAGCGTCAGCGAAGATCTTTGCAACGATCTTTCGCGCTTCAGCATTCGATGCTCCGCTTCGCTCAAGGACTAAAACCGACGTCACCGCTCGCATCTTTAGCATGTCCGCCGCCGTAGAAAGGTGACCCTTGCTCTGAGGGTGCGGGCGGAAAAGTTCTGACAATCGGCCGCGCCTTAAATCGTCCAAGGCAGCGATGATGTCAGGCAAGGGGCCACCACGGAACGATCCATGCAGCTCTGGAAGATTGTCAAGTGCGAGAACAACCCGAATGAGCGCCTGCGTGGCGGCAGCTGTTGCCGCTGCCCTAGCTTCAATCGCGTCATGAACCTCGCCGTCTTCATCAACGCCGGTTTCTGCAACACGACGTAAACGCCCGTAATCCGCAGTGATACTATCTATGTCTTCCCGTAATTCTTTAGCCCAAAGCACGCCATCAGCCATGTTTAGCCGCCATCACAAACGCACCCCAAGCCTCCAGCAACTTCCGCCGCATTTCCAAAAACTGTGTCCGCTTATAGGCCCGCTCCACCTTGTCAGCGACGAGGTGCGCCAACGCTGCCTCAGCGACAGGATCTGGTATCTCGGGCATTGTCTCGGCAGCCCAATCGCGAAAAGCGCTGCGGAAACCATGCGGTTTGAAGCGGTGCCCCCCGTCTGCCATCACCTTGTTCATGGTCATATCGGAGATTAAGGCTCCACGTTGCCCTGGGAAGATCAGATCCGCCGGCTTCGGCTTTCGCTCCTCGTGCAATCGCGTCAGAAGCTGCACGGCATGCGAGCTCAGGGTGGCAGTATGTGCCACTCCGGCCTTCATGATGTCCGCAGGCCTATTCCACTCGGCTCTTTGCAGATCGATCTGCTCCCACCGTGCTCGACGGATCTCTCCGGGCCGAGCAGCGGTCAGGATCAGCAGCATCAGCGCACGCCGGCCGGTCGTCGGCGCACTGGCGACCAACCCGGCCATGAACGCCGGCACGTCACCGTAGAGCATGGCTGCATAGTTCCCGCCTTTCGGCTGACGCACGAGCCCTACGGTCACGGATCGCCCTGGTGCCTCCGTCGCCCGCCAACCCTTCCCATGCGCGAAGTTCAACACCGTCCCGATCCTCTGACGGACCTTGCGCGCCATGTCGGGCTTGGCGACCCAGATCGGCGTCAGCGCTTCGGTTATGTCAGCCGAGGTGATAGCGTTCACGCGCTTGCTCCCGAGAACGGGGTAAGCATGCGCTTCCAGCGAATTGATGAAGGTCTGCGCTCCCCTGCCCTTCCACCCGGATTGTAGTGCAGCATGCGCCTTCACGGCCGCGTCTTTGAATGTCGGGATGCTCTGCCGATCACGGTCGCGCTCGGCGATAGGATCAAGGCCAGCCTTGGCAGCACCGCGAAGGATCCGGGCCTTTTCACGCGCCTCGGCTAGCGTCAGCAGCTTGCGCTGGAGGATGGGGATAACGATCGGCGAAGCTGCCTCTCTCTTGATCTCGCGTTGCAAGTCGAACGACCCGAGGCCAACATCCTGGCGCTTGCCGTCGACCTGGATCCGAAGCACCCAGGTTCGGGCTCCGGTTGGCTTCACAAGCAGGTAGAGCCCCTTCCCGTCCGCATGTCGGCCGGCGGGCAAGTTGCGAGCCTCGGTGGCGGTCAACGGCCCCCGCTTCTTCTGATCGCCAGTAGTCTCGCTTCTAATGGCCATGCCATTCCCTGCTCCGTTCCCACACTTCTAAGCGGCTGGTGGCGAACGTCAACGAACAAACACGAAACGCGGAACGTGAATCAAAAGGGAACGCTAAGGGTAGAGCGATCAGCAGCGAACAATCACGAACAACGAGTTAGGTGCCTGCAACCGGCACCACCGCAATCCTTATCTCACCGATTTTGCTCGGCTTTACGGATCTGCGCGCGAATTCGCACGCCCAAGACGCTGTCCAATTAAGACCAACTGCAAGACAATGGACTTGGATTGGTATTGACGGCTGTTTTATTAGTATGACAAACTCCTCCCGTGGCCATGCAAAGCAGGCTGCGAAAAAGGGGGAAAGTTGATGGGGTTTCGCAACACGACGTCGCTTGCTGCGCTCGGCGCAGCGTTGGTTTTCGCCGCCACGCCGGCTACGGCCCAGCAAGCCGATCCGCCGCAGGGCAGCGTCGCCGATTCCGCACAGACGCGGTCTGACGCGATCACCGGGCAGGCGTCGGCGGGAGACGCTGCCGGCCTCGACGTCGTGGTGACCGGCTCGCGCATCCAGCGCCCCAATTCCACCGCCGCGGCGCCGATCACATCGGTGACGGCGCTCGACATCAAGGCGCAGTCGCCGATCAACGTCGAGGAGGTCTTGAACCGTCTTCCGCAGGTCGCACCCGACAGCCAGCAGAACTACCAGGATTCCGACGGGCGCCAACGCGTCAAGCTGCGCAACCTCGGCTTCGAACGCACGCTGGTGCTGATCGACGGCAAGCGCCTCGGCACGATCAACGGCGAAGACCTCAACATCATCCCGATCTCGTTGATCGAGCGCGTGGACGTGCTGACGGGCGGCGCATCGGCGGTCTATGGATCGGATGCGGTCGCAGGCGTCGTCAACTTCATCCTGAAACCCGATTTCAAGGGTTTGCGGCTCGACGCCAACTATAATTTCTACAACCACGACAACAAGCCGAACATCGTCACGCAACAGGCGCAGGCGTCCGGCTTCCCGACCGAGTTCGGCACGACGAACGACGGCGGCCGTGCCGACCTGACGCTGACGGCGGGCACCGCGCTGTTCGACGACAAGCTCCACGTCTCGGGCTTCGTCGATTACCGGCATGCCGATCTGCTGCCCTATGCCTCACGATCCACCTCGGCCTGCCAGCTTTTGCAGACGACGAAAGACGGCCCGCTCAGTTGCTCGCTCTCCACCTATTCCGTCAGCGGCTATATCTCACCGCGTTCGGGCGCGAACAACGGCACCGCCTATGTCAACAATCCGGACGGCTCGCGCACCTTCGTGCCTTACGGCATCGGCGCGAACAATGCGGCCAATCCCTATGACGGCTATTCCTACCAGCGCCAGGACAACCGGCTGAATGCGGGCGGCTTTGTTTCGCTCAAGCTGTCCCCCGAATTCGAGGTCTACGGCTCGGGCCTTTGGTTCCGCGACAAATCGATCAACCGCTTCCCGAACCGCGTCTTCAGCTACACCGCCTATGGCTCCAGCCCGTATCAGGTGAACTGCAACAATCCGTATCTCTCGTCCTCGCAGGCGACCACGCTCTGCGGCGCCGCGGCGGGCACGGCGGCGCTGGTGCCGCTGGAGGTGCGCTATCGCCTCAACGTACCGTATCTCGACGACACCTATGTCAACACCGGCCTCCGCGCGACGGGCGGCGTGCGTGGCAAGATCGGCGAGGCCTGGACCTATGACGTCGGCGGCGTCTACGCGCGCAATCAACAGGAATACATGCCCGCGACGCTGCCCGATTACGGCCGCGTCAACAACACGCTGAACGTCGTCAACGCAAACGGCGTGCCGACATGCGTGGCCACGATCAACGGCACCGATCCGGGCTGCGTGGCGTTCGATGCGTTCAGCGCGGGCGGCGGCAGTCCGGCGCTCCTGAACTATATCTCCGGCGCGAACAGCGTCGAGAAGCAGAAGACCGTCGGCCAGCTCTACGACATACTGGCCAACGTAACGGGCGATCTCGGCAAATACGGCATCACGTCGCCCTTCGCCGAAGACGGCCTCGCCTTCGCGCTGGGCGTCGAATATCGCGAAGACCGACAGAGTTCGACCGCCAACGCCGCCTTCTACAACGACAATGGCGGATCGGATTCCGACCTTCGCCAGCATGTCTGGGAAGGCAATGTCGAATTGCAGGTGCCGCTCGTGCAGCACAAGCGCTTCGCCGATCTGCTCCAGGCGAACGGCGCGTTCCGCGTGTCGCGGTACAACAGCAATCCCGACACGTTCACGACGTGGAAGATGGAGGGCGTCTATGCCCCCGTGTCCGACCTCACCTTCCGCCTGTCGTTCAACAAGGCGCAGCGCGCGCCGAGCGTGGTGGAAACCTTCCAGGCGAGCAACATCAGCTTCACCAAGCAGGGCGCGTCGGGCAATGATTTCTGCGCGCCCGTGCCGCGCCAGATCGCCGATCCCGCCCACCCGGGCCAGACGATCACCACCACCGCGCCGCTCGCCTCGCGCGACGTGTGCCGCGCGACCGGCCTGTCCGACGCGCTGTACGGCAGCGCGACGCTGCTGTGCCCGAACGACCAGTGCACCGTGCGCTCGGGCGGCTTCACCGCCAACCCGGAAACCGCCTATACCCAGACCTACGGCATCGTGGTGAAGCCCCGTTTCGTCGGTGGCCTCGTCTTCTCGGTCGATCGTTACCGGATCAAGATCGACAACTCGCTCGGCTTCAATGACGACAGCTATTACACCGATGGCTGCCTGCGCTCGAACGGCGATCCGTTCTTCTGTTCGGGGATCGTGCGTGCCGCCAACGGCACGCTCTACGCCGCCGCCGCGGGCAACCCGACGAGCGGCTTCATCCGCGAGGGCACGACGAACTATTATTTCTCGATCGCGCGCGGCTGGGATTTCCAGGGCGATTACACACTCGCTCTGGGCGGCGCGGGCAGCGTGAATTTCGGCTTCAACGGATCGCTCACCACCTTTGCCGGCGGGCAGGACTCGCCCGTAGAGCCGCTGCGCAATTGCGCGGGCTATTACGGCAATGGCTGCGGGCAGCTGCTGCCGAAATGGGCACACGGCCTGCGCACGACCTACACCTTGCCCGACGGCAGCTTCAACGCGTCCTTCAACTGGCGCTATGTGGGCGCGCTGACGAGCGCCAACAATTCGGGCGATCCCGCGATCGGCGGCACCGCGGCCAACGCACAGACGACGTTCGCGCGGATCGATCCGGTCAGCTATTTCGATCTCGCGCTGACGTTCAACATCGCCAAGCGCTACAGCCTGCGGCTGGTCGCGAACAACCTGCTCGATCGCAATCCGCCGATCCTCGCCAATTCGTACAATATCAGCCTGGCGCGCAGCAACACGATCCCCGCGCGCTACGACAGCCTTGGCCGCAACATCGCGATCGGCGTGACGACCAGTTTCTGATCCGACCGGTTTGGACGGGGCGCTTGCGGGCGCGCCCCGTTCAACGATATTGCGGGGAAAATCGGTTTGAAATCGAAGGGCGGCACATGAACGATCGGCGGACTTTTCTGGCGACGATCGGCGCATCGGGGCTGGCCGCATCGATCGCGGCCAAGGCAACTGGTGCAGGCGATCCGCCGCGGTGCCTGATCCTGTCTACCTGGGATTTCGGGGCGGCCGCCAACGATGCGGCCTATGCACGGCTGCGGGCCGGGGGCACGTTGCTCGACGCGATCGAGAGGGGCGCGATGGTGCCCGAGGCCGATCCCGACAACCATTCGGTCGGCTATGGCGGCTATCCCGATCGCGACGGGCACGTCACGCTGGATGCGGTCATCATGGACGATGCCGGCCAGGTCGGCGCGGTCGCCGCGCTGGAGGATACGGTGCATGCGATCTCGGTCGCGCGCGCCGTCATGGAGCATACGCCTCACACGCTGATCGTCGGCGAAGGCGCCACACGCTTCGCCCGCGAGCGCGGCTTTCCCAAGGTCGCGCTGCTCACCCCGCCGGCCGAGGCGGCGTGGCGCAAATGGTTAAAGACACAGGACTATCGCCCTGTCGCCAACAGCGAGACCGGCACCTATCGCACGCCGGGCGGCGCGCTCGATCACGATACGATCGGAATCCTCGCCTGCGATCCGGCGGGGCGGCTGGCGGGCGGCTGCACGACATCGGGCATGGCGTTCAAGATGCGCGGCCGGGTCGGCGATTCGCCGCAGGTGGGCAGCGGCCTGTATGTCGAGAAGGGCGTCGGCGGCGCCACCTCGACCGGTCTCGGCGAAGAGGTGACGCGCGTGGCGGGCAGCGCCCGCGTCGTCGCCTCGATGAGGGCCGGCCGCACCGCGCAACAGGCGTGCGAGGAGGTCGTCCGTCACATCGCGGCCCTGCGCGGCGATTCGATCAAGGGCGTTCAGGTCGGCTTCCTCGCGATCGACACGCGGGGGCGGATCGGCGCCTATTGCCTGTTGCCCGGCTTCACCTACGCCACGACCGACGATGCCGGCGTGACGCGCGTGCACAAGGCCGCGTCGCTGTTCGCATCATGATGCGGCCGGGCTGAGGGACACCCCTCGCCCGCGATGATCTCAGCCGGCGGTGCCGAACAGGTGACCGATCGCCGCCGTCGCGCCCATCGCGGCGACGCCCCAGAAGGTGACGCGGGCGACCGCGCGCCCGATCCGCGCGCCGCCGATCGTCGCGCCGATCGCGCCGAGCAGCGCCAGCAGCAGCAACGCGACCACCGACACGGCCAGCACGACCCGGTCGTGCGGCGCGAAGGCGGCGACCAGTACCGGAACGATCGCGCCGGTCGTGAACGCCAGCGCGGACGAGAACGCCGCCTGCACCGGGCGCGCCGCCAGCTCTTCCGAAAGGCCGAGTTCGTCGCGCATATGTGCGCCCAGCGCGTCGTGCGCCATCATCTGTTCGGCCACCTGCCGTGCGACGGCGGGCGTCACGCCGCGCGCGACATAGATGGCCGCGAGCTCCGCGGTTTCCTGCTCCGGTGCGCGTAGCAACTCGGCGCGTTCGCGGGCGAGGTCCGCGCGCTCGGTATCGGACTGCGAGCTGACCGACACATATTCGCCGGCCGCCATCGACAAGGCACCACCTACGAGCGCCGCCGATCCCGCCAGCAGCACGCCCGCATGGCTCGCCGCCGGTGCGGCCGCGACGCCGACCAACAGGCTGGACACCGAGATGATCCCGTCGTTCGCGCCCAGCACCGCGGCGCGCAACCAGCCCGTGCGATGGACGAGGTGGTGTTCGGTCGGGACGACCGGGGCGTGGTCCCCGCCCGCATCGGTGCTGCGCGCGGGATCGGCGGTCAGGCTTCGGATTGCGGTCATTCGCGCCTTTCGATCCGTTCGTCCAGGCGCGCCACGACGATCCCCGCCTTGCGCACCGTCATCCTGTTGAGCGCGACCTGACCGCCGGGTTGCAGATAGAGCCGCTGCTCGACCTTCAGCCCCGCCTTCATCGCAAAGGCGATGTGGAGCGCGTTGCCATGGGTGTCGGCGAAGACGGGACCCACCGCATCGGTCAGCGTGCCGGTATAACGACCCGGCCCGGCCGGCCGCAGCCGCCAGGTGCGATGCTTGGCCGCGCCATCACCCTGCACGACGTCCTGATCCAGGGTGATCTCCCCCGCCGGGCTCACCACGCCCCTGCCGCGCACGTCGGTGCGGCGCGGTTTGGAAAACAGGATATGCAGCGTCCCCGTACCGTGCGTGCTGCCGGCGAAGAAGCGGACGGGATCGAACACCGGCATGGCGGAGGCTGCGGGCGGGGCGACATGCCCCGCGGGCACGCAACCGGCCACCCCGATCAGCGCCGCCAGCGCGAACGCAGGTCCGGCGTGTTGGAAGAATCGCTTAGCTGCCATCGCACATCCCTGCCGCGGTGGCGATCGGATGGCCAGCACCGATAAAGGAACGCGATCAGAGCGGGATAGGCGGCCCCATACGCTCCATGCCATAGGATCGCAGCAAGGCGGCATCCTTCTCCTTGGAATAGCCGCCGGGGCTGAAGCCCAGTTGCTCCCAGGCGTTGAAGAACGCCTCCATCTTTCCGGCGGGCGCATAGCTGAGGAGCAGCCGGCCCGTCTTGGGCCCGACGAACGCCCATGCATGGGGAACGCCCCGCGGACCCAGGATGCAGTCGCCCGTCTTCAGGGGAAATCGCGTATCCCCCACCTGGACGAGATACTCGCCCTCCAGAACGTAGAAGAGTTCGTCTTCGCCGTGATGAACGTGGAGCGGGGGTCCGCCCCGACGCTCATTCGCCTGTTCGACGACGAACAGATCGCCCTTCGTGTCGCTCGTCACGACCTTGTAGGTCGTCGCGCTGACGCCGATCCGATGCGTTCGTCCCGCCCGATCGCTCCCCGCCTGGACTGCGGCGATCGGCAGACCGGCATCGGCGTTCGCACCGGCTGGATCGGCGCGCGCGGGCGGCGCGCCCAGCGCCGCGCCTCCCACCAAGGTCGCGAACGGAAGGGCCAGAATCGATCGGCGTTCCATATATCCCCCGGTATCTCGGCCCGGAATCCGCCATCTGTCGCAGGATTCATGGCCGCCAAAGACGGTGACGTTTACGTCATATCCCAATCGCCGCCGAAAATCCAGCCGAACCGACGAACGCCGAGGCGCCGACGGTCCCTGCCACCATACGATCTTATATCGTATAATTTGCGTTGACGTGGCGGGGGGTTAGCTGCTGTAAAATGATCGAAAGGGGAACGCCCGTGCCGTCCTGCTCCGCGCGCCTGATCCATCGACCAAACCGCAGCACCGAATGCGCCCTGCCCGGCAAAGCGCCTTCGACCCACGCCGCTTTCCCGCACCCCAGCGCACCCACCATGGCCGACCGGTGAGACAGCCGATGCCGTATATCCGACTGATGCGTGCTTCGTCGCTCGCCCTGGCCGCCGCGCTGCCGCTTCCCATCGCCGCGCAGGACGCCCAACTGCCGAAGCCCGCCTATCGGCCGATCGCGACCACCCAACTGCACGTCGGTGCGCTGCGGCTCCTCCTGCGCAGCGACACCCAGACGCTCGCCGGCCTGTCGCCGCTCGCCGAGCCGACCTTCGATTTCGTGCCCGGCGCGCGCGAGGCCGAGCGTCAGGGCGACGGCTACAACCATGTCGGCGACATCGACATCCGCTTGCGAATCCCCGGCGGCGCCTGGCACGACTTTGCCTCGGCGCACCGGCGGCGGGCGATCACGATCCTGCCCGCGCACGGCGCCACGCTGGCCGCGGCCGACATCACCGCATCGATGGGCAACGGCATCCCGATCCGGGTCGAGCGCCGCTGGGTGGATGCCGGCGGCACCCCGGCGCTGCGCTTCACCTTGGTCAACACGGCACGTACACCGGTGGAGATCGGCGTGCTCGGCATGCCGATGGTGTTCGACAACATCATCGACGGCCGCACGCTCGAACAGGCGCACGCCGCGGCCAGCTTCGTCGATCCCTATATCGGGCGCGACGCGGGCTATCTCCAGGTCACGCGGCTGAGCGGCAGAGGCCCCGCCCTGCTGGTCTTGCCCGAGGGGCACAGCCCGCTCGAAGCCTATGTCCCGCTGCCGTCCGAGCGCGATGCCCCCAAAGACTCGACCTTCGCCGAGAAGAGCCCGCGCAGCCAGACGTCGGAAGGCTTTTACGACTGGACGGTCGCGTCGAAGGGCTATGCGGATCGGGAATGGAGCAAGGCCGGCCCGCCGTGGAACGCGCCGACCAGCATCACGCTCGCGCCGGGCGAACGGCGCGAGGTCGGCGTGCGCTTCGTGCAATCGCCCGACATTCGCGGCATCGAGGCGACGCTCGCCGCGCAGCATCGGCCGGTCGCGGTCGGCGTTCCCGGCTATGTCGTGCCGACCGACCTGCGCGCATCGCTGTTCCTGAACTATGGCAGCAAGGTCGCCCGCATCGAGTCTTTCCCCGCGGGCGCGCTGGTCGCCACGCCGGCCCCCGGCGCCAAGGGCTGGGCGCGCTATGCCGTGCAGGCGCATGGCTGGGGCCCGGCACGGCTCAGCATCACCTATGCCGACGGCACGGTACAGACGGTGAGCTATGCCATCACCAAGCCGCTCGACCAGGTGATGGCCGATATCGGCCGCTTCACCACCAGCCGGCAATGGTTCGACGATCCCGCCGACCCGTTCCATCGCGCCCCCGCGATCCTCACCTACGACAAGGAAGCGGGCCGGATCGTCACGCAGGAACCGCGGGTGTGGATTTCGGGCATGAGCGACGAAGGCGGCGCCGGAAGCTGGGTTGCGGCGATGATGAAGCAGCTCGACAATCCCGACCCCGCCGAAGTCGCGAAGCTGGAGACGCTGGTCGACAAGACCGTGGTCGGCAATCTCCAGGTGGCCAGCGGCGAGCATGCTGGCGCGGTCAAGAAGAGCCTCTTCTATTACGCGCCCACGGAGCATCCGGGCTATTACGACCCGAGCACGAACTGGAAAAGCTGGACGTCGTGGTCGCACAAGGATGCCGACGATCTCGGCCGCGCGTACAATTACCCGCATGTCGCGATCGGCCATTGGGTGCTCTACCGCCTGGCGCGCAACCATCCGGGGCTGGTGAGCGCGCATGGCTGGAAATGGTATCTCGACCATGCCTACGCGACCGTCACCGCGATGATGCGCGATGCGCCCTATTACACGCAGTTCGGGCTGATGGAGGGCGACGTGTTCGTCGACATCCTGAAGGATCTCCAGCGCGAGGGCATGACCGTCGAGGCGACGCATATGGAGGCGCTGATGAAGGGCCGCGCCGATCACTGGAAGACGCTGCGCTATCCCTTCGGCAGCGAGATGGCGTGGGACTCGACCGGCCAGCCCGAAGTCTATGCCTGGATGCGCTATTTCGGCTATCAGCCACAGGCCGACACCACGCGCGAGGCGATCCTGGGCTATGATCCGACAATCCCGAGCTGGGGCTATAACGGCAATGTTCGGCGCTACTGGGATTTTCTCTACGGCGGCAAATATCCGCGGATCGAGCGGCAGATCCACCATTATGGCTCCGCGCTCAACGCGGTCCCGCTGTTCGACGCGTACCGTGCAAACCCGGCCGACACGCACCTGCTGCGCGTCGCCTATGGCGGGATGATGGGTGGGATCACCAATATCGATCGCGACGGCTTCGGCTCGGCGGCGTTCCACAGCTGGCCCGATCGCATGGCCTGGGATCCCTATACCGGCGATTACGGCATGGGCTTTTTCGGCCATGCCTATGCCGCGGCGACGTATCTGGTGAACGACGCGACGTTCGGCTGGCTCGCCTATGGCGGCAACCTGACGCAAACCGGCGGCAAGGTGACGGTGGCGCCCAAGGATAGCGCCCGCGCGCGCCTGTTCGTGGCGCCTGCAGGAGCGTGGATCACGCTGGAGGCGGGCAAGATCGCCTCCGCCAGCTATGCACCCAAAACCGGCACGATCACGCTGACGCTCGACCCGGCCGATGCGACCACACCCGCGGCCCGGCTGCATTTGGAGACCACTATCGCGGGCGGGCGCCGCTATGCCGTCGCGACCGGCACGGCGGAGCGCGGGGCGCAGACGATCGCACTGTCGGCGCAGCCCACCACCGTCGTGCTGGCCCCGCGCTGACGCACCCACGCGCCGTGGCTGGGTGCCCGCGGTTCACCCGGGAGTTCCCGACACCTCCACGTCACGGCGATCGATCTCGCCGATCTCGTAGCCGAGCGTCGGCACGATGCGGCAGACGAGCGGCTGCCACGCGCGTCGCGTCGCGACATAGACGTCGGCCCCGTCCGCCCGCACGACGATGCCATGATGGGCCATAGTCCCGGTCGCGGCGGCGTAGCTCTGTCGCTCGCGCCACGTCTCGGCCGCATCGGGGGGGATCTGGGCCGATCGAGGGCAAGTTGCGGTCGAGCGTTTCGAGCAGCAGCATCGCGCCCCGACGGATCGTACCTGATCTAGAGCCGGCCCGATCCAGAACCAGGAGGTCGCCATGAACGGCTCCGACCGCGATCATCACCTCAGACGCGCCCAGCAGGAACTCGAACGCGTTCGATCGGCAGCGAGCAAGTGCGCGCGGCGTGCGCATCTGGAACTGGCACAGCGTTATACGCTCCTGGTCCGAAGCTATGGCGAGACGACCCTCTACGGAAATCCGCCGAACAGCCGATCGGACGCGGTGTGACGCGCGCCCGGCCATATTGGGTCCAGATGTGATCGGCGCCTCACTCCACCATCAACGCTCCGGTGCGAAGTCTCGCATCTTCGCGACCGTGGGCGCATCCAGGCGCTGGATCAGCGCGACGACCAGATCGACGGTGCGGTCGAAATCGGCGCGATCGATGATGCCGTTGTGCGCGTGGGTGTAGCGCGCGGGCACGACCAGGTTGATGGTGGGAACGCCGCCATTGGTCGCCTGGATCGCCGCGCTGTCGTCGCCATAGCCTTGCACGAGGTCCCGCTGCAGCGGGATGTCCTTGGCCGCCGCCACGTCGCTTACCAGCGTGACGAAGCGACGGTTGGGAAGCGTACTGCTGTCGTAGAGGAACAAGCCCGGGCCACCGCCCAGCCTGGCCTGCGTCTCTTCCGGGTTGCGGCCCGGGCTGTCGCCGGTGATCCCGCCCTCGATCGCAATGCCGATGTCGGGTTTGATGACGTCGGCCGCCGTCCGAGCACCGCGAAGGCCGATCTCCTCCTGCACGGTGGCCGCGACGAAGAGCTGGTTGGGATGGCCGCTCGCGCGCAGGCGCCGCAAGGCCTCGACGACGACCGCGCAGCCCACCCGGTCGTCCCAGGCCTTGCCGAGATAGCGGCCGCCCGGCAACGCGACGAACGGCGAATCGGGCACGACCGGATCGCCCGGGCCGATGCCCAGCGCCTCGACCTCCGCGGCGTTGCGCGCACCGACGTCGAGATACAGACTGTCGCGGGGAAACACCTTGGTGCGCTCGTCCGCCGGCACGACGTGGATGTCGCGGATTCCCGTCACGGCGTGCACCGGCCCCTTGCGACCGATGATGATCCACCGCTGGTCGGGCAGCGCCTGATCGAGCCAGCCGCCCAGCATCTGCATCGACAGAAAGCCGGCCGGCGTGACGCGGCGGACGAGCCCGCCCAGTTCGTCCATATGCGCATCGAGCATGACCCTGGGGCCGCTCTTCCCCTGCTGCACGATGACCGAACCGACCCCGTCATAGCTCACCTTGTCCGCCAGGGGGGTGAGTTCGCGCGCCATGATGGAGCGCACCGCTTCCTCATAGCCCGACGGCCCCGGCGCATCGGCCAGTTCGGCGAGCAACCGCTCCGTCCGGTCGGGCGGAGAAGCCATGGCGGGCGCCGCCAGTCCAACCGCCGCTACCATCGCTATCCAACGCATGCTCGTCTCCCTCGCGGCGGAGGATGCAGGGCGGCATCGCTTACGGCAAGCCAATCCCGTCAATAAGTTAGCGCGGCATCGGAGCGGGTGCGCGGGGACCGTCGACCAGGACCACCACGCCCGGGGTTCCACCCTCGAACGACGATCGGATCGCTTTCTTCAGGAACGTCGCCGCCCCGCGTTCGTCCTCGTCACGACATGGACGGGAGAATGAACGATGGCGATCTTCAACAAGGACATGGTCGATCTCGCGCGCAAGAATGCGTTGTGGCAGAAGGAGGTCTATCGCGATCCCAAAGTGCAGATCGTCCTCATGAGCATCCCCGCGGGCGAGGAGATCGGGCTGGAGACTCATCCCGCCGATCAGACGACCTTCATCGTCGAAGGCCAAGCGCAGTTCGTCATCGACGGCCATTCGACCAAGGCGGGCGCCAACCACCTCGTCGTCGTGCCCAAGGGTTCGGAGCACAACGTCATCAACAAGGGCGCAGACGCGCTCAAGCTGTTTTCGGTCTATGCGCCGCCCGCCGAGCCGGAAGGGGCAGCGTTCAAGACCAAGGCGGATGCCGAGGAAGCCGAGAAGGGCCTGCTCGGCAAAGCGGCCGATGCCGTCAAGGACGCGATCGGCCGATGACCGAGGCGCCCCTCCGCGTCGTCATCACCGGCGCATCCAGCGGGATCGGTGCGGCGACCGCGATCGCCTTCGCCGCGCAAGGGGCCCGGCTCATGCTGGGCGCGCGCGGCGAAGCGGGGTTGGCGGACATCGCGAACCGATGCCGGGACGCGGGTGGGCAGGCGCAGATCCGGACCGTGGACGTGACCGACGCCGGTGCCGTTCGCGAGTTCGCCGGCGAGGCCGGCCAGTGGCTCGGCGGCATCGATCTGTGGTTCAGTTGCGTCGGCGTCGGCGTGCTTGGCCGTTACGAGGACGTGCCGATGGCCGATCACGCGCGCGTGATCGAGGCCAATCTCGTCGGCCATATGAACGACGCGCATGCCGTGCTGCCGATCTTCCTCCGGCAGGACCATGGCATCTGGGTCAACATGATCTCGGTCGGCGGCTTCGTCGCCACCCCCTATGCGGCCGCCTATGCCGCTAGCAAGTTCGGCCTGCGCGGGTTCAGCCAGGCGCTACGCGGCGAATTGTCGAAGCGGCCGCACATCCATGTGTGCGACGTGTACCCCACCTTCGTCGACACGCCCGGCGTCGATCACGCCGGCAATTATACCGGTGCCAGGCTCTCGCTGCCGCCGGGCGCGCTCGCCCCGGAAAGCGTCGCACGGGCGGTCGTCCGGCTGGCGAGGCACCCGCGCAACACCAGTGTCGTCGGCGCGCCGGCGATCGCGCTGAAGCTCGGCCAGTTCGCCACGCCGAACCTGGGCGCCGCAGTCATGAGCGGCTTTCTCGACATCTGGTCGAAGCGCGCGGCTGCGGGTGACGACACCAGCGGCGCCTTGTACGATCCGCCGATGGCGCCGAGCGGCCCCGACGGCGGGCGGCGGCGTCCCGATCAGCGGCGTCACGTCGCCATGGCAGCCGGCGCCACCGGAACGGTCGCGATCGCCGGCATCGCCGCTTGGCTGCTGCGCCGGAAAGCGTGACGGCGCCGCCGGTCACGCCCGACGGCCGCTACATCGTCGTGCGCGGCCGGCTATGGCGCCGCGCGAACCCGGATCTTTCCGACGAGCTGCGCCAGGCGCATGTCGCGGACTTGATGAAGGCGCGCCGCGCCGTCCGCGATGCGTTGGCCGGTGGCGATCCTGCCGCGCTGCGGTCCGCGCGGGGCGGCGTGCAAGCGGCCAAGGTGGCGCTCGGCGAACGCGGCCCGGTCTGGTGGGCCGGCGACGAAGATTTGAACCGGCACATGGCCAGGAACACGCGCTACGCCGACTGGTTCACGGGCCTCGAAACCACCGGGTGACGCTCAAGCATCGGCGGCCTTCCGATACGTGACCAATCGTTCACATCCTCGATGCCGGGGCCCCTGCGCTGTCTATACGCCAGGCCGGGGAGGCCACCGGCGCCGGTGTGAGGGCTTGACGACCTAAACGATCTGTCATCTTGTCCGCTCTGCTCGATCTGCTGGTCGAAGCAGGGGGAACTCAGGATGACCGCATTGGAATGGGCGCATCGCCGCCGCTTGTCGCTCGCGCTTGGCACGAGCGTGCTGGCATGGGGCTGTGCGCTGTCGTCCAATGCTCAAGCGCAGTGCGCGCCTGATCCAACTGTTACAAACGGTACGTCCACCTGTACAGGAACGGACACGAACGGCATCCGCGTTACGACGAATGCTACGACGCTAACCGTCGCCAGCGGTGCGAGGGTGACGAACACCGGCGCTGCGGCGATCGCGGTAGAGGTGCCTGCCAGTACCACAACCTATAACTACCGGGTCGCTTCAGTACTGATCGGCGGTACGGTCGACGGCAGCACGCAAGCTGGGATTTCTCTGCTTTCGGGCGGCGTGGCGGGTGGAGGATATGATCCTTACGGCACCCGCTCGGCAGTCACTGTCATGGCTGGAGCTCTCGTGACCGGAACGAGCGGCATCATTATTGGCACATCGGTGGGCAACAACTCGGGCTACGCGATTGCGGGTCTGGACAATGGTGGCACCATCAGTGGATCCGGTGGCGTGGCGTTGCTATCGTCGAACCTCGCGCGGGGTGGCTTCGACGTTATCAGCAACGCTGCGACGGGGTCGATTGGGGCGATCGTCGGAACTGTCGGCCGCTTGTCTAACGCGGGGCTGATTGACGGAGCCACGCGCAGTGCGGTCGACCAGACGACCACCTATGATGCGGGTCCGACTGCAGGTGTTTGGACGAACAGCGGCACGATCCGGTCATCGTCGAACGCGGCGACGATCGCAAACCTTGGGCAACTGCAGCCGCTGACTAACAGCGGCACCATCAGCAATGCCGGAACCGGAGCGGCCGTGCAGGGGAGCTCTATAACGATCATCAATGTCGCTGGCGGTCGCATCGCCACCAGCGGTGGCACAGCCATCGCGGCCAGTTCTCAATTGTCCCTTACGAACGCCGGAGTGATCACCGGCAACGTAACCGACGTTCCTGCGCAGGGCACCGGCTTCTACGCTACCGTCGATTCGACCGCAGGCCGCATCATGGGGAATGTGACACTCGGCATCGGCAACGATCTGGTTTACGCGCTCTACAATGGCTCCGCGACGCTGGTGACGGGAATAACTGGTACGCTTGATGCCGGGGCAGGCACCAATTCAGTGGTGCTCGCGCCCGCGGCAGACTTGCGCATTGCGACCGCCGTGACGTTGCCGACGAGCTTCCAACGCCTGCGTCTGGCACCGGCATCAGGTGCGACGGTCACGCTCACCAGCGGCTTCGTCGCGCCGGGCACGATTGAATTAGCCGGGGCAGGCACGATCCGGAACGAAGCAACGATCACGACGAACGGGCAAGCATTCCTCCGCCCCTATTATGTCACGAATGCGGCTCCCAACTTCATCAATGCCGGCGGCATCCAAGCCACGGTGACGCAAGGGCTGTATGCGATCGATCTGGGTGCGACTGCGATTACCAACAGCGGGACGATAGCGGCTAATGGTAACGGGGTGGCGCAATCGGGCGGCACTCTACTCAACACCGGATCGGTGATCGCGTCGGGTACCGCGATCGAACAGTTCTCGAGCGCATTGGACAATCGTGGCCTGATTCGTTCCTCGTCTGGAACGGCCGTCCAACTGACTGGCAGCGTGGGCAACATCGCGGCGGTCAACACAGGACGGATCGAAGGCGCGACTTATGGCGCGGTCACGTCTATCCTGCTGAACAATAGCGGTACGATCGCAGCAACGGGGATGGGCACCGCTGTAGGCTTGTCGAGCGATGGCGTGCTCAACAATCTCGAAGGCGGTGTGATTTCAGGTGGAGCTTATGCGATCACTGGAGTCGACCCCTATGGCTCGACGAGCGTATACAATAGCACCGTCTTCAATGCGGGGACCATCAATGGCAATGTCACCTTCCTTTCGTCGCAGAGCAGCGTTAACAACGCGAATAACTTCGTCGCACTTCCGGGCGGCATACTTAACGGCAATTTAGCGCTTGGGCGCGGCGACACGCTGGTGACCGATCTGGTGAACACCGGTACCGGATTGTTTGCGGGTATCAGCGGTACGGTAACCAGCAACGGTGGCCTGCTGCGCTACCGAGTCACCGGGCAAGCTAGCGCCGTCTTGGGGCCCGTCGGACCATTTGCGACTGCCGGTTACGAGCTCGTCGCGGGCGCATCACTGGTGCTGAAAACTACGGCACCGCAAACGCTGCCGCTGATCCTCGCTGGGAACGGCACTGTGGACGTGACCGCCGACTTCGTGACGGCAAACGCTCCCGCGCTCGCCGTTGTTGCGGCGCAGCCTACATCCGGAACAACGGCCGCCGCCATACCCGGGCTGGCGATCACAAGCCACGGCACCCTCACCATCACGCGCACAGACCAATATGGCAATCTCTCAAGCGGGATCACGCTTTCGGCGCAGGATAGCTTCGTCAACGCGGGCACGATCAATGTCGCCGACACGACCACTTACGCGTCCACAAGCGCGGGGCTCGCGGCGGTCGGTGGAGGAGCAAGCGTGACCAACACAGGATCGATCCTGCTTGCCGGCGGCACGGGCATCCGGGCTACGGGCACGGTAATCAACACAGGCGTGATCCGGCAGGCGGGTAGCACATCATCCTTGGGCATCGTCAACGTCGATAGCTTGAATAACAGTGGCACGATCGACGTCGGGGCGAACGCCGTACAGGGGTCGTACACGACTGTGTCCGTTACGAACTCGGGCACAATCGCTAGTCGTACCGACGCCGCCATCGTCGGCGGCTATAACGGTATGACCATCACCAATCTTGCCGGCGGTGTAATTTCCGGAGGGACTAACCAGTATGCAATCCGGGTCTCGGGCGGTTCGCTTACCAACGCCGGGACGATAAACGGCAATGTGAGCCTCGACTATCTTAACTACTCCGGTCCGTCCCCGCTGATTGCAGACAATGTCGGTACCATCAACGGCACGGTCACGCTCGGTCATGCCGATGACTATTTCATCCAGCGCGCGGGCGGCATTGTCTCGGGTCTCGTCGACGGCGGCGCGGGCACCAACATGTTCGTCGTCGACGCGACCGGGGGCACCGCCACGTTGGCGGCATCGGGTATCGCCAACTTCGCGAGCGTCACGCAGACCGGTACGGGCATCGGTGTCTATTCCGGCACCTTTGCCGTCGGCACCATCGCTCTGGCGGGCGGCACGCTGGCGGTCGCGACCGGACAGTCGCTGGCGACGACGGGCGCGACCACCGTCACCGGCATCGCCGGCAGCGGCAATCTCGCCATCGTCAACGGCGGTACGATCGCGGGCGGCATCACTCTGGCCGACGGCAACGACACCGTCGTCAATAACGGCACGATCGGCGGCCGCGTCCAGCTCGGGTCCGGCGACGACACGTTCGTGGAGGGCGTCGGCAGCACGGCGCAAGGCGGAGTCGACGGCGGCACGGGCACCAATCTGTACCGCCTCGTCCTCGCCGGCGACCGTACCGGCATCGGCGCGCGATCCAACTTCCAGAACCTGGCGGTGGACGGCAGCGGCACGCTCGGGCTGGTGCTCGACCAGAGTTTCGGCACGGTAACGCTGAGCGGCACCGGCCTGGCCCTGACCAGCGGCACCTACACGGTCGGCCAGATCATCGGCACGGGCTCGACGGGCGTGACCGTCACCCTCGACCGCGATTTGGGGACGGTTCAACTCGGCGCCGGCAACGATACGCTGGCGACGACGGCCCCGACGCTCGCGGGCCGCTACGACGGCGGTGCGGGCACCAACACGTTGCGCCTCCTGACCGCCGGCCCCGTCACGCTCTCCGGCTCGGTCACCGGCTTCCAGGCGGTGAGCCTCGCGGGCGGCGCCCTCACCGTTTCGGGAACGCTCGGCAGCACGGGCGCGACGCTCGCCTTTTCGGGGAACGAGACGATCACGGTGGCGCGCGGCGGCACGCTTGCGGGAGCGATCGACCTCGGCGCGGGCGTCAACGGCTTCCGCCTCGCCGCCGGCGGCACGCTCGCGGGCACGGTCTCGGGCGGTACGGGGGCAAGCACCGCGACGCTCGACCTGTCGGCGGGCGACTATACGCTACGCGCCGGCACGCTCACCCGCTTCCAGCGGCTGATGACGGAAGGATCGGGCACGCTGACGCTCGCGGGCGGCGCGCTGTCCTATGCGGCGACCGCGATCGCGGGCAATCTGACGGTGGGCGCGGACGCCAGCCTGTCCTCCGCCGTCGCCTTCGGGGCGGCGGACAACCATCTCGTCATCGCCGGGGGCTTCGTCGGATCGGTGGACGGCGGCGCCGGCAGCAACAGCATCGACGTAGCGGGTGGCAGCGCGGCCGCGCCCGTCGCCTTCTCTTCCATCGCCAACGAAGCCGTCTATCGGCAGAGCGCGGGCTTCGCGACCGTCTCCGGCATGGCATCGCTGGGCAGCGTTGCGATGACGGGCGGCCGGCTCGTCGGGCTCGCCGGCTCGACGCTGGCCGCGTCGGGCTTCACGGTCGGCCAGGGTGCGACGTTCGGTTCGGCGGGGACGGTCAATGGCACCATCACGGTCGCAGGCATCCTCAGCCCCGGCGCATCGCCGGGGACGATGACGGTAAACGGCAACGTCGCGCTCGGCGCCACGTCGGTATCGCTGTTCGAGATCACGCCGGCGGTGTCGGACAAGCTCGTCGTCAACGGCGCCGTTTCGATCGCAAGTGGCGCGACGTTGCAACTCGTGCCGTCGGGCAATGTAACGCCGGGCGCCTCGCTGGATCTCGTGACCGCCACAGGCGGCATCACCGGCAGCTTCACGACCATCACCAAGCCCGCATCGCTGTTCGGCTTCGTGGTGCAGGATGCCAACCGCATCCGGTTGCTCGGCGAATTCCTGAACGACGCGGCCTACACAGGTCAGGTCCGGCGCAGCGTCGATTACGTCAACGACACGCTGGTCGGCGGCCGGTCGAGCGCCGCGCTGCTCGCCGCCGTGCCGCTGCTGGTCACCACGTCGGGCGGCACCAACGCCGCCGCCTTTGCGCAGCTTACGCCCGAGGCTTATGCCGCCGCGCGCCAGATCGGCACGGAGAACGGCCTGACGCTGTCGGACGCCGCCCGTGGCGCTGCATTCGCGCCGAACCGCGACACACCGGGCCTCTACACCTTTGCCAGTGCGCTGGGCAGCACGCGCACGCTGGAGGTGAATGACGAGCGGGGCACCGCACGGACCACGACCAACGGCTATGGCTTTCTGGGCGGAATCGGCGTGGCGGGCGCCGGCTGGTCGCTGGGCGCGTTCGGCGGCTATCTGAACGACCATCAGTCGCTGGCCGGCCTTGGCGCGCGAACGATGGCCGACGGGGCGGTTGCGGGCGTCCACGGACGCGCGCACTATCGCGCGATCGGCATTCGGGCGACGCTGGCCTATGACGATGCCCATGCCAGCACGCGCCGCGTCGTGCCCGGTGGCACAGAGAGCGCACGCTACGCCCTGCATAGCTGGGTTGCGGACGCCAGCATCGATGCGACGCTTGCGCTGGCAGGAGGGTGGAGCATGCGCCCGAGCGTCGGCGGCACCGCGATCCGCACCACGCGCGACGGCGTAACCGAAACGGGCAGCTCCGCATTCGCGCTCACGGTCGCCGGGCGGCGCACCACCGCGACGTTCGTCGACGGGGGCGTGACGTTCGCCCGAGACGTGAGTTTCGGCACCGCGGGCGTTCGGCCGTACCTGACGATCGGCGCGCGCTATCAGGCCGAGGGGCGTACGCCCTATGCGCTGGCCGGGTTCGGCGGCGGCGCAGTCGCCCTGCTGGCGGCGGGGGCACCGCGCGCACCGCTCCTCGCCACCGCGAAGTTGGGGGCGGACGTGGCACTGTCGCCGCGACTTGCGCTGTTCGGCGCGGTGTCGGGGGAAAGCGGCGACTCCGATCGCCGGGCATCGGCACAGGGTGGCCTGCGGCTGGCGTTCTAGAGATGTCGGATCTCAAACCCAGTCCGTTGCGCCTCTTCGGGATTAGAGATGAACATAAGACAAGGCTTTTTTGAAGGGTAAATCGCGGAAAGAACGTCCGTAAAACTGGATGCTGTGTGATGACGATCGAAAATCGCCGTTGACCGGGGCAGCGGCAGATCAGACCCACGAACCGCCATTCACTGCGCCTGAACGAGCGCCCGATTACGGCCGCGCGTTCAGGTTGACCTTCACGCCGGCTAGCTGCCGATCCGGTCAAGCTTCGCCAGCGCCTCGTCAGACAATTGCAGCGACGCGGCCTTCAGGTTTTCGCGAAGATGCCCGATCGACGATGTGCCCGGGATCAGCAGGATGTTGGGCGAACGCCGCAGCAGCCAGGCGAGCGCCACCTGCATCGGCGTCGCGCCGAGCTCGGCGGCGACCTCGTCCAGCTGCGACGACTGAAGCGGGCTGAATCCGCCCAGTGGAAAGAACGGCACATAGGCGATGCCGTCCGCGGTCAGCGCGTCGATCAGCGCGTCATCGTTTCGATGGGCAAGATTATACTGGTTCTGCACGCAAACGACCGGCGCGAGCCCCCTCGCCTCTGCGACCTGGCGCTCCGTGACGTTGCTGACGCCGAGATGACGGATCAGCCCTTCTTCGCGCATCGCCGCCAGTGCTGCGAAGGGTGCGGCGATCGACCCTTCGGTCGGGCCTTGGTTGCCGCCGCCGAGCATCGCGCGGAAGTTGACCACGTCCAGTGCGTCCAGCCCCAAGTTGCGCAGATTGTTCTCGATCGCACGGCGCAGGTCGTCGGCGGACGCCGCGATGTTCCAGGAGGCATCGTGCCCGCGCACCGCGCCGACCTTGGTCACCAGGACGAGGTCATCCGGATAAGGGGCGAGCGCCTCGCGGATCAACGCGTTGACGACGTGCGGACCGTAGAAGTCACTGGTGTCGATGTGGGTGACGCCCGCTGCCACCGCCTCGCGCAGCACGGCCAGCGCAGCATCGCGGTCGCTCGGTGGTCCGAACACATGCGGTCCGGCGAGCTGCATCGCGCCATAGCCCATCCGGGTGACCCCGCGATCGCCGAGGGTGAAGCTGCCTGCCTGGTTGATGGTCGTCATGGATCGTCTCCTTCCCGGGCTAGCTAGGGCTTGGTGGCCCCGGTGATAATCCGGCATGATCGGCACAGGCCGTGCGGAAAGACGAACAATGACACCTGACCTTGCCGACTTGAATGCCTTCCTGGCCGTGGCACGCGCCCGCGGCTTTCGCGAGGCGTCACGCACGGCAGGCGTCGGCGCGTCCACGTTGAGTGAAGCGGTGCGCCGGCTGGAGGCGTCACTCGGCGTCCGCCTGCTTCACCGAACCACGCGCAGCGTGACGCCTACCGAGGCTGGTGCCCGCTTGCTCGAGCGGCTCGCGCCAGCGCTCGACGAGGTGGCTGCGGCGCTGGGCGCCGTCGACGACCTGCGAGAGGGGGTGACCGGCACGCTCAGGCTGAACGTACCGGTCAGCGCCGCCCGGCTGGTGCTGCCAACGATCATGCCCGGCTTTCTCGCCGCACGCCCTGGCATCGCCGTGGAGATCGTCGCCGAGGACGGCTTCGTCGACGTGTTGGCCTCGGGCTGCGACGCGGGCATCCGCTATGACGAGCGGCTGGAGCAGGACATGATCGCGATCCCGATCGGTCCGCGCGTACAGCGTTTCGCCACGGCCGCCTCGTCAGCGCATCTGGACAGGCATGGCCTCCCCGCGCACCCGCGCGACCTCCTTGCCCACCCCTGCATCCTCGGTCGCTTCGCCAGCGGTCGGCTGACCTCTCCCTGGGAGTTCGAGCGCGCGGGAGAGGTGATCCGCATCGATCCCCAGGCCAGGCTCACCGTCGGCATCGGTGGCGCGATCGATCTGGCCGTCGAGGCCGCGATCGCAGGGGTTGGCGTCATCCACCTGTTCGAGGGCTGGTTGGAGCCTCATCTGACGAGCGGCGCGTTACGACCCGTTCTCAAGGAATGGTGGCAACCCTTCTCGGGACCTTTTCTCTATCATTCCAGCCGCCGGCTTGTGCCGCCGCCCCTCAAGGCTTTTATCGACCACATACGTTCCATGACCTGAAGGCAGCGCCACCTCATCTAACGGCGGCCCCGCACCCCCAGCATCGTCGCGCCGCCCGCGATCGTCAGCGCCGCCAAGGCCAGCAGGAGCGCAGAAAAGTCGCGCGGCGTCGCCAAGAGCCACGCGAGCGGAGGGCCAAGGACGGACGGCAGCGTGTTGGTGAGGTTCACCAGCCCCAGGTCGCGCCCGCGGTGCCGTGGATCGGGCAGGAGCTGCATCGTGAAGCCGGCGTGCAAGGCCAGGAACACGGCTGCCCCGATCGTGTACAGGACGAAGCCGACCGCGGCCGGCTGCCAGGCATGGACCAGCGCCATATCGGCGAGACCTGTTGCCGCCAGCGCCGCCGCCCCGAGCAGGAACGGCTTACGGCGCCCGACGCGGTCGGAGAGGCGGCCGAGCAGCACCGCGACCGGCAAGGCCGCCACGGCGGCGAGCGCGATGAGGCGGCCGACGGACCGGGACAGCATGGCCTTGGGCATTTCCGGTACCAGGCTCTCGACATAGTAGAAGAAGTACAGCGACAGCGCGATCCCCGCGATCTGCACCAGCAGCCGCGCTGCCCAGGCGACGATGATGTCGCGACGTGCCGGCCTTGGCGGAAGCGGCATGACGGGGTCGTCGGCCGGCCGTGCCCGCGTCATCAGCAGCGGAACGACGAACATAGCGCTCACGGCCGGGATGATGGCCATGCGGGCGTCTTCACCGAGCATGGCGAGACCGACGAGCACCGCGCCGATCCCCGACGCCACCGGGCCAGCTAGCGCCGTCAGCCCGCCCGCAACGCCTTTCTGGATGTCGGGCACCTCGTCGGCCATCAGCGCGGCCATCGGCGCGAGCAGCGCATTGATCGCGACCTGAAACAACAGCACCGCGGCGACCAGCGCGAACCATGAGGACGCCCCGATGAGCAGGAGATAGGACGCGGCGATCGCGACGAGGCCGCCGGCCATCCATCGTCGCCGGCCATTGCCGCGAACGACCGACCGGTCGCTGAGCCAGCCAAAGCCGATGTTCGCCGCACTTGCCACCAACGCGCCGCCGACTGCGGTCGCTGCCAGCAGGTCAAGCCGCGCATTGCCCGCGATCCGCTCGATCTTCAGCGGAAGCAAGAGCGTGAGCAGCGGCAGATAGCCGATTACCCCGCCGGCATTGGCGAGCGCATAGATCATCAGAAAGGCGTTCGAGCGCCGATCAATCGTGGGCGAGGAAGCGGACATTAGCCGTCCCCATGTGCGCCCAACCACCGGCCCGGACAACAGGTCAGGCGGCTTCATCGTCCCGCCTACGAAGCCGTGGCGACCCCGCGCGGTGCGAGCGCCTTCGATCGCAACCGACGAGTCCGGAAATCGCCTCTTTCCGCCGTCCACCCTTTACACCGGGCGCGAGTGCTCCGCGCTCGCCCCGCTCCGGCAGCCTGTTCCCGGGCGTCCGCGCGGAACCCTGTCTCTCCTTTGGCTGGATAAAAGCCGGGACTCACGTCATCATCAGGCGATGCTGCAAGGATGGCGAATGGCTGATGTCCCCCCAAACGCGTTCGACCCGGTCAGGCGATCGACAAGGAACGGTCTATGGGATTGAAGCCACGCGCTGCGACCATTCGTGACGTTGCCCGATCGGCCAATGTCTCGGTCGCGTCGGTTTCCCGCACGCTCAACGACCTCGACAACGTCACGACCGCTACCCGCGAGCGGGTGATGAAAGCGGTTGCCGCGTTGCGCTATGTCCCCAACGCCGCCGCCCGGTCGCTGTCCCGCTCCAAGACGCACACCATCGGCATCGTCGTACCCGACCTTCACGGCGAATTCTTCTCCGAACTCATCCGCGGTTTCGATCGCGCAGCGAGCGAGGCGGGATATCTGTTGCTGCTCTCCACCATGCATGCCGATCCGGTGCTGGCCGGCCAGGCGCTTCGCGCCATGCACGGCCGTGTCGACGGGCTGCTCGTCATGGCGCCGCAATTGCGCGCAGACGAGATCGACGCACTCGTCCCTGCCGACCACCCTTGCCTCCAGGTCTTTTGCGAACCGAACAGCGAACGGCCGACGATCGGCGTCGACAATCGCGAGGGTGCTCACGCCGCCGCGCGTCATCTCTTGGCGATCGGTCGACGGCGCATCGTCCACATCACGGGGCCGCGGGGAAACTATGATGCGGATGAGCGGCGCGAAGGGTTCGTTGCGGCTCTTCACGCGCTCGGCGGCGATCCGCCGGTGCTGATCGAGGGGGATTTTCGCGACGACGGAGGCGCGCGCGCGATCGATCGGCTATTCGCGTCGAACGTCGCGTTCGACGCGGTGTTTGCCGCCAACGACATGATGGCATTCGGCGCCATGCAGGCATTGAGATCCCGCGGCGTGCGCGTGCCGCTGGATGTCGCGGTGGTCGGGTTCGACGATATTCCACTCGCGCGCCACCTTGCGCTGACGACCCTCCGCGTGCCGGCCGCAGACATCGGGGAAGTCGCTCTGCGTGCGCTGATCGCGATGCTCGGCGATGGACCCGCGCCGCCCCTGCTTCAGCAATTCTGCCCCGACCTGATCGTCAGGGCCAGCAGCGACGGGAATGATGGTTCTGCCGATCCCCATGCCGCCACGCGGCCAGGATAGACGCCGCCCCGTATACCGATCCCGATCGAGCGGCCGCCAGCGATTGTGGCGGCGATGCCACACTCCGAAAGCCGAGTGGTCGTCCTCGATGCGCCTGCTTGCGTTTCAAATGTAACCGGATACATACGGATGAACGAGGTCTCGCAGAGGGCCGTACGGACTGGATTGGCAGTCTGGATGAGGGGGTGGAACATGAAAGTTAAGGGTCTTCAGCGGGCGGCCGTCCTTGCGCGGCTTGGAGCATCCGCGGTGGCGATGGCCGCCGCCGGCGGAATCGTGGCGCCGACGGCGGCGTTTGCCCAGCTCGCCCAGGCGACGCTTCGCGGCCATGCCCAGGCCGGCGTCGAGATCGTGGCCACCGAGGTGAATACCGGCTCGGTTCGTCGTGCGACGGTGGGGGCTGACGGCACCTATGTCATCGCCGGTCTCCAGCCCGGCAACTACCACGTCGTGGCCGGTGCGCAGGCGGCGGATGTCGTCGTCACGGTAGCATCGACGTCGGTCCTGGACCTGGATGCGGCGAACGCAGCGGCGGCAGGCGACATCGTGGTGCGCGGCACGCGCCCGACGACCGACGTACACTCGTCGGAAGTGAACCAGTTCGTAACGCTGCACGACATCGCCGCGCTACCGCAGATCACGCGCAACTTCCTCGAATTCGCCGACACGGTTCCAGGCGTCCAGTTCCAGGTCGATTCGCAGGGCAACACATCGCTCCGCGGCGGCGCACAGCTCGCCTCGTCGGTGAACGTCTATATCGACGGCGTCAGCCAGAAGGACTTCATCAACGGCGGCTCCGGCATTACCGGCAGCGGCGGCCCGCAGGGCAATGGCGATCCCGGCAACCCGTTCCCGCAGCTTGCGATCGGCGAATACAAGGTCGTCACGTCGAACTACAGCGCCGCCTATGGCGACGCCGGCAGCTCGGTCATCATCGCGCAGACCAAGTCGGGCACGAACCAGTTCCACGGCGACTCGTTCTTCGAGTACACCAACCAGAATCTGCGCGCGCGCACGATAGCCGAAGAAGCGAGCGACACCGCCAAGGCGAAGGTGCCGAGCAAGCAGTATGGCGTCGCGCTTGGCGGCCCGATCCTCAAGGATATCGCGCACTTCTTCTTCACCTGGGAACACAAGGACCTGTCGAACCAGTACAGCGTCGTGCCCGGTTCCGGTATCTCGCCGGCCCAGGCGGTGGCGGTGCTCCCGGCGAATATCGCCAGCCAATATGGCCCAGTGACGAACCCGTTCACCGAAAATCTGTATTTCGGCAAGATCGACCTGGAGCCGACCGACAAGGACCGGTTCGAGGGCACGATCAAGTTTCGCCTCGAAAACTCGCTTAGTGGCAATACCGGGCAGGCGGCCGCCTCGACTCGCGCGCCGTTCAAGAACGACGACCGCCGCGCCGACTTCCGCTGGCAGCACAACGCCGAGAGCTGGACGAACGAAGCGCTGGTCGGCTACCAGAATACCAACACGTCGACGATCGCGACCACGATCACGCCGCAGCAGCAATATGTCTATTATCCGGACGGCACGATCAACGGGCAGCAAACGACGCTGATCGTCGTCGGCGGTGCGGGATCGGGGATCGGCGCGATCAGCCGTCAGCGCGGCTGGACCGCGAAGGACGACCTGACGGTACCCAACGTCAAGCTGGCAGGCGACCACACGTTCCGCGTGGGTTTCACGTTCAACTCGATCAAGCTGACCTCGCAGAATGCGAGCAACGACCTGAACAGCGCGACCTATTATTATGCCGTTACCCCCAACGGGGTCGCCGCCGCGCCGTTCGAGGTGCAGTACCCGCTGCTGTCGGCCGGCGTCGCGTCGCCGAGCGTGACCACCACCGACAAGCAGTACAGCGCCTATGTGCAGGATGATTGGAACATCAATCGCAACCTGACGGTGAACCTCGGCCTGCGCTGGGATCGCGAGGAGGTGCCGGCCTATCTGAACTATGTGACGCCCGGCTATGTCGTGGCCGGCATCAACGGGCCGTTTTCCTCGACCGTGTCGCAGAGCTACGCCTCCGTCCTTGCGCAGGGTAACGGCAACACGCCCGGCTACAACATCAACGACTATATCAGCACCGGCACCAACCGCCACGCGCCCAACAATTTCTCGCCGCGCCTCGGTTTCTCTTACGACGTCTATGGCGACAGCCGGCACGTCATCTTCGGCGGCTATGCCCGCGCATACAACCGCAACCTCTTCGGCACGCTGGCGCTGGAGCAGCTGAAGATTGCGCTCAACGGCAACCCGCAGGTCTATTTCCCGTCTGCGCAGACCACGGATTCGTTTGGCGCCTGCGCCACCGCGAACGACGTCAACTCGGCGAACCACTGCTATGCCTACAATCCGAGCTATCTGACGGCGGCGGGGCTGGCGACGATCCCGATCGCGCCTAGCTCCCACGAGATCGATCTGCTGCACAACAACATCCGCACGCCGCATTCCGACCAGTTCAGCCTCGGCATGCGCAACAAGATCGGCGACTGGAACACCGAAGTCACCCTGTCGTACATCGAGAGCTTCGACGGCATCGTCGGCCGGCTAGGCAACCGCTACAGCGATGGCTCCTATTTCCAGAACGGCATCCCATGGGGCGCATCGGGGGTGCCCGGCGCGGGCTCGCTCATCCTGTTCGACAACGGTGCCAAGGACCGGCTGCTGCAGCTCGGCATCGGCGCACAGAAGGCGTACACGCGGGATTCGCATTGGAGCGCGACGATCTCGTACACGCTGTCCTATGCCGAACAGAACAATCTCGCGGGCGGGGCCAACCCCTATTCGATCAACAGCAACCAGTATCTGTTCGATTTGCCGTACAGCTACCTGTATCCCTATGTCCGGGCGACCGCAGTGCCGACGCACCGGATCGTGGCGACCTACACGCGCGATCTGTTCTGGGGCATCTCGGCCGCGACCAAGGTCACGCTGGCGACGCCGCAATACGCCACCACCATCATCGGTTGCTCGGCGGCCTGTAACTCCTATGGCGGCGAGTCGTTGTTCTACAGCCGGCGGCCGAACGGCTTCCTCGGCTACAAGGACATCGATCTTCAGGTGTCCAAGGACGTGACGTTCTACAAGTCGGTCGGCGGCTTCGTCCGCGCGGACATCCTTAACCTGTTCAACTTCAAGAACTACGATCCCAACGCGATCTTCTACAACACCCAACTGCCGGCCGGCGTCACGGGAGGGCTGCCGTATGGCAACGTCAACCTGCTCGCACCGGCGCAGTATAACCGCTCGACCTCGACCGGCCTGCCCTTCACGGTGAAGTTCTCGGCGGGCCTGCACTTCTAGGCGGTTCGGCGGCAGCCGCGGTCCGGGCGCCTACCCGGGTCGCGGCCGTCGTGCCGCGCAGCCCCGACGCCACCCGTTTCCTGACCGGTTCCGGTATGCGAGGCGTGCCTGGATCGCGGCACTCAAACCCTGAACGGTGATCGATGACGGAACAGCAAGGCGCGGCGCCGATCCGGTCGGTGGCGATCATCGGCGGCGGTTCCGCGGGCTGGATGAGCGCGGCCGCCATCTCCAAGATGTTCGGTCGCAAGATCGACGTGACGCTGGTGGAATCGGAGGAGATCGGGCTGATCGGCGTCGGCGAGGCGACCGTCCCTCACCTTTCCGCCTTCAACCGCATGCTCGAGATCGACGAAGCGGAATTCGTCCGCGAGACGCAGGGCAGCTTCAAGCTCGGCATCCGGTTCGACGACTGGGGCCGGATCGGCGACAGCTACGTCCACGGCTTCGGCACCATCGGCCGCGATCTGGGGCTGCTGCCGTTCCACCAATATTGGTTGAAGGCGCGGGCCCGGGGGCAGGCGAAGGATATCGGCGCCTATTCGCTGAACACGGTCGCCGCGCCACTCGGCAAGTTCATGGCAGCGCCGAGTGACGCCCCCAAGGGCTCGCCACTCGCCGACATCGCCTATGCCTTTCATTTCGATGCGGTGCTCTATGCCCGTTTCCTCCGCCGCCGTGCCGAGGCGCAGGGTGTGCGACGCGTCGAGGGCAAGGTCGTCGCCGTGCATCGGGGTGGAGACCGCGGTTTCGTCGACAGCGTACAACTGGAAAGCGGCGAGCGCATCCGCGCCGACCTGTTTCTCGATTGCACCGGCTTTCGCGCATTGCTGATCGGCGATGCGCTGAAGGTCGGGTTCGACGACTGGACGCACTGGCTGCCGTGCGACCGTGCGCTGGCGGTGCCGTGTGAAAAGACGGGCCCGCCGACCCCCTATACCCGCTCGACCGCGCGCGAGGCGGGATGGCAGTGGCGCATCCCGCTGCAGCATCGGACCGGCAACGGCCATGTCTACAGCAGCGCCTTCACCACCGACGACCGCGCAGCGGATATTCTGCTGGCGAATCTCGACGGCAAGCCCTTGGCCGATCCGAAGCCGATCCGCTTCACGACCGGGAAGCGCCGCAAGTTGTGGGATCGCAACGTCATCGCCATCGGTCTTGCCGGCGGCTTTCTCGAACCATTGGAATCGACCGCGATCTATCTCGTCCAGGCCGGTATCAACCGCCTGATGCATCTGTTCCCGCACGCCGACTGCGACGTCGCATTGCAGGACGTCTACAACGAGCAATCGACGTTCGAATATGAGCGCATCCGCGATTTCCTCATCCTGCACTACCACGTCACGCAGCGGGATGATTCGCCGTTCTGGAACCATATGCGGATGATGACTGTGCCGGAGGCGCTGCAGCGCAACATCGACCTGTTCGGTGCCGATGGCCAATTCTTCCGCGATGGCTCCGAGATGTTCGGGCTGGCGAGTTGGGTACAGGTGATGCTCGGCCAGGGCTTGAACCCGCGCACCCATCACCCGGCGGTCGACTGGGTCGCCGACGCCGATCTGCACGCGCTGATCGATCATGTCGGAAAGGTGATCGCCTCGAACGTGTCGCTGATGCCGTCGCACGAGCAGTTCATCGCGCGATGTTGCGCTGCGCCCGGTCACGGCGCGGCGGGCGGGCGCCGGTCTTGAGGAGCGAAGCGATGCATATGGATCGGCGTGGTCTGCTTCGCGGGGGTGTCGCCCTCGGCCTTGCACTCGGCGGCGGCGTTGCCGTCAGGGCGGAAAGGGCGGGATCGCTGGACCCGGTGCTCGCCGATCTTCACCGGCGCACCTTTCGCTATTTCTGGGACACCGCGCACCCGGTGACCGGCTTGGCACCCGACAACTGGCCGTCACCGAATTTCGCCTCGATCGCGGCGACCGGCTTCGCGCTCACCGCCTACTGCATCGGCGCGGCGAGTGGCTATGTCGCGCGCGCCGCGGCGGCACGCCGTGCGCTGACGACGCTGGCCACCTTCGCGCGGGGTCGACAGGGGCCCGAGCCGACCGGCAGCATCGGTCACAAGGGCTTCTTCTACCATTTTCTCGACATGGCCGGCGCCACGCGGTTCGGGCGGTGCGAATTGTCGAGCGTCGACACCGCGCTCTTCCTGGGCGGCGCGCTGACGGCGGCGGGCTATTTCGACCGTGACGATCCGATCGAGGCGCAAGTGCGCGCGACAGCGCTCCGCCTGTACGAAGGAGTCGACTGGACCTTCATGGCGCGCGACAACGGGCTCGTCAGCATGGGCTGGCATCCGGAGCCGGGCCTGCGCGACCATGATGCGCGCGGCCTGATCGACCGCAACTGGGATCGCTACAACGAGGGCATGCTGATCTATCTGCTCGGTCTCGCCTCGCCGACGCACCCGCTTCCGCCCCAGACATGGGCGAGTTGGAGCGCGACGGTCGGGACAAGCTGGCGCAGCGACTTCGGTGAACCGCGGCTCGGCTTCTCGCCGATGTTCGGCCACCAATATTCCCATGGCTGGTACGACTTCCGCGGGGTCGCCGATGGCTTCATGCGCGGCAAGGGCATCGACTATTTCATCAACTCGCAGCGCGCGACGGCGGCGCAGCGAGCCTATGCGATCGCTAACCCCGGCGGTTTCGTCGGCTATGGCGCGGACTGCTGGGGCCTGACAGCGTGCCAGGGGCCGGCAGACGCGTCCGGTGCGGTGCGCGGCCGGCGCGTGCTGTTCCGCGAATATGGCGCGCGCGGCATCCAGGACGGCGACGGCGAGTCGTTCGACGACGGTACGATCGCGCCCACGGCTGCGATCGGTTCGGTGATGTTCAGGCCCGACCTGGGCGTGCCGCTGATCCGTGCGCTGCGGGCGCGGTACGGCGCTGCGATCTACCGCGACTATGGCTTTGTCGACGCGTTCAATCCCAGCTTCCCCGCCGACATGCCGACCAAGACCGGCGCCCACGATCCGCGCGCGGGCTGGGTATGCGGCGAGTATCTGGGCATCGATCAGGGACCGATCCTGATCGGGCTGGAAAATCATCGGTCCGGACTCGTTTGGGACTGGTTCTGTCGAAGCGCCGCGAGCGGCCCCATCATCCGTCGCGGCTTTCACGCCGCCGGCTTTCGCCCCGTCGCAGCGGCTGGCGCGTGGCTCGGCCATTCTCGAGGAGCATCTGCATGACCCTTTCACGCCGCGCGATCCTGAAGGGCGCTTCCGCGCTGGCCGTCACGGTGGCGACGGGGCCGCTGCTCGCCCGGCCGGGCCGGATCGCGCCGCGGATCGATGCGCTGATCGCAGCCATGAGCCTGGAGGAGAAGGCCGGGCAGCTTTCGATCTACAGCGATCCCGTCCGCAACGATGGCGCCGCGGTCAATCCCGGTCTCCAGCGCCAGGGGCTGGTCGAGCTGAAGGCGCGGATCGCGCGTGGCGAACTGACCGGGCTGTTCAACGGCTCGGGTGTGGCCCTCGGGCGCGCGTTGCAGCAGGTCGCGGTCGAGCAGACGCGGCACAAGATCCCGCTGATCTTCGCTGGCGACGTCATCCATGGTTTCCGCACCCAGTTTCCGATCCCGCTCGGGGAAGCGGCGAGCTTCGATCCATCGCTCGCCGAGCGCACGGCGCGTGCCGCCGCAATCGAGGCAACCGCACGTGGGCTCCACTGGACCTTCGCGCCGATGGTCGACGTGGCGCGCGACGAGCGTTGGGGACGCGTGGCCGAGGGGTCGGGCGAGGATCCGTGGCTCGGCGCGCAGTTCGGCGTCGCACGCGTCAAAGGATTTCAGGGCAAGGACCTGCGCGATCCGACGAGCATGCTCTCATGCCCGAAACACTTTGCCGCTTATGGCGCGGTGCAGGGTGGCATGGAGTACAACACCGCCGACATCCCGCTGACGACGCTGTGGCAGGTCCATCTGCCGCCGTTCCGCGCGGCCTTCGACGCGGGCGCATTGTCGACGATGGCGAGCTTCAACGACATCGCCGGCGTGCCCTCTACCGGCAGCCATTATCTGCTCACCGAGGTTCTGCGCGACCAATGGGGTTTCCACGGCCTTGTCGTGTCCGATTATACCGGCGACGAGGAATTGATCCTGCACGGCTACGCCGCCGACGGACCCGATGCGGTCGTCAAGGCGCTGACCGCGGGCTGCGACATTTCGATGCAGAGCGGCCTCTACTGGAAGCATTTGCCCGATCTGGCGCGGGCCGGGCGGGTGCCGATGGCCGTGATCGACCGGGCGGTGCGCCGCGTGCTCGCGGTGAAGGAAGCGCTCGGGCTGTTCGACGATCCCTATCGCTCGCTCGACCCGGCGCGCGAGGCGGCGGACATACGCCGACCCGAGACGGTGGCGCTGGCGCGGGAAGCGGCGCGCAAGTCGGTCGTGCTGTTGAAGAACGACGGCGGGCTCCTCCCACTGGCCAAAACCGGAGCGATCGCCCTGATCGGGCCTGCCGTGTCCGATCGGGCCGACCTGCCGGGCCCATGGGCGGTGTTTCCCGACGTCGCCAACCACGTCACGATCGAGGAAGGCTTCCGCGCCGCGCTCGGATCGGGCGCGCGGCTGCACGTCGCGCGCGGATCGGATTACGAGGCACCGCTCGCCGGCGGGATCGCGGCGGCGATGGCGGCCGCGCGGGCGAGCGACGTGATCGTGCTGGTGGTGGGCGAGAGCATGAGCATGTCGGGCGAAGCGCAGGCCCGCGTCGATATCGGCGTGCCCGCGCCCCAGCTCGCGCTGGCCGAGGCGCTCGCCGCGCTCGGCAAGCCGATGGTGGTGCTGCTGCGCCACGGCCGCGCGCTCGCGCTGACCGGCGCGGTGCGCGCCGCACCGGCGATCATGGCGACATGGTTCCTGGGGTCGGAAACCGGCCATGCGCTTGCCGACCTCGTGTTCGGCGACGCCGCACCCCAGGGACGCCTGCCGGTCAGCTTTCCCCAGGCCTCGGGGCAGGAGCCGTTCTTCTACGACCACCGGCCGACCGGGCGGCCGCAGCTGACCGACGATAAAGCCTATAAGGCGCGATACCGTGAAGTGACGAACGCGCCGCTTTATCCGTTCGGCCATGGCCTGACCTATTCGACGATCGCCTATGGTTCGACCGTCGCGCCGGCGCGGATGGCGGCCGGCGGCGCGCTGACGGTTACCGCCACCGTCACCAACACCGGCCATCGGCCGGCCCACGAGGTGGCGCAGCTTTACATTCATGACCGGGTGGCGGGCATCACCCAGCCCATCCGCGTGCTGAAGGGCATCCGGCATCTCGATCTCGCGCCCGGCCAGAGCGCGACCGTCGCCTTCACGCTGACCGCGGCCGATCTGGGCTATGTCCATGCCGATCTGACGAGCTACCCCGATCCCGGCGCCTTCGACGTCGTGATCGCGCCGTCGGCGACGGGCGGCACGCCGGCAAGCTTCGTTCTGGCATGAGGGGCCGGCATATCGTGCTGCTCGCGGCCATGGCGCTGACGGCGGCCGGCGCCTCCGCGCGGACGACCGATCGCTACACGGTCGCGCAGGGCGGCGTGGTGCTGGAGATAACGGCGCCGCGGGACGACATCGTGCGCGTACGCGCCGGCCATCCCGCGCTGCCGGAGGATGCGTCATGGGCGGTGCCGGCCGATGTGCGGGCGCACCGCGTGCCGTTCACGGTCGTGGAATCGGGCGACGAGACGCGGCTGACCACCGCCGCGATCACCGTCACGCTCGACCGGACGCATCTGCGGATGACGATCGCGGACCGGGCCGGTCACGTGCTGCTCGACGACGCGCCGGGCGACGCGCTGGCCTTCGACACCGCAGGCGGTTTCCACGTCCGCAAGGCGATGCCGAGCGACGCACATTTCTTCGGCCTGGGCGACAAGACCGGTCCGCTCGACCGGCGGGGCGGCGCCTTCACCTTGTGGAACAGCGACTCGTTCGGCTTCGGCCCGGCGACGGACCCGCTCTACAAGTCGGTGCCGTTCGTGATCGGGCTGCAGGACGGCGGCACCAGCTTCGGCCTGTTCCTCGACGACACGTGGCGCAGCAACTTCGATTTCGGCAAAGCGGAGCGCGACACCTGGTCGTTCGGTGCCGAAGGCGGGCCGCTCGACTATTATGTCATGGCCGGAGCAGGGCCGAAGGCGATCGTGCAGGATTACACCTATCTGACGGGAAGGCCGCCGCTCACCCCGCTCTGGGCGCTGGGTTTCCAGCAATCGCACTGGAGCTACATGACGCAGGGCGAGGTGCAGGGCATCGCCGACCGCCTGCGCCGCGACCACATCCCCGCCGACGCGCTATGGCTCGACATCGACTATCAGGATCGTGATCGTCCATTCACCGTCGACACGAAGGCGTTCCCGGATCTGCCCGGCCTGGTGCGGTCGCTCGCGACGCAGGACCTTCACCTCGTCGCCATCACCGACCTCCACATCGCGGATGCGCCCGGCCAAGGCTATGCCGCCTATGACAGCGGAAGCGCGGCGGACATCTTCGTCAAGCGGCCCGACGGACGGCCCTATGTCGGTCCGGTCTGGCCAGGCCCTTCGATGTTTCCGGATTTCAGCCGCCCCAAGGCGCGGGCGTGGTGGGGCAACCAGTTCCACGCCCTCGTCGGCATGGGGGTCTCGGGTTTCTGGAACGATATGAACGAGCCCTCGGTGTTCGATACGCCCACCAAGACCATGCCGCTCGATGTCCGCCACCGGATCGAGGAACCCGGCTTCGCATCCCGCACGGCCACGCATGCCGAGATGCACAACGTCTATGGTCTGCTCAACACGCGCGCGACCTATGAGGGGGTGCTCGCGCTCGCGCCCGACCGCCGGCCGTTCGTGATGACGCGCGCCTCCTATGCCGGCGGCCAGCGCTATGCCGCGACCTGGACCGGCGACAACCTATCGAGTTGGGCGCATCTAAATCTGTCGACGACGCAGCTCGTCAGCCTGGGGCTGTCCGGCTTCGCCTATGCGGGCGACGACATCGGCGGCTTCGCCGGCGATGCGCCATCGCCCGAACTCCTGACGCGCTGGATCGAGGTGGGCGCCTTCAATCCGATCTTCCGCGATCACTACCAGAAGGACAAGCCGGCGCAGGAGGTGTGGGTCCATGGCCCGGAGCAGGAAGCGATCCGCCGCCGCTACATCGAGGAACGCTACCGGTTGCTGCCGTATCTCTATGCGCTGGCGGACGAGATCAGCCGTACCGGCCTGCCGCTGATGCGGCCGGTGTTTCTCGACTATCCCGGGGTGGTGGCCAAGGGCGACCATCTCGGCGGCACCGAACAGCAGTTCATGCTGGGCGACGATCTGCTCGTGGCGCCGCCGCCGACGCCCGAATCGCCGGCGGCCTATACCAACCCTCTGCCCGACTCCGGCTGGTATGATTACTGGACCGGCCAGCGCATCTCGGCCGCGGCCACGAACGAGAAGCCGACGCTCGACCGCCTCGCCGTGTTCGTGCGGCCAGGCGCGATCGTTCCCCGCCAGCCGCTGGTGCAGGCGACGGGCGAGGTGCCGAAGGGCAATTTGGCGCTTGGCGTCTATCCCGGCGCAGACTGCCGCGGCTCGCTGTACCTCGACGACGGCGTGAGCTTTGCCTATCGGCGCGGGGACTATCTGCGGCAGCGCGTGACGTGCGACGCCACCCACCTGGTCTTCGCGGCACGGGACGGTCGTTTCCACCCCTGGTGGCATGCGATCGACGTGACGGTACACGCGTGGACGTCTGCTTTGCCGCACGTCGCCGTGGCGGGCGGGCCAGTGCCGGCGCGGGTCGATGCCAACGCGCATACGCTGCTCTTCACGATACCGGACATGCCGCACCCCACGACCGTGACGATCGGCGGCTGACACGAGGGCTTTGCCAGCCGGGTTGCGGACCGAGCAGAAACTGGCCCCGGGTTGCAGAGCCGCGGCTGCCATCGCTGTCGAGCGATAAAGCCACCAACTTACCTCTATCAACTCTAACGTTCAGGAATGACCAGAACGCCATCTACCGTATGCTCGGATTGGGGTGAGCACATCTGTCCACCTGCGTGTCAGCATCTGGCAGGAAACATCCGCCTAGATCATCCAGAACCAATGCCAACGGGCGGGTAAATGGCGGAGAGGGTGGGATTCGAACCCACGGTACCCGTGAGGGCACGCCGCATTTCGAGTGCGGTACATTCGACCACTCTGCCACCTCTCCGCGAGGATCTTACGGCCCTGCTGGATGCGGGGTCGGCCGGTCGAGGGGCGCGCCCTAACGCAATCATTTGGGGGATACAAGGGGCTGCTTGTGCGCTGCGAAACAATGATTAGATTGCAGGCATGCCCCGTCACGACATCACCGAACACGCCGCCGCCACCGAGGTGAAGGCGCCCCCGATCGCGCATGCCCGGTTTTCGATCGGCGACGTGGTGCGTCACCGGATGTTCGATTTTCGCGGCGTGATCTTCGACGTCGATCCGGTCTTCGCCAACAGCGAGGAATGGTATGACGCGATTCCCGAAGGCGTGCGGCCCCGCAAGGACCAGCCCTTCTATCACCTGCTCGCCGAGAACATGGAATCGAGCTACGTCGCCTATGTCAGCCAGCAGAATCTGGTGGCGGACGAAAGCGACGAGCCGGTGGACCATCCCGCGATATCGGGATTGTTCGTCGGCTATGCCGATGGCCGCTACCGCCTGCGCCAGCAGCATCGCCACTGAGGCGCCAATCGCCTGCTAGTTTGGGTTGACACTCCGCCCCCCCTCGCCTAGCTCGCGCTTTCTTCCCGCCGGGTCTCGCCTGCGCGGGGCACAGGTGTTTTTGGAAAGAAGAGAGCCATGTTCGCAATCGTGCGCACGGGCGGCAAGCAGTACCGCGTCGCCGCCGGAGACAAGATCGTCGTCGAGAAGATCGACGGCGAAGCCGGCGCGTCGGTGACGCTCGGTGATGTGCTGCTCGCGGGCGAAGGCTCGGAGCTGCGTTCGGTCGAGGGTTTCACGGTCGCCGCCGAGATCATCGCGCAGGCGAAGGCGGACAAGGTCATCGTCTTCAAGAAGCGCCGCCGTCACAACTACCGCCGCAAGAACGGCCACCGCCAGCAGCACACGATCCTGAAGATCGTGAGCGTCGGCGGTCAAACCGCAGCCGGGCACGACGCCCCGGCCGCCCAGGCGTAAGGAGCGAATTCGACATGGCACATAAGAAAGCAGGCGGTTCGTCGCGCAACGGTCGCGATTCGGCCGGTCGCCGCCTCGGCGTGAAGAAGTTCGGTGGTCAGGAAGCGATCGCGGGCAACATTCTCGTGCGCCAGCGCGGCACGAAATTCTATCCGGGCGCCGGCGTCGGCATGGGCACCGATCATACGCTCTTCGCGCTGGTCGACGGCCGAGTCGCGTTCAAGGAAGGCCGTCTCGGCCGCAAATTCTGCTTCATCGAGCAAATGGCGAACGCCGCCGAATAACGGGCAACCGGCCGGGTTGCCCACCAGGGTGACCCGGGTTCGCGAAAGCGATACCGAACAAGGGAGCAGGGTCACCCCGGCTCCCTTTTTTCGTGCCTCCCTCCATCTGTCGCCGGCCCGTCACACGGACGTGCCAGCGCCCGCAAAAGGAGGATGCCGACGTGTTCGCACGGACCAAGAGATTGATGTTGCGGCCAAGTTGGCCCGAGGACGCGCCCGCGCTGGCCGCCGCGATCGGCGAGGCCAGGGTCGCGCGGATGCTGACGCGCGTGCCGCATCCCTACACGCTGGCCGATGCGCAGGCCTTCGTCGCCCTGCCCCGCAGCGCACATGACGCACGCTTCCTGGTGTTCGCGCATGAGGGCGACGCGCCCGAACTGGTGGGCGGGATCGGCATCAGCGACGAAGGTGGCATGCCGCAGCTCGGCTATTGGCTGAAGCCGGACGCATGGGGTCGCGGCTATGCGACCGAAGCCGGCCGCGCGGTGATCGACATGGCGCGTTATGCCCTGCCGATCGGCAAGCTGGGCGCGTGGCATTTCCTCGACAATCCGGCATCGGGCCGCGTGCTGCACAAGCTCGGTTTCCGGCCCACGGGCGCGGTGATGGCGAAGGCGTCGGCAGCGCGCGAAGGCGAGTTTCCGTCCGCGGCCTATGTCCTCGATCTGGACGGGCGAAGGAGCGAGCCCGTGCCGATCGCAGCCTAGCCGGCGCCTGCACGATTGCCTTCGCCCGGTTTTGCGCCGAAACGCCCCCATGCCCGCCGCCACCCCGCCCCGCCGCCGTCTCCCGCCCGGCGAATCGCGCGATGCCGCGCTGGAGGCGGCGCGCGCGCTGCTGGTGGAACAGGGGCCCTCGAGCGTCACGCTGAAGGCGGTGGCCGCGCGCATCGGGCGGACGCACGCCAATGTGCTGCACCATTTCGGCTCGGCGGAAGGGTTGCAGAAGGCGTTGATCGAACGGATGGCGATGGGGATCGTGGCCATGATCCGCGCCGCCGTGCTCAGCGTCCGCGCCGGCGAGCAGCAGCCGCGCGACGTGGTGGACCTGACGTTCGACGCGTTCGGCAAGGGCGGCGCGGGCGCGCTGGCGAGCTGGATGATCCTCAGCGGCGACGAGGATGCGCTCGATCCGATCCTGACCGCGATCCACGATCTGGTCGACGAACTCGCCGAGGGGCACATGCCCGACGAAAAGCCGATCCACGAAGAGACGCTACAATTGGTGCTGATGGCGCTGGGCGACGCGCTGCTCGGCCGGCCGATGGCGCGCGCGCTGGGGCTGCCACGCGACACCGCGCGGGCGCTCGCGACCGAGGCGCTGCTGGCCAAGCGGTGACGCCCGGCGTTAAACCGTCGCTTTAAGACCGCTAAGCCGTTACGGGACGCGCCATGCATTTTCTCGACCAGGCCAAGATCTTCACGCGTTCGGGCGCCGGCGGCCCCGGCGCCGTCAGCTTCCGTCGCGAGAAGTACATCGAATATGGCGGCCCCGACGGCGGCAATGGCGGCAAGGGCGGCGACATCATCTTCGAGGCGGTCGCCGGGCTCAACACGCTGATCGACTTTCGCTACACCCAGCATTTCCGCGCGCCGCGCGGCCATGGCGGATCGGGGCAGAACTGCACCGGCGCGGGCGGCGACGATCTCGTCATCAAGGTGCCGGTGGGCACGCAGGTGCTGTCCGAGGATCGCGAGGAGGTGCTGCTCGATTTCACCGAGGCCGGGCAGCGCAAGATCTTCCTGCGCGGCGGCGACGGCGGGCGCGGCAACGCGACCTACAAGACCGCGACCAACCGCGCGCCGCGCCAGCACGGCACCGGCTGGCCGTACCAGGAGGCCTGGGTGTGGCTGCGCCTCAAACTGCTCGCCGATGCCGGGCTGGTGGGGCTGCCCAATGCGGGCAAATCCACCTTCATCAACGCGGTGACCAACGCGCAGGCGAAGGTCGGCGCCTATGCCTTCACCACGACGCGCCCGCAGCTCGGCGTGGTGCGCCACAAGGCGCGCGAATTCGTGGTGGCCGACATCCCGGGGCTGATCGAGGGCGCGGCAGATGGCGCAGGCATCGGCGACCGGTTCCTCGGCCATATCGAACGCTGCCGCGTGCTGCTGCATCTGGTCGACGCCAATGATGCGAACGTCGCCGAATCGTACAGGATCGTGCGCGACGAGCTGGAGAATTACGGTGCCGGGCTGACCGACAAGGCGGTCGTCGTGGCGCTCAACAAGGTGGACATGCTCGATGCCGAGCTGATCGCCGCCCTGTCGGCCGAGCTGGCCGAGGCGAGCGGCGCGCCGGTCTTGCCGCTGTCGGGCGCGAGCGGCGACGGCGTCGAGGAGGTGCTCGACCGGTTGCTCGAGGCGATCGGCAGCAAGGCGACAGTGGTCGCGGCCGATGACGAGGGCGAGGACGAGATCGCGTGGTCGCCGGTCTGACGCGATGATCTTCGCCCCCGCCGATTGTGCGCGGCTGATCGTCAAGGTCGGCTCCGCGCTGCTCGTCGATCCCGATGGCGGGGTGCGGCGCGAATGGCTGGGCGGGCTCGTCGCCGATGTGGCGGAGCGCGTGCGCGACGGACAGCAGGTGGCGATCGTGTCGTCGGGCGCGATCGCGCTGGGTGCGCGGCGGCTGGGGCTGGGCAAAGGTGGCCGCGCCAGCCTGGAGGACGCGCAGGCGGCCGCCGCGACCGGGCAGATCGCGCTCTGCCATGTCTGGGCCGAGCTCCTCGCCGCGCAGGGGCTCGTCGCCGCGCAAATGCTGGTGACGCTGGACGATCTGGAGGATCGCCGTCGCTATCTCAATGCCGCAGCAACGCTCGGGCGGCTGCTTGGGCTGGGCGCGGTGCCCGTCATCAACGAGAATGACAGCGTGGCGACCGCGGAGATCCGCTTCGGCGACAATGACCGGCTCGCCGCGCGCGTGGCGCAGGCGGCGGGCGCACAGGGCGTGGTGCTGCTGTCCGACGTCGACGGACTCTACGATGCCGATCCGCATCAGAACCCCGCCGCACGGCATATTCCCCGCGTCGACCGGATCGATTCGATCGCCGCGCTGGCGGGCGCGGGTTCGGCGTCGGGCATGGGATCGGGCGGCATGGTTTCGAAGATCGCAGCGGCGCGGATCGCGACGGGCGCGGGCGTGGGGCTCGTCATCGCCTCCGGGCGGGTCGACCGGCCGCTTTCCACCGAGGCGCGGCACACGGTCTTCGTCCCCGAACGCGCGGCGCCGGCGCGCAAGGCGTGGCTGTCGGGCGGGCTTACCGCGCGGGGCACGATCCGGATCGATGCCGGCGCGGCGGCGGCACTGGCGGCGGGGGGCAGCCTGCTCTCGGCCGGGGCGACCGCGATCGAGGGCGATTTCGTCCGCGGCGATCTGGTGGTGATCGCCGGCCCCGATGGCATGGTGGCGCGCGGGCTGGCGGAATATGATTCGGCCGATGCCGCGCGGCTGCTGGGCAAGCGCAGCGACGAGCACGCCGCGATCCTCGGCCACGAGCCCCGCGCCGCGCTGGTCCACCGCAACCATCTGGCGCTGCTGTGATCCTAGCGCTCACCGGCGGCACCGGCTTTGTCGGCGGCCATCTGATCGACCAGGCGCTGGCCAAGGGGCATGATGTCCGCGCGCTGGCCCGGCGGCCGCAGCCGGCGCGCGAGGGCGTGACGTGGATCGCGGGCGCGCTGGACGACGCCGCAGCCCTCGCCGCGCTGGTCGAGGGCGCCGACGCCGTCGTCCACGTCGCGGGCGTGGTGAACGCGGCCGACCGTGCGGGTTTCGTCGCCGGCAATGTCGAGGGCACGCGCGCGGTGATCGCCGCGGCGACCCGCGCCGCCACGCGCCGCTTCGTCCATGTCTCGTCGCTGTCCGCGCGCGAGCCGCATCTTTCCGATTATGGCTGGTCCAAGGCGGAGGCGGAGCGGCTGGTGGAATCGAGCGCGCTCGCCTGGACGATCGTGCGCCCCACCGGCATCTATGGCCCCCGCGACACCGAGATGCGCGACATGTTCCGGATCGCCCGATACGGGCTCGCGCTGCTGCCGCCGCCGGGGCGCGTGTCGGTGGTCGCGGTCGAGGATCTGGCCGAATTGCTGCTCGCGCTTGCCGCCACCGATGGTGCACGCACCGTCTATGAGGTGGACGATGGCGGCACCGGGATGACGCATGCCGAACTCGCCCATGCGATCGGCGCTGCGGTGGGGCGGCGGGTGTGGCCGATCCACCTGCCCGCGCCGTTGCTGCGCGTCGGCGCCGCGATCGACGGACGGCTGCGTGGGTCGGGTGCCAAGCTGACCGCGGACCGCGCCCGTTATCTCTGCCATGCCGACTGGACGGCGGATCCGGCGAAGCACCCGCCCCCGTCGCTCTGGACGCCGCGGACGCTCACGCCGGCGGGGCTCGCCGCGACCGCCGCATGGTATCGCACACACCGCCTGCTATAGGCGTCGAAAAGCCGCCGCATTTGGCTGCCAGAGCCTCGGCACCCGCAAAGGACCATCATGAGCGACCGCGAGACCATCTTCGACACCGTCGCCGCGCAGATCGCGCCCTTCAACAAGAAGGGCGTGGCGCTGTCCGAAGCCACGACGTTCCAGGGCGATCTCGAATGGGACAGCCTGACGGTCATGGATTTCGTCGCCGCGATCGAGGACGAGTTCGACATCATCATCACGATGAACATGCAGGCGGATATCGAGACGGTCGGCCAGCTGGTCGACGCGGTCGAAAAGCTGAGGGGCTGAGATGACCGAGACCGGATTCCAGGCCGAGGCCCTGCCGATCGATCCGCCGACGGTCGCGCCCGAACGCGACCTGATGAGCAAGTTCGACGGCCTGATCGCCGAACGCCGCGCCTTGCTCGACACCGGCGTGCGCGATCCGTTCGCGATCGTGATGGAAGAGGTGAAATCGCCCACCGAGGCGGTGATCCGCGGCAAGGACACGATCCTGCTCGGCACCTATAATTACATGGGCATGACGTTCGATCCCGACGTGGTGGCGGCCGGCAAGGCCGCGCTCGACCGGTTCGGTTCGGGCACCAACGGCAGCCGGATGCTCAACGGCACCTTCGCCGACCACATCGAGGTCGAGCAGGCGTTGCGCGATTTCTATGCGATGACCGGCGCGATCGTGTTCTCGACCGGCTACATGGCCAATCTGGGCATGATCTCGACGCTCGCCGGCAAGGGCGAATATGTCATCCTCGACGCCGACAGCCATGCCTCGATCTATGACGGGTGCGCGCAAGGGAATGCCGAGATCGTCCGCTTCCGCCACAATTCGGTGGAGGATCTCGACAAGAGGCTCGGGCGCCTGCCGAAGGAACCCGCCAAGCTGGTGGTGCTGGAGGGCGTCTATTCGATGCTCGGCGACATCGCCCCGCTGCGCGAGATGGTCGCGGTGGCCAAGAAACATGGCTGCATGGTGCTGGTCGACGAAGCGCATTCGATGGGCTTTTTCGGGCCCAACGGGCGCGGCGTGTACGAGGATCAGGGGCTCGCCGATCAGGTGGATTTCATCGTCGGCACCTTTTCCAAATCGGTCGGCACCGTCGGCGGCTTCTGCGTTTCGAACCATCCGAAGTTCGAGGCGATCCGCCTCGCCTGCCGCGCCTATATCTTCACCGCCAGCCTGCCGCCCTCGGTCGTCGCCACCGCTGCGGAATCGATCCGCAAGCTGGCGGTCGCGCACGACAAGCGCGCCCGGCTGTGGAGCAACGCGCGCACGCTGCATGGCGCGTTGACCGACATGGGATTCCGGCTGGGCACGCAGACGCCCGAATCGGCGATCATCGCGGTGATCCTCGACGATCAGGAACAGGCCGTCACGATGTGGCAGGCGCTGCTGGAGGCGGGGCTGTACGTCAACATGGCCCGCCCGCCCGCGACGCCGGCCGGCACCTTCCTGCTGCGCTGCTCGCTGTGCGCCGAACATACACCGGCACAGATCGAGCGGATCACGGCGATGTTTCGCGCGGCGGGCCAGGCCGTGGGCGTCATCGGCTGAAGCGCGTGGGGGCGCTTTTCACGCCAATCGGCATCCGATAGGATCGCCGTCATGACGCGGGACGAGCGGGACGCACCGGCCCCCGGAGGCTGGCCAGCCTGGCGCACCATCACGCTGGTCGCGATGGCGCTGCTGGGCGCGGCCGTTTTGATCGCGCTGATCCTGACGCTCGGCAGCGCCAATCGCGAACGCGACGCCGCGCTCCGGCGGCAGACGCACAGCTATGACGTGATGATCCTCGCGCGCACGCTGGCGGGGACGATCGCCCGGTCCGAGGCGTCGCTCGGCCGTTATGTCATCAGCGGCGACAAGCAGCTGGGCCAGCTCTATTTCGACGAGTGGCAACAGGCGGGCGGCCAGATCGACCGGCTCGACCAGATCACCGACGACAATGTCGAGCAGCAGCCGCGGATCGACCGGCTGCGCGACGCCTATGAGACGCGCGGCAAGGAATTGTCGCTGATCGCGCTCTCGACCAACTACAAGCTCAACGAGCAGGCGCTGGCCCGCTATTACAAGGCGCGCAAGGCCGCTTCGCTGACGGAGATCAACGCCGAGCTCGACGAGATCATCGATCGCGAACACAGCCTGCTCGACGAGCGTACGGCCGCGGCGATGGCCTCGGTCGATCGGTCTAGCCGCATCGCGGGCGTGCTCGCGATCTTCGGCATCCTGATCGTGCTGGGCGCGATCGCGCTGGGCTGGCTGACGATCAAGGCGATCGGCGAGCGCGCCCTTGCCCGTGCCGATGCGGACGCGGCGCAGCAGCGCGCCGCCGAACTCGCCGCCGCGGTGGCCCAGGCGACCGACGACCTGCGCGCGCAGGAGGCCAAGCTCCGCCAGGCGCAGAAGATGGATGCCGTCGGCCAGTTGACCGGCGGGATCGCGCATGATTTCAACAATATGCTCGCGGTCGTGCTCGGCGGACTCGAGCTTGCGCAACGCAGCCTGCACGACGGCGCGACCGCACGCCGCCACCTCGACAGCGCGCGGGAGGGCGCCGATCGCGCCGCCGCGCTCACCCGCCGCCTGCTCGCGTTCAGCCGCGAGGAATCGCTGAAGCCCGAGCCGATCGGCGTCGGCGCGCTGGTCGGCGGCATGACCAATCTGCTCGACCGGACGCTGGGCGATGCGATCACCGTCACCACCGACGATCGATCGCAGGGCTGGCGGGTCTGCGCGGACCGGCTCCAGCTCGAAAACGCGATTCTCAATCTGGCCGTCAACGCGCGCGACGCGATGAATGGGCGCGGCACGCTCGGCATCGCGGTCGCATGCGCGACGCTCGCCGCGGGCGAAGTGGGCGCGTGCGCCGCGGGCGATCACGTCACCATCGCGGTCGCCGACAGCGGCGAGGGCATGGCGCCCGAGATCGTCGAGCGGGTGTTCGAGCCGTTCTTCACCACCAAGCCCGTCGGCAAGGGAACGGGACTGGGGCTGAGCCAGATCTTCGCACTCGTCCGCCAATTGGACGGGGATGTCGACATCGCCAGCACGCCGGGCGTGGGCACGACGGTGACGCTCTACATCCCGCGCGAATCCGCTCCCGCGCACGCCGCCGAAGTATCGAGCGCGATCGCCGATCCGGGCAGCCCGCGTGCTCGCGCCGCGCTTCGCGTCCTGGTCGTGGAGGACGATCCGCGCGTCCTGGCCGCGACCAGCCAGGCGCTCGTCGAGCTCGGCCATCATGTCGTGCCCTGCGACGATCCCTTCGCGGCCGGCGCGCTGATCGACGCGCATGCCATCGACATCATCCTGTCCGACGTGCTGATGCCGCGGCGTACGGGGCCCGAGATGATCGCGGCGCTCGGCGACCGGATCGCCGATGTCGCCGTCCTGTACGTCACGGGCTTTGCGGGCGAGGTGAACGCCAGCGAGTTCGGCGAGCACGGCGTGTTGCGCAAGCCGTTCACGCTCGCCGCGCTGGAACAGGCGATCGCCGCCGCCGTCGCCGCGACGCCCGCGCAGCAGCAGATCGCCGCCGAATGACCGCCGCCTTTTTCGGCTGACGCTCGCCCCCTGCCCCTCTATACGTGGCCGCCATTCCAGCGGAGCCGCGTTTCCAGCCCCATGAAATCCATCGACCGCTACATGGCCCGGCTCATCGCGGTCCCGCTCTTCTCCACGCTGATCGTCGCCGCGATGCTGCTGGTGCTCGACCGGATGCTGCGGCTGTTCGATTTCGTGGCAACCGAAGGCGGCCCGATCAGCGTGGTGTGGCGGATGCTCGCCAATCTTCTGCCCGAATATCTGGGGCTCGGCATTCCGATCGGCCTGATGCTGGGCGTGCTGCTCGCCTTTCGCCGGATCGCCACGACCTCCGAACTGGACGTGATGCGCGGCGTGGGCATGAGCTACGGCCGGCTGCTCCGCGTGCCCTATATGTATGCGATCGTGCTCGCGGCGATCAACATCGGCATCGTCGGCTATGTCCAGCCGACCTCGCGCTACGCGTACGAACAGCTTCGCTTCGAACTGCGCACCGGGGCGCTCGGCGCGTCGATCAAGGTGGGCGAATTCACCCATCTGGGCGACCGGATGACGATGCGGATCGAGCAGAGTCGCGACGAGGGGCGCAAACTTTCCGGCATCTTCGTGCACGCGCAGACCGCCAAGGGCGACTGGCTGGGCGTCACCGCCGCCAGCGGCCAGTTCCTCGCGACCGACGATCCCAACGTCATCATCTTTCGCCTGACCAACGGCACGCTGATCCACAACCGGATCGGGTTCAACGTGCCGCGCGTGCTGACCTTCAGCCAACACGACCTGCCGATCGATCTCCCGAAATTCGAAAGCTTCCGCCAGCGCGGCGGCGGCAATCTCGAATATACGCTGCCCGAACTCGCGCGCGCCGGCCATCACGCGCAAAGCCTTCAGGAGCGCAACGGCAGCCGTTCCGAATTCCATTTCCGTCTGACCGAGGTCGCCTCGATGTTCCTGCTGCCGCTTCTGGCTCTCGCGCTCGGCGTGCCGCCCAAGCGATCGTCGTCCGCGCTCGGCGTGTTCGTCGCGATCGTGATGATCGTGGTGTATTTCAAAGTGAACCAATATGCTGCCGGCGTCGGCGATCTCGGCAAGGTGGATCCGCTGATCGCGCTGTGGGGCCCGTTCGCGGTGTTCGCCGGGCTGGTGCTGTGGATGTACTATACCATCGCCTATGTGCCCGGCGGCCAGCCGATCGGTGCGCTGGAACGCGGCTTTTCGAAGATCGCGAAGGCCGTCACCCGCCGCATGCCCGGCCAGCGCAGAGAGGCGTCGCGATGACCCTGAAGGGCCTCTTCCCGTCGCCGACCGTAGCGGCCTATATGGCGCGGCTGTTCCTCGTGCGGACGTTCGGCATCCTGGGCGGGCTGGTGCTCGTGCTGCTCACGCTCAACCTTCTGTCCGAATCCAGCAAGATCCTGGCCTATCACGGCAACGGCCAGGCCGAGATCTGGCGCTATGTGTCGCTGCGCGGGCCCGAGCTGATCGCGTTCGGCCTGACCTATTCGGTGCTGCCGGGCACGATCCTGACGCTGATGACGATGAACCAGAATAGCGAGATCATCGCGCTGAAGGCATCCGGCATGTCGGCGCATCAGGTGCTCGCGCCGCTGATCGTCGCCAGTTTCGGCATCGCGGTGCTGAGCTTCGCCTTCAACGACCGGATCGTCAGCCGGGCCCAGGCCACGCTCGATCAATGGGAAAAGGTCGGTTACGGCCCCCTCCCGATCGACCGCGGCGACCGCACCAATGTGTGGGTGCGCGACGGCGACGACCTGATCGAGGTGGACCAGGTGCGGGGCCGCGGGGCCGGCGCCGTACTGGGGGGCGTGACGCTCTACGATCGCACGGGGGGCAATCTCGCCGGCATCATCCGCGCGCCCCGGGGGCGGCTGGCGAAGAACGGCTGGTCGATCGGACCCGATGCGACCCGCTTCGACGTGCGCGCGGGAACGCTGACGCATCTGGGGACCATCGTGGTCGGCAAGGGGGTGCGCCCCGATCAGTTGACGCTCGCCACGGTGAACGCGGACGGCCTGTCCTTCGGCGCGCTCAAGGCGGCGATCGGCGATCTTTCCGGCGCGGGCCGTCCCACGAAAGCACTGGAAGGCGCCTTGTGGCACAAGCTGTCGGGGCCCCTTTCGGCCTGCCTGATGCCGCTGCTGGGCGCGGTGGCGGCGTTCGGCATCGCGCGCTCGGGCAAGCTGTTCATCCGCGCGGTCGCGGGGATGATGCTGGGCTTCGCCTATTTCGTCGCGGACAATTTCGCGCTCGCGATGGGCAGCCTGGGCGCCTACCCGCCGTTCCTCGCGGCCTGGGCGCCGTTCCTGCTGTTCTTCCTGATCGGCGAAGCGGTGCTGTTCCGATCCGAGGAATAGGCGCGGCGCCGGTACGGCTTCAGCGGCGCACCACCATCGTGCTGCGCGCGATCCGCGCGACCAGGCCGGGCAATCCCGGATAGCTCGCCTTGTGATAGACCGACTGCGCGTCGAGCACCGCCGAGATGCGACGGTGCGCCTCACCCAGTGCATGATAGGGCAGCCCCGGCAGCAGATGGTGGAGCGCGTGGTAGCGCAGGCCCACCGGCGCCCACAAAGCCGGCAGCAGCGCCGGCGGCGGCACGTTCACCGTGTCGAGATATTGCGCGGTGACGCTCATCGGCTCACCGTCATTCTCCCACAGATGCGCCACCAGCGTGCGCACCTGGTTGACCACCGCGACGCCCGACGCGACACCGAGAAAGGTCAGGAACGCGCGCAGCGGCAGCACGCCCGTCACGGTCATCGCGATCAGCGCGAGCGCCCACAGGCTCGCCGCCGTCTCGACGCGATCCCAATAGCGCCGCGCCTCGCCTTCGGGCGCGCGGCGGCGGAATTGCGGGTTGATCGCAAGCGCCGAATACCGCTCCACCACCGCGGTGCGCAGCCGCGCCGACAGCAGCGAGATCGGCGACAGCACGGCGAAGCGGAAGAGCAGCGCGATCGGCGCGAGCGCGGAAATGAAGATGAACACCGGCAGCGTCCACGGCTTCATGAGCGCGAGCGGCAGATATTCGGGATCCTCGATGGTGCCATACCGCGTCTTGGCGTGATGGAGATTGTGCACGCCCTCGTACATGAACGACGGCGTGAGCATCGGCACGCCGATCAGCGCGTTCCAGCCATGACGAAAGCCCGGCAGCGCCGCATGCTTCATATGGCTCACCTCATGAATGAAGCTCAGGCCACGATAGAGGCCGAGCATCGCGACCACCGCCGCGGCGATCGCCCATCCGGTGGACGCGACGCTCACCGACACCGCGAGCGCGCCATAGCCGACCGCCGCCGAGGCGATCAGATCCGCCCAGTAGACGCGCGGGCGCGGCTGGACGAGGTCCCGCGTCAGATCGGCGGCGGCACGCAGCATCGCCTTGTCGTCCGCCACCTTGAGCGGCGCGGCACGGGGCGCGGGAGCGGCAGGCACGGCCGAGCCGCGATCGAGGCGTAGCGAGGTATCCATGAGGCTGTCCATTACCGGCAGATAGTGGCGACGGCATGGCATTACAGGGGTCGCCCGCACGCGCCCCGTCGCCGGCGGTGCAAACATCGCTCGCCAATGGCCATATTGCTGGCGTAACGACGCGGCATACCGTCTGCGCAACGAAACCGGAGGCCGCCTTGGCAACCCTGACCATCCGCCCGATCGAATCGAAGCGAGACCGCAAGACCTTCATCGACCTGCCGTTCCGCCTCTACCGCGACGATCCCCATTGGGTGCCGCCATTGAAGGGTGAGGCGCTGGGGCTCCTCACGCCCGAGAAGAACGGCTGGTTCAGCCATGCGAAGGCGCAATTGTTCCTGGCCGAAGAGGACGGACGCGTGGTCGGGCGGATCTCGGCGCATATCGACACGCTCGCGCTCACCATGCCCGCCGAACAGGGCTTCGGCCCGGGCGTGGGCCAATGGGGGCTGATGGATGCGGAGCGCGAGGACATCTTCGTCGCGCTGCTCGCCCGGGCGGAGCAATGGCTGCGCGATCAGGGCATGACGCGTGCTCTCGGCCCGATCAGCATGTCGATCTGGGAAGAGCCGGGCCTGCTGGTCGACGGCTTCGACCATCCGCCGACGATCATGATGGGCCATGCCAAGCCCGAATATCGCGGCTGGATCGAACGCGCGGGCTATGCCCCGGTGCGCGAACTCTACACCTATGATCTTGATATCACCCAGGAATTTCCGCCGATCGTGAAGCGGATCATCAAATCGGGCGAGAACAATCCGCGGATCGTCGTCCGCCAGGTGGACAAGACGAAGTTCGAGGAGGAGGCGGCGATCATCCTCTCGATCCTCAACGACGCCTGGTCCGACAATTGGGGCTTCGTTCCCCTCACCCCGCCCGAGATCAAGGATGTGGGCGTAAAGTTGAAGCCGATCGTGTTCAACGACCTGATCCGCATCGCAGAACTGGACGGCAGGCCCGTCGCGTTCATGATTACGCTTCCCGACCTCAACGAGGCGATCAAGCCGCTGAACGGATCGCTGCTGCCGTTCGGCTGGGCCAAGCTGCTGTTGTGGCTGCGCGCGCCCAAGGTGAAGACGATGCGCGTGCCGCTGATGGGCGTGGTGAAGGAGCTGCAATCGTCGCGGATGGCCAGCCAGCTCGCCTTCATGATGATCGAATATATCCGCAAGGCCTCGGTCGCGCGCTACGGCGCCAGCCGCGGCGAGATCGGCTGGATCCTGGAGGACAATCAGGGCATGCGATCGATCGCCGAGACGATCCAGTGCCGGATCAACAAGACCTATATCGTGTACGAGCGCACGCTCTGAACATGATGATGTCGAATCGACCGTTCGTGCTGAGCGGGTCGAAGTACGCTCTCCGCACTCGCGCCCTCGCAATCGGAGAATGCCCTTCGACAAGCTCAGGGCGAACGGGTCAGAGTGATGTCATCGACCTCTGTTCGGCGCACCATAGCTCGGTAGGCTCTTCGAACCCGCACCGAACCGTTCGCGACCGAATGACGTCCGTTAGTCCTTTTTACCCTTGCCGAACGGCACCCTGATCGTGACCGCGGCGCCTTGCGACGTCGCGCCCTGCAGGTCGCGTTGAAAGGCATGGACGTTCCCGGTGGCGTGACCCGGCAGGCGAAAGGTCATCCGGTCCTGCGGCGATGCGACGCGTTCCTCGGGCAGCTTCACGAGCCTGGGCGGATCGCTCTTGCGCGCGCAGACGGTGATCTCGCCATCGTCGCCAGCCGGGCATGGCCGCGCCGTCACCGACAAGGGCGGCAACGGCGGTGAAGCCGGTAGACCGGCGACCGCCTGAAGCATCAGGGCCGCCGGCAGTATCAGAAGAGCACCGCCCCGCCCGTGACCAGCCGGATATCGGGCGAATCATGGTTCAGCCCGGCGACCGCCAGCACGTCGAACTGGAGCCGCTTGGTGGGCCGCCAAGCGGTCGAAAGTGCCGCGAGCGCGTGTGTTTCATGCCCCTGCGGATCGTCGTCGCGCTCGAGCTCGAGCTCGGCATAGACGTTGACGTTGTCCGCCAGTTTGTAACGCAGGCCGCCGATGCCATTATACGCGAGATGCCGCCCTTCGCCCGACTGGTTCGCCGCCGCGTCCGCCTCGCCGGTGAACGACACCGATAGCTTCTTGGTGAGCTCATATTGCACGGGCACGATCGCGCCCGCGCTCCACGTTCCCGCGCCAACCGGATAGCGCCCCGACGGCAGCGTGACGAAGCCCTGAACGCCGGCCGAGAAAGGCTTGCCCTCGGCGCCGGCAAGATGCTCGCGCAGCGCGAGCGTCACGTCACCGATGCCGTTCACCGTGTCGATCTGCCCCGTCGCCTTGTCGCGCGCGCGATCATGGCCGTAAGCGGTCCAGCCGAGCTGCACCTCGGTATCCTTGCCGATGCCCAGCCTGGCCAGAAAATCGCCGGCGATCACGCGGTCCTCGCGCTGGTCGGGCTGGTCGTTCCGCTCCCAATCGAGGAAGGAATATTCGAATTGAACCTGGCCGGTCTCGGTGGTGCAGCTCGATCCGCCGATGCTCGGCCGCGTGGGGCAGAAGCGCGGCTCGTCCTGCGCCAAGGCCGGCGACGCCGCCGCCAGCCCCAGGCCGACCAAGATCCAACGTCGCATCATCCATTCCCCTTCGACCCGCCCGGCCGCTCGGGGCATGCGGCTAGCGCAGCCGCACCCAGGTCGGCGCATGATCGCTGGCCTTTTCGCGCGCGCGATACGCCTTGTCGACCCCTGCATCGACCAGCCGGTCGGCCGCCTGCGGGCTGAGCAGCATATGATCGATCCGGAAGCCGGCGTCGCGCTGCCATGCGCCCGCCTGATAATCCCAGAAGGTCCACACGCCGCCGCCCGGCGCGCGCGTACGCAGCGCATCGGTCCAGCCCTGCGCCAGCAGCCGGCGATACGCCGCGCGGCTCTCAGGCTGCATCAGCGCATCCTCCGCCATGGTGCGCACCGAATAGGTGTCGTCATCATTGGGGATCACGTTGTAATCGCCCGCCAGCACCACGGGGACTTCCTCGGCGAGCAATTCGCGGCCCCGCGCCGCCAGCCGGTCGAACCAGCGCAGCTTGTAATCGAATTTGGGGCCGGGGCGCGGATTGCCGTTGGGCAGATAGATCGAGGCGACCACCAAGCCGTCTACGTCCGCCTCCAGATAGCGGCTATGCTCGTCCTCCGGCTCGCCTGCCAGGCCGCGCTGCCGCTCGATCGGCTGTTGGCCGCGGGCAAGCACGGCGACGCCGTTCCAGCTCTTCTGCCCGTGCCACAGCGCCCCATAACCGGCGGCTTCGATATCGTCGGCGGGGAAGGTCTCGTCGCTGGTCTTCAGTTCCTGGAGACACACGATCTCCGGCTGTTCTTCGGCCAGATATTCGAGCAGGCGCGGCAGGCGCGCCTTGATCCCGTTGATGTTGAAGGTGACGAGCTTCAAGCGCCGGCTCAGACCGCGAAGCTGGTGCCGCAGCCGCAGCCGCTCGCCGCGTTAGGGTTCTCGACCTTGAACGCCGCGCCACCCAGCGATTCGACATAATCGACCGCGCAACCGCGGACGAGATCGAGGCTGATGCTGTCCACCACGAGCCGCACGCCGTCGGTTTCCGCCACGCTGTCGTCATTCGCGACCGTATCGGCGAAACCGAACTTGTACTGGAAACCCGAGCAGCCGCCGCCATCGACCGAGAGGCGCAGGATCGGCGGCTTGCCCTGTTTGGCGGCGATCGTCGCCACCCGCGCTGCGGCGGAGGGGGTGAGCGTGATCTCGGATGCGCGCGTTGCCATGCCGATCAGATAGGCGCGCGCGAGCTGCCGGGCAACCTCTCCGCGCCGACGCCTCAATCCTGCGCGGCGGGGCCCGTCGAGACGGGGATCGCGTGGACCGCATGATCCTGCGCGGCGATCAGATAATCGGTGCTGGTCAGGAAGGGCGCGGGGTTCACCGCCTTGCCGTCGATGCGGACCTCGTAATGGAGGTGCGGGCCGGTCGAGCGGCCGGTCGAGCCCATCAGGCCGATCAACTGGCCGCGCGCGACGTGCGCGCCATTCTCGACGATGATCTTGGAGAGATGGCCGTAGCGAGTGGCGATGCCCTTGCCGTGATCGATCTCGATCATGTTGCCATAGCCGCCGGCGCGCTGCGCCTCGTCGACGGTGCCGTCGGCGGTGGCATAGACCGGCGTGCCGACCGGGCCGGGGATATCGACGCCGGCATGCATCCGCGCGGTGCCCTGGAACGGATCGCTGCGGATGCCGAAATTGCTGGTGAAGGCGAGCCGCTGGACCGGCTGGACGGAGGGGATGGCGATCCCGCCGATGCGCGCGCCCGGTGCCGCGTCGAGCTTCTTCCACGACAGGAACAGGCTGCGGAACTGCCGATCGCCCGCCATCTCGGTCGCACCGCCCACGGTGGACCCGGGAAGCGTCGATTGCGAAAGCTGCGCGACATTGGCCATCTGTGCGCTCTGCACATCTGCCGAGGCGCCGGGTTCGGCGGCCTGGGCGATGCCACCGAAGGCGATGGCCGAGAGCAGAACCCACTTCGCCCGCATCATCGTCGCGGCGCCAACCTTGTCGAACTGTGCCATCGGACCCCAATTGCATTCGCAAGCGCCTGCCCCTGACAGGGCGCTCCGGCTTCGTCGCGAACCACGGCCCCCCGCGCTTCCGACGATCGTGCTTTGCCAAGCATTATGACGTGACGGCAAGACCATGGTGGGCGCGGCGCGGCGGAATGCCTGATGGTTAAGCCGAGTCGTTGAAAAATTGCGCGTCGCGGGCCGGAGACGATGCGAATCAGCCGCCGGTGGCCGCCGCGAGCACCGCCTGCGCATGGCCGGGCACCTTCACCTTGCGCCACTGCCGCATCAGCGTTCCGTCCGCACCGAACAGGAACGTCGCCCGCTCGATACCCATATAGACGCGGCCATAGAGGTTCTTCTCGCCCCAGACGCCGAACGCGTCGCAGACGCTGCCGTCCGGATCGGTGGCGAGCGTCACCGACAGCGCGTGCTTGGCCGCGAACTTGGCGTGTTTCTCGGGCGGATCCTTGGAAATGCCGACGACCGTCACGCCCGCCTGTGCGAAGTCGTCCGCCAGCGCGGAAAAGTCTTGCGCCTCGCGCGTGCAGCCGGGCGTATCGTCCTTGGGATAGAAATAGACCACCAGCGGCCGGGCGAGGTCCGCCAGCGCCGCCTCGCGTCCGTCCGTCATCGTCACCCGCACCGCGGGGATCGTCGCACCGTCATCCATGGCTCACCTCGTGCCACACCCCCTGCACCGCCGCCCGGGTCGCGTCGAGGGCCGCCGTCACGGCCTGCCAGTCGGGCCGCGCCAGCGTGTCGGCGATCAGCGCCTGCGTCGCCCGGTCGGGAATGGCGGAGCCCGGCGCCAGCAGCCGCAGCGCGACGAGCGCACGCGTGAGGTCGTCATGCGCCGCCCGCATCGTGCGCGGCAGCAATCCCTGGTCGGCGAGCGCATCGATCGCGCGCCGCAGATCGGGATCGAACCCGGTACGGTGAACGAGTTGCGTGACGTGCACCGCGAATTCCAGATCGACCAGCCCACCCGGCGACAGCTTGACGTCGAGCGGCCCCTGCGGCGGCTTGTGCGCGGCCATATCGGCGCGCATCGTCACCGCGTCCCGCACGATATCGCGCGCGGGCCGCTGCCCCCGAAGCACATCGGCGATCACCGCCGCCACGTCCGCACGCGCCCGGGCCGAGCCGAACACGGGGCGGGCACGGGTGAGCGCCATATGCTCCCAAGACCAGGCATCCTCGCGCTGGTAACGCGCGAAGGATTCGACCGACACCGCCAGCGGCCCCTGCGCACCCGATGGGCGCAGCCGCGTGTCGATCGGATAGAGCGGCCCCGCCGCGGTCGCGACCGACAAGGCGGCCGTCATCCGCTGCGCCAGCCGGTTGTAATAGAGCGTGGCACCGAGCGGCTTCGCCCCATCCGACTCGCTGCGGAAATCGCCGGTGAACAGATAGACGAGGTCGAGATCGGACGCGTGCGTCATCGCCCCACCGCCCATCCGGCCGAGCGCCAGGATGACGAACTCGCTGTCCGGCACCGTGCCATGCGCGCGCGCGAACTCCGCCACCGTCGCGGTGGCGATCACGCCGATCGCCGCTTCCGCCACGCGCGCATAGCCGCCCGCCGCGACCAGCGGATCCGCCGCACCCGCCACGATCTGCGCGCCGAGCGCAAACCGCATCTCGCCGACGATGCGGCGGACGTGATCGAGCCGCGCGCCATAATCCTCGCCGGCATCGCCCGCGCGCATCGCGGCCTCCAGCGTTTCGACGCTGCCGACGGCATCGAGCGCGGAGGCGTCGATCAGGCCGTCGAGCAAGGCCGGACGACGCGCCAGCGCCTCGGCCAGGGGTTCGGCATGCGAAAGGATCGTGACGAGCAGCGCCGCGAGCCCCGGCCGGGCCTCGAGCAGGCGAAAGATGTTGATCGCGCTCGGCAGCCGTTCGAGCAGCGCATCGAAGCGCAGCAGCGCCGCGTTTGGATCCGGCACGCCGGCGAAGGCGGGCACCAGCGTCGGCAACACCGCCTCCAGCGCGGCGCGCGCGGGCGGGCTGCGGAGCGCGGGATAGCCGCCCTGACGCCATGCCGCGATCCGGACCCGCGCCGTGGCGGGATCGCCGAAACCCGCCGAGGCGAGCGCCTCGTCCAGCGCTTCGGGGTCATGCGGCAGGGTCGGTTGCGCGTCACCGTCCAGCGCATCGTAGATCCGCCCGACATGCCCGACCGACGGCCGCAGCCAGTCGAGCAGCGCGTCGGCGTCACGGACGCCGTGGAGCCGCGCGACGCGATCGAGCGCTTCGGCCACTGGCAGGGCATGAGTCTGCCGGTCGTCGATCATCTGCACGCGGTGCTCGATCGTGCGGAGCCGCGTATAGGCCTCGCTCAGCACGGCCGCATCCTCGGCATCGATCCGGCCGGCCGCGGCGAGCGCCGCCAGCGCGTCGCGTGTCGCGGGCGCGCGCAGCGCCGGATCGCGGCCGCCATGGATCAACTGGTGGATCTGCGCGAAGAACTCGATCTCGCGGATCCCGCCCCTGCCCCGCTTCAGATCGTAACCGGCGCCGAACGCCTGGCCCTGCGCATGATGGTCGCGGATCCGGTGCGTGAGGCCCCGGATTTCCTGAACCGCACCGAAATCGAGCGCGCGGCGCCACACGAACGGCCGAACCGCATCGAGAAACCGCGCGCCGAGACCCGTGTCGCCGGCAGCGGCGCGGGCGCGGATGAAGGCGGCGCGTTCCCAGGTGAGCGCCTGCGACTCGTAATAGCCGATCGCCGCATCCACCGGCAGCACGATCGGCGTCACTTCGGGCGACGGCCGCAGTCGAAGATCGACGCGCAGCACATAGCCGTCGCCGTCGCGCGCCTGGAGCAGTTCGACCACCCGCCGCCCGATCCGCACCGCCGCGTCGCTCGGCTCCTCGCGCGGGCGACGGGGGAGAATCTGCGGATCGAAGAGGAAGATCGGATCGATGTCGGACGAATAGTTGAGCTCGCGGCTGCCTTGTTTGCCGAGCGCGATCGCCGCGAAACCCTGCGGTTCGGCATCGGGAGTCCGTTCGCGGATCGCCTGCCCGATCGCACGATCCAGCGCGCGGTCCGCAAAATCGCTCAGCGCCTGCGTGACCGCCGCGAGATCGAGCAGCCCCGCCAGATCGCCGATCGCGACGTTCAGCGCGAGCGCCCGACGTTCCAGCCGCAACTGCCGTGCCACCGGCATATCGGGTGTGGCGTCATGAACCGCGAGATCGAGCATGCCGCTCTCGAGCCGCGCGGCGATCTCCGGCTCGCGCGTCAGCAGAAGCGTGAGGAACGGCGACTCCGCGCGTGCCCTTCGCAGCGCTTCCGCCAGGCTGGAACGGGCGATGGTGACATTCATGCAGCTTCCGCTCCGCCTCTCGCCCCCGACTCGCAACAAATATTCGTGTCAGGGGTTGTAGACGCCATGGATCATGCACACAGCCTTCACGCGGGAAACAGGGGCGACTTCATCGTCCGCTCGCCCCGCGAAACCGATGCGGTCGGCACGGCGCTGAAGGGTGCATTCTCCTCGCGCATCGATCTGCCGACTGACATGCGCCACGCGCTCGAACAGCTCGACCGCATCCCGATCGGCCGCTGACGCTGGCGGCTAGCGGCCGCGGCTCAGATCCTCGACTTCGCCCATGATCGTGTCGAGCGCCGTCTTCGTGACATCAACCTCATGGCTGCGGCGCGAGGGGAGCGATCCGTTCGTCAGAATGGTCTCGAGCGCCACGCGGCCACGCGCCACCCGGCTCTTGATCGTGCCGACCGCCACATTGCAGATTTCGGCGGCCTCTTCATAGGCGAAGCCGCCTGCGCCGACGAGGATCAGTGCCTCGCGCTGGGGCTGCGGCAGATGCATCAGCGCGCGCTGCATGTCGCCCAGTTCGACATGGCGATCCTGGCTCGCAGGCGCCGCGAGGATGCGGTCGGCGACGAGATCGTCCCACTCGCCCTTGAACCGCGCACGGCGCATTTGCGACAGATACAGATTGCGCAGGATGATGAACGTCCATGCGCGCATGTTCGTGCCGGCTTGAAAGCGCTTGCGCGCCGCCCATGCCTTCAACAGCGTTTCCTGAACGAGATCGTCGGCCAGATCGCGGCTGCCCGAAAGCGAGCGACCGAACGCGCGAAGATGCGGAATGACCTGCGCCAATTGAGTCTTGAACTCGGGATCGGAGAGCGAGACGTGTTCGACGACGACCAGTTCTTCTTCGCCGTCATCGCTGTCGCGCGGCGTCGTATCGTTCATGGAAATGGCTTCAACCCCGCTCGTCGTGCTCCACGCACGGTCGCCTACATAAGACTCGACACCGACATTTGCCAGCGGATGCACTGAGATACCTCAGCGCAGAATGAGAAACGCAAAGATCGCCACGATCAATATCAGCGATATGCCGAGCACATAGCGGGTGACGCCGGGCGTCGCGCCCGCCCGTGCGTCCTGTGCCTCGACTTCGATGCGTTCATTCGGATCAGCCATGATCGTTCCAACACGCGAAACCCGTTTTGGCTCCGTAACTGTCTTGTTTATCCCGCGGGCACGGTCCCGTTTATACCGCCGGCACCGTGCTCTGGTCGAAGAACAGCGCCTGGCTGATCGCCGCCTTCACCGTCGATCGCTGGAACGGCTTGGTGATGAGGAAGGTCGGCTCGGGCCGTTCGCCCGTCAGCAGCCGCTCGGGGAAGGCGGTGATGAAGATCACCGGAACCTCGAACTCGGCCAAGATGTCCTTCACCGCATCGATGCCCGAACTGTCGTCGGCAAGCTGAATGTCGGCCAGAACCAGCCCGGGGCGATCCTCCATCGCAAGCCCCACGGCCTCGTCGCGGGTCACCGCCACGCCGGTCACGTCATGGCCGAGATCGCGGACGATCGTCTCGATATCCATCGCGATCAGCGGCTCGTCCTCGATGATGAGCACGCGCGCGCGGGTCTGCTGCTCGATCTCCCGCATCGCCTCGGCGACGAGATCATCCAGCTCGCTCGGCTCGACCTCGATCAAATAAGCCGCATCCTCGGGCGTGAAGCCCTCCATCGCCGTCAGCAGCAGCGCCTGACGCGACAGCGGCGTCATCCGGGCAAGCCGCGCGCGCGCGGTCGCCTCATGGCCTTCCGGGCTGTCGCCCGCCGCCTCGTCGCCCAGCTCGTCGTAGTTGGTCGAATTCCAGATGCCCTGGAACATCTTGTAGAGGCCGAGACGCGGATCGACGTCCTTCGGGAATTCGGCGGGCGCGGCGACGATCGCCTCGAGCGTCGCACGGACATATTTGTCGCCATGATTCTGGCTGCCCGTCAGGGCCCGGCCGTAGCGCCGCAGGAAGGGGAGATGCGGTGCGAGTTGCTGTCCGAGCGACATGGGTAACGGATACTCCCTGAATGGCGGCCTCCATCTGTCCCGGTGGCCGCCGCGTTGCAATGTCATTTCCGCGAAATGGCCGCCTGCGTTGACGTAGGACGGATTTTTCGGTCTGACCGGGAACCATCGAGATGCAATTTGGTTTCAGGGACACCAAATCGCGTATGCGCCCGGCTGGTTTCCGGCCGGTCTTCGGGATAGATCGTTTGTTATCGCGTTCACGTGCGGGCGTGCAGGGGGATGTTTTCAGTTTGGGCCACGACACGCCAAAGACCAAGCAGCCCGATTCATCCGGAGCCAGGGTCCAGAACAAGGATCGCGACATGGGCACGGCGCTTCGGTCGATCTATCAGAAAACCGTCGAAGAATCGGTTCCCGACGAGATGCTCGACCTGCTCGGCAAGCTCGACTGACGGCCGGCCGAACGGCCATGGCCTCAGACAATTCCATCGATTCCGCCATCGCACGTGATCGCTTGACGGCACTCAGTCCGGTGTCGCGACTCGCCCGGATGCAGACCGGCGCGAAACTGTTCCTGATCCTCAGCGCAGCGTTGCTGCCGCTCGCGCTGATCGCGATCTTTGCCACCCTGCAGACGACGCGGATCGCCGATGCGGAAATGCGCGCCCGGTTGCGCGTCTCCGCGGACGAAAGCGCGCGCTCGATCGCGATCGAGCTGGTGGGCGACATGACCGCGCTGCGCGTCGCGGTGAACGCACTCGGCGCCGACCCCGCCGACGCCCCGAGCTGCGCGCGCGCGCAGGGCGTCTTCGCGCAGCAATCGGTCGCCGGCACCCGCTTCGTCATCACCGATCATGCCGGCCATGTGCTCTGCGGTGAGCCCGTCGCGGTCAGCGTCGCCCTGCCCACCATGGGTACGCCGATCGTGGCCGAGATCCTGCCTGGCCAGGGCCTCGTCATGGCGGTGGCCGGACCGGGACGCCGGACCGTCGCTCGCGCGTTCTTCCCCAAGGCGTTTCTGGCGCGGATCGGCCTGCCGACCGCGCACGCGACGCCCTATGGCAGCGAACTGATCCACGGGTCGCGGTCGCTGATCCTCGGGTCGATCCCCGATGCCCAGCCGCTTGATCGCATGGAGACGATGCGGATCGACCTGGGGGTCGCGGGGCTCGCCTTGCGCACCAGCGTTCGCAGCGCGCCGATCACGTCGCCGCTGGTGATCGCCCTGCTGCTGCCGCTGCTGATGTGGGCCGCGGCGGCGAGCATCGCCTGGTTCGTGGTCGATCGGCTGCTGATCCGCCCCTTGCGTGCGCTGCGCACCAGCGTCGCGGCGTTCACGCCGGGCGAGGTGATCGATCCGGGCACGCTCCACCAGATGCCGGCGCAGGAGATCCGCGAGCTGGGCGACACGTTCCGCGCGATCAGCCGCACCGTCGCGCTGCACGAGGCTGGGCTGGCTGAGGGGCTCGTCCGCCAGACCAAGCTGACGCGCGAGGTGCACCACCGCGTGAAGAACAATCTTCAGGTGATCTCCAGCCTCATCAACTTCCATGCGCGCGGCGCGCGCAGCGCAGATGCGACGGCGGCCTATTCCTCGATCCAGCGCCGCGTCGACGCGCTCGCGGTCGTCCATCGCAACCATTTCGCGGAAATGGAGGAAAATCGCGGGCTGAACCTGCGCGCGGTGATCGGCGAACTCGCCGCCAATATCCGCGCGACCGCACCCGAGGGATCGACGGCAATCGGTATCGCGATCGATATCGACCCCTATCTCGTCAATCAGGACGTCGCCGTCGCCGTGGCGTTCCTCGTGACCGAGACGATCGAGCTGGCGATCAACTGCGACCCATCCGCCCAGATCCGCGTGGCCGTGAAGCCCGCCGAGGACCCCGGCAAGGCGCTGCTGCGCGTCGTCTCGCGGTCGCTGGTGGATAGCGATCAACTCCGCGATCTCGCCGGCACGCGCTATGGCCGCGTAATGGAAGGCCTGTCGCGCCAATTGCGCGCGCCCCTGCACCATGACCCGCTCGTCGGCGCCTATGAGATCGCGATCAGCGTGACGGGGCGCGATTGACGACGGGGCGTTTTCGGCAACGCGGAGAAAAACCCCTGCCCCGCCGGAACCTCCTTTCCCGATCACCGTTATGACCTTCGGATAGCGACCTTATGCCCCCCGCTTTCGCTATCCAGCCATAGACCCGGAAGCGTCCACCCTCCCCCCCGGTGACGTTTCCGGGTCTTCACATTTAAAGCAGGCGCCCGTCGACGACTTCGCCATGATTGACGAAGGACGGTCGTTCCGTGCACTAATTCGCGGGGTTACCCACGCTTTTAGGAGATCGAACATGCGTAAACTGGTTGGATTGACGATGGTCGCGGGCATGCTGATGGTGAGCGCGTGCAACACCGTCGCCGGCGCCGGCAAGGACGTCAGCTCGGCAGGCAAGACGGTCACCAAGGCGGCCGACGATTCGGGCGCCAAATAAGGCTACACCGGAGCGCATGACCAAGCGCTCTCGCAGCGATGCGGGAGCCCTTTTCGCATATGCGGTTCAGGCGGAGACTACGTCCTTGGCCGCATCCTTGGCGCGTTTGCGCTCGGTGAACCAGATGCCGATCAGCGCGGCCTCGTAGAGAATGATGAGCGGCACCGCGAGCAGCACCTGGCTCATCAGATCGGGCGGCGTGAGCACCGCGGCGATCGCGACCGACGCCACGATCGCATAGCGCCGCGCGCCCACCAGTTGCTTGCGCGTGACGATCCCAGCGCGCTCCAGCAGCATCAGCAACACCGGCAGCAGGAACGCCAGACCGAAACCGAAGAGAAATTGCTGGATGAACGACAGGTAATTGCCGATCGCCGGGAGCGCCTGTTGTGTCACGCCACCGACGCTGCCCTGGAAGCCGAGCAGATAGTGAAGCGCCATCGGCACCGCGACGAAATAGGCGAGCGCCGCCCCCGACAGGAACAGCACCGGCGTCGCGAAGATGAACGGCAGAAGCGCCCGGCGCTCCTTGCGATAAAGGCCCGGCGCCACGAACTGCCACAGTTGGTTGGCGATCACCGGAAACGACAGCATCATCGCCGCGAAGAACGCGACCTTCACCTGAACGAAAAACGCCTCGAAGATCTGGGTGTAGATCACCGTATTCTGACCCGCGGCCTTCAGCGGGTGAAGCAAAAAGCCGAAGATCTCGCGTGAGAAATAGAGCGAGGCGCAAAAGGTAACCGCGATGGCCGCCGTACAATACAGCAGGCGCCGGCGCAGTTCGATGAGGTGATCGAGCAGCGGGGCCCGGCTGTCGTCGATCTCGCTCATGACGGCGCCCCGTCGGGATGCGGCGCGGGAGATCCGGGCGCCGCTGCGACGATCGCCGGCTTTTCGACATGGACGGGAACGTCGCTGTGATCGACGATGCCGTGATCCGTCATCGCCGGCTCAGCCACCGCGACGTCGGACGCCGGATGCTCGCGCATGATCCGCTCGTTCTCGGCCGCCCAGCGCTTCTCCATGTCGGCAAGCTCCGCCTCCCGCACCATCTCGTCGAAGCCGGACCGGAACTGGCGGGCGACGCCACGCGCCTTGCCCACCCAGTGGCCGAGGAACCGCATCGCCTTGGGCAGGTCCTTGGGCCCAATCACGATCAGCGCGACGAACGCCACCAGCATGAACTCGGATGGAGCGATATCGAACATCTCAGCCTTCCCCGCCGACCGCTGCGCGCCGGATCAAGGGCGATCGTCGCGGACGCGGTTGCCATCGCGATCGAACGCGGGATCGGCCGATTTCTTGGCTTCGATCCGGGCAGCGGGCTTGGTTTCGTCGTCGTCATGCTCCGACATGCCCTTCTTGAAGTTCTTCACGCCCTTGGCCACGTCTCCCATCAAATTGGAGAAACGGCCGCCGCCGAGCAGAAGGATCGCCACGACGGCGAGGACGAGCAGGTGGATGGGGCTGAAACCGCCCATGACAATTCTCCCGAAACTTCAAGTCTATCTAGTCCTCCTCGCGCGTCTTTTCCACCTCCAACGCCAGATCGACCGGATCGAGCAAACCGGCGGCGCGCAGATCCTCCATCCCCGGCAGATCGCGGCGCGAGGCCAGCCCGAAATGCGCCAGAAAATGCGGCGTGGTCGCATAGACGAGCGGCCGTCCCGGCACCTCGCGGCGGCCCGCCGGGCGCACCCACCCTGCCTCCATCAGCACGTCCAGCGTGCCCTTGGCCACCGCCACGCCGCGGATCGCCTCGATCTCGGCGCGCGTAACCGGCTCGTGATAGGCCACGATCGCCAGCGTCTCGACCCCGGCGCGGCTCAGGCGGCGCGGCTCCTCGCGATCGCGGCGCAGCAGATGCGCCAGATCGGGCGCGGTCTGGAAATGCCAGCGCTCGCCGCGACATACGAGATTTACCCCCCGCCCCGCGTAATGCGCCGCCAGTGCCAGCAGCGGCGCACGCACGTCGACGCCAACATGCGCGCGGATCGCATCGGCGGTCATCGGCTCGGTCGCGGCGAACAGCACCGCCTCGACCGCGCGCTCGGCATCACCCGGCGACGTCATGCGCCCGCCTTGAGATAGAGTGGCGCGAACGGCTCGGCCTGGCGCAACGTCACGCGGCCCTGTCGCGCGAGTTCGAGCGCGGCTAGAAAACTCGACGCCAGCGCCGATCGCCGCAGCCCATCGGTGCCGTCCGGAAGAAAGCGCTCGATCCGCTGCCAGTCGATCTGGACGCCCAGCAGCGCGACGAGCCGTTCGAGCGCAGTCTCCAGCGTCATCACCTGGCGATCGGCGACGACGTGGAACACCGGCCGGGTGCGCGCCGCGACCCGCCCATAAGCGGTGGCAAGGTCGAAAAAGCCGACCTGCCATGCCGCAGTCTTCACGTTGTGCAGTCCTTCGGGCGCACCGCGCGCGAACACGTCGCGACCGAGCCGATCGCGCGCCATCAGCCGCGCCCCAGCGTCGCGCATCGCATCGAGCCGCTCGAGCCGGAGCTGAAGCCGCAGCGCGAGTTCGTCCGGATCGGGCTCGACCGCCGGATCGCGCGGCAGCAGCAGCGCGGACTTGAGATAGGCGAGCCACGCCGCCATGACGAGGTAGTCGGCGGCGAGTTCCAGTTGCAACGCCCGCGCGCGCTCCATGAAGCCGAGATATTGCTCCACCAGCGCCAGGATCGAGATCGCGCGCAGATCGACCTTCTGCCCGCGGGCAAGCGCCAGCAGCAGGTCGAGCGGCCCTTCCCAGCCATCCAGATCCAGCGTCAGCCTGTCGTCGGTGGCCGCCATGGCGCTAGGGTACGAGCGCCAGCAGTGCGTCGCGCTTGGCGATCTGTTCGGCGAAATCGCCCCGGCCTACGCCGACGCTCGCCATCGCGCGCGTCAGGCGCTCGCGCGACCGATCGGCGATCTCGCCCAGCCGATCGGCGATCGCGACCATCTCGTCCATCCGCGCCCAGCAATCGAGCACGATGTCGCAACCCGCCGCGATCGCCCCTGCCGCCTTGTCCGCGGCCGATCCGCTCAGCGCCTTCATGTCGATATCGTCGGTCATCAACAGCCCGTCGAACCCGATCCGCCCGCGGATGATGTCGGCGATCACGGTCGGCGACAGCGTGGCGGGGCGATCGGCGTCCCAAGCCTCGAAGACGATGTGCGAGGTCATGCCCATAGGTGCTTGATTGAGCGTGTGAAACGGCGCCAAATCCACCGCTAGTTCGGCGTCGGATGCGGTCACGGTCGGCAGCGCATAATGGCTGTCGACCCGCGCCCGGCCGTGCCCCGGCATATGCTTCACCACGCCCACCACGCCGCCGGCCGCCAGTCCCTCCAGCGTCGCCCGCCCCATCGCCGCCACGCGCATCGGCTCGCGGCCATAGGCGCGCGTGGCGATCGCGTCGGTCGTGTCCGGCTGGCCGACATCCAGCAGCGGCAGGCAATCGACGCTGATCCCCACTTCGCTCAGCATCAGCCCTAGCGCATGGGCGTTGGCGCGCGCCGCCTCGATGCCCGACATCGGCGCGATCTCGTACAACGCATCGAATCGGGGGCCCGCAGGAAAGGCCGGCCATTCGGGCGGCCCCATGCGTGCGACGCGGCCCCCCTCCTGGTCGATCAGGATCGGCAGATCGTCGCGGCCCGCGAGCGCACGCAGCGAGTCGGTCAGCGCGCGAAGCTGCGCGCGCGTTTCGACGTTGCGGCGGAACAGAATATAGCCCGCCGGCTCCGCCTCGGCGAAAAAGCCGCGCTCGTCGGCGGTGAGGACGGGGCCGGACAGGCCGAAGATGACGGGCTTCATGCCCATCGTCTATCGCGCCGGCGAACGCCCCGCCACCTCTTCCGCGTGCCGGTCAGCTCGCAACGAAGCAGCTTTCGCCCGCCACGCGGAGCCGCCCGCAGATATCCGCCGCCGCGTTCGCGCTGCCGGCGTTGACGCGCAGCCGGTAGAGCGTGCGCCCGCCGGTGGCGACCGGCTGCACCGACTTGCCGAGCGAGGCGACATAGCCGAACCGCTTCGACACCGTCGTCCAGGCGGCGTTCGCCGCTGCCTCGCTCGGATAGGCGCCGAGCTGGACGAGCGAACCGCCGCCACCCGCACCGGCCGCGGGCGGACGCACCACCGTGACGGGTGCGGCGGCGACGAGGCGACTGTGCGATTCGGGCACTTGCGACACCGCGTTGCGGCCGCCCTCGGCCACGGCGGTGGGCTTGGCGGCGGGGCGGTGCGTTGCCACCGGCGCCTCGGGTACGGCCTTCAGGTCGATCGCGCCGTTGCCCGCGCCCTTGCCCGCGCTGGTGGCGATCGCCGACTGGCCCTCGCCCTCCACCTTCAGCCCGCCGGGATCGTCGGGCTTTACCTTGTAATCGCCCTCCTGCGCCGCGATCAGCTCGCCATTGCCGTTCACCGGATGGCGCTGCAGCCGGTAGATGCCGAAGACGATCCCAGCGAGCACGACGAGGCCCAGGATCACCAGACCGACGACGCGGCCGATCGGCGGCCCGGCGTGATCGTCCGGCTCGACGGTTTCGAGCCAGGGCAGCCGGTCCTCCTCGCGCAGGTGCATGTCCTCGGCCATCACTTCATCTCCGACACCGCCTCGACGCCCATGATCGAGAGTCCGTTACGGATAATCTGTCCGACGGCCGACGCCAAGAACAGACGCGCACGCGTGGCCTCGGGATCCTCGACGACGAGGAAGCGACGGTCGGGCCGATCGTTCCCGACATTCCACAGCGCGTGAAAGGCGGCAGCTAAGTCGTATAGATAGAACGCTATTCTGTGCGGCTCGCGCGCATTGGCCGCGGTCTCCACGATGCGCGGGAACTGCGCCGCCAGCTTCACCAGCGCCAGCTCTTCCGTATCAAGCCGGGACAGGTCGGGCGCGCCGTCGGCGATCCCCGCCTCGGCGGCGCGGCGGTGGAGCGATGCGATCCGGGCGTGCGCGTAATTGACGTAGAAGACCGGATTGTCCTTCGACGCCTCGACCACCTTGGCGAAATCGAAGTCCATCTGCGCATCGGATCGCCGCGTCAGCATGGTAAAGCGCACCACGTCCTTGCCGACCTCATTCACCACATCGGCCAACGTCACGAAATTGCCCGCGCGCTTCGACATCTTGACCGGTTCGCCGCCGCGGAGCAGGCGGACCATCTGCACGAGCTTGACGTCGAGCGGCGTGCGCCCCTCGGTCAGCGCCTCGACCGCGGCGACGATCCGCTTGACCGTGCCGCCATGATCCGCGCCCCAGATGTCGATCAGCGCATCGGCACGTTCCGCCTTCTGGAAATGATAGGCGAGGTCCGCCCCGAAATAGGTCCATTGCCCGTTGGACTTCTTGATCGGGCGATCCTGATCGTCGCCGAAGCGCGTCGAGCGGAACAGCGGCAGCTCGACCGGCTCCCAGTCGTCGGGCGTTTCGCCCTTCGGCGCTTCGAGCACGCCGTCATAGACGAGCCCGCGCGCGCGCAGCACGGCTTCGGCCGCCTCGGGCTTGCGCGCGGCCTGCAGTGCGGCCTCCGATGCGAAGGTCTCGTGATGGATGCCGAGCAGCGCGAGATCGGCGCGGATCAGGTTCATCATCGCCGCCACCGCGCGCGTGCGGAACAGCGCGAGCCACTCGCCCTCGTTCTCGCCCACGAACCGATCGCCGAATTCCGCGGCGAGCGCCTGGCCCAGGGGCACGAGATAGTCGCCGGGATAGAGGCCTTCGGGGATCGTCACCGTCTCGCCCAGCGCCTCGCGGTAGCGAAGATGGACCGAGCGGGCGAGGACGTCCACCTGCCCGCCGGCATCGTTCACATAATATTCGCGGATCACGCGATTACCGGCGAACTCCAGCAGGTTCGCCAGCGCATCGCCCACCACCGCGCCGCGGCAATGGCCCATGTGCATCGGCCCGGTCGGGTTGGCGGAGACATATTCGATGTTGACGGTCTGCCCGCCCCCGACGTTCGAGCGGCCGTAATCGGCGGCGGCATCGGTGATGGCGGCGAGTTCGGCCCGCCAACTATCGTCGGTGAGGACGAGATTGATGAAGCCCGGTCCGGCAACGCTGACGCTCGCCACCTCGTCCAGCTTGCCGAGTTCGGCCGCCAAAGCTTCGGCAAGCGCGCGCGGGTTCGCCTTCGCGGGCTTGGCCAGCACCATCGCGGCGTTGGTGGCGAGGTCGCCATGGGTGGCGTCGCGCGGCGGCTCGACCGTGACGTTCCGGCGCGCGATATCGGCGGGCAGCGCCCCCGCGGTCACGAGCGTGTCGAGCGCCGCATCGATGTGCGCGGCGAAACGGGTGTAGAGCGTCATGCGAATTCCAGGCTGGCTAGGATGCGTGCGCCCTAGCCCAAGCGCCACCGCTACTCAAATCATGCGCTCACGCGATTGCACCGAATGCACGCAGCGAAGATGGGTTTGCATTTGCAACTGATGCTGCATCGCAATAATTTCCTAGCCCAAGGTTCCGGTGCGGAACGTCCCTCCTGCGAAAGACACGATCATGCGCAAGACCCTCGCGATCCTCGCCACTGCCGCTGCCGCGCTCACCTCGACGATCGGCATGGCGCATGCGCCCGAGGGCCAGCAGCGCTTCACCCGCGACGGCCAGACCTATGTCTATACCGCGGCCAAGGGCACCGGCGCGATGCAGGTGATCGATGGCCGCAGCTCGACGGGCAGCACCTTCCACCTGGTCGTGCGCGGCGATCGCGTCAGCGGCACGGCTGGCGGCATGCCCGTCTCGTTCCGCCTCGCCGATGTGCAGAGCAGCGCCGCGGGCGTCGAGATCTCGGCACGCTGAGCGAATCTGGGCCGGTCGTCAAAAGCCTTCGGGCAGATCGATCGGCCCCACCACCCGGCGATAGGCGGTAATCGCATAGCGGTCCGTCATGCCGGCGATGAAATCGGCGATGTGGCGGCTGCGGCCGGGTTCGTCCTCGGGCAGCCGGTCGCGCCACTCCTCCGACAGCGCATCCGGATCGCCCTGATAGGCGGCGAACAGCCCGGCGACGATGCCGTGCGCCGCCTCAGCCGCTGCCAGTTGCACCGGATGGTGGTAAAGATTGGCGTACATGAAGCGTTTGAGGTCGCGCTCCTCGCGCCGCATCGCGTCCGAAAAACCGACCAGACATTCGCCGGCGGCACGCACGTCGGCCACGTCGCCGACGCCGCTCCGCGCGATCCGCGACCGGGTTTCGGCGATCAGATCGTTGGCCATCAGGCCGATCTGCCCGCGCACCAATTCGCTGGCGAGGCGCTTCGGCGCCACTTCGGGAAAGCGCGCGCACGCCGCGTCCCATCCGCGCGCGACGATGGGCACGGCCAACAATTGATCCAGCGTCAGCAGGCCCGCGCGCAGACCGTCGTCGATATCGTGATTGTCATAGGCGATATCGTCCGCGATCGCCGCCACCTGCGCCTCCAGGCTCGGCCAGCTCGTCAGGTCGAGCGGATAGTCCGCATCGGCTTCGGCCAGCGCCCATCCCGGATGGCGGATCGGCCCATTATGCTTGGCCAACCCCTCCAGCGCCTCCCAACTGAGATTGAGCCCGTCGAACCGCGGATAGGGCCGCTCGATCCGCGTCAGCGTTCGCAGCGTATGGCCGTTGTGATCGAACCCGCCAGCGTCCGCCAGCGCCGCCTTGAGCGCATCCTCGCCGGCATGGCCGAAGGGCGGGTGGCCGATATCGTGCGCCAGGCACAGCGCCTCGGTCAGATCCTCGTTCAACCCGAGTGCGCGCGCGATCGTCCGGCCGATCTGCGCCACCTCCAGGCTGTGAGTGAGCCGCACGCGGAAATGGTCGCCATCGGGCGCCATGAACACCTGCGTCTTGTGCCGCAGCCGGCGGAAGCTGATCGAGTGGATGATCCGGTCGCGATCGCGCTGGAACGAGTCGCGCGGGCCCCTGGTCCCGTTCTGTTCCTCGTGAAGCCGTCCTTTGCTGCGCGCCGGGTCCGAAGCCCAGGGCGCGTGGCCGCTCACTTGGGCAGCTTGACGACGGGCTGCCCCGCCTCGCTGGTGAAGGTGAAGGCGGAGACGCCCTTCTTCTTCAGATCGTTGACGAAATCGCGCGCTTCATCGGACGTCTTGAACGGCCCGGCCAGCACGCGGTTCGTCGCGCGCAGGGGCGTGCTCCAGCCGCCGCGGCTGCCGAAGATGTCGGGCGCCTTGGCCTTGGCCGATTTCCACGCCTTGGGCAGATCGTCCTCGTTGGCACCGCCGGCGACCTGAACCCAGATGCGCTCGGGATTGGCGCGCTCCAGCTTGCGCTGCTCGGCGGCTTCCTTGGCGGCTTCCGCCTTTTCTTCAGCGGCGGCCTTCTTGGCGGCGAGCGCCTTCTTGTCGGCAGCGGCCTTGCGGTCGGCGGCCTTTTTGTCGAGCGCGGCCTTGCGCTCCGCGGCGACGCGTTCGGCGGCCACCTTCTCGGCCTCGGCTTGCGCGGCGAGCCGCTCGGTGTCGTCGGCGGCGGCTACCGCAACCGGTGCGGCGGCACCCGGCCGCGGCGGCGCGGCGGCGTCGAGTTCGGCCGCCGGGATCGACAGCCCCGCGATGATCCGAGCCAGAATCGTGTCTTCGCTCGCGCGCGCGACGTGGTGGACGGGCGGCGTCACTGTCGGAGAGACGGAACGCACCGGCGCTGCCGCCACGCTCGAGAAGCCGGGCGTCGGCAGCGGCACCGCGACCTCCGATGCCGGCGTCGGCGACACCGATGGCGAAGCCGTGGCGATCGCCACGGGCGCCACGGGCGCCACGGGAATCGCCGGTTGGCTGGCCACCACCACCGACAACGGCTTGACGGGCTGGAATGGGACCGGCTGGATCCGTGCGACGACGGGCGCCGTGGTCACGGGCGCACGATAGGGCTGAACCGCCGGGACGGTCGCCTGCGGAAGCCGCTGCACCACTGCGCGCGGCGGCGCCATCGCCGTGCTCGCGAGCACCACGCCGTTCTGGCCGCGATAGGCCGGTGGCGGCGGGAGCACCGGAGTCGTCGCGGTGGCGATCGCAACCGGTTGTGCTTCACGCTCGCGTTTCGAGCGGCGATCCTTTTTCGGCTTTACGGGCTGGAGCACGGGCTGCGCACTTTGCGCCGCCACCTGCACCACGGGTTCGGGCGCCAATGGCCCCGCGGCCGGTGCCATCCGCGCGTCCGCGATCCGCTCCGCGCTCGCCCGCACCTCGCCGAAATGGACCGCGAAGGCGCGATCGACCACCGAGAGCGTCGGCAGCCGCTGGAAAAACGGCAACAGCCCCTGCGCCATGCCCGGCGGCATCATCGTCGTCGCAATATGTTCGGCGCCCGCCTGATCGCCGCCCATCGCCAGGATGAACGCGCGCGATCGCCACGCCGCACGGTCGTTTTTGCGCAACAGCGGCTCGATCACGGCGATCGCCTGGTCGCGCTTGCCCGCGATCCCCAGCGACAGCGCGTAGCGGCGCACGGTCTCGTCGTCCTGTGGATCGGCTTTCAGCGCGATCCGATATTGCTGCTGCGCGCGCGGCTGATCGCCGACGAGATCATAGGCCAGCCCGCGATCCGCCGCGAAGCCGCGCACGTCGCCGCCATAGCTTTCCGCCTGCGCGAAATAGCGCAAAGCCTCGCCCGGCCGCTCGGAGCGGACCATCAGCGCGCCCTCGCCCGCCTTCACCCGCGGGTTGCGCGGATCGACCTTGTCGCCGCGCGCGAAGAACCCCGCCGCTGCGGTGAGATCGTCGAGCTTCAGCGACAATTCGCCGGCCGTCGCCAGCGTGTTCACGTCCTGCGGGCTGACCGCCAGCTGGCGCATCGTGTCGGCCAGCCGATCGGCGTCCGTGCGCGCCGGCAGCGGCTGGACCATGGCTTGTGCCCCGGCAACGGTCGGCGTGGCGGCCAGCGCGAGCGCCAACGCGATCAGGGATGAGGATGGTGGCATCGGAAGCCCGTCCTAGACCCGAGTGCGGGGAAAGCGGCAATGACCCTGCCGCCGGTCTGCGGCCAAGTGAGACGCAGCGACGACGAGTGGCGACCTGCTCAGCCCTGCGCGAACAGCTTGGTGCCGATGATGCCCAGCACGGTGAGCGCCATGAAGCCGCCTTGCACCGGACTCACCCGCTCGCCGAACAGGATGACGCCGCCGACGATCACGCCGATCGCGCCCGATCCGGTCCACATCGCATAGGCGGTGCCCGCCGGCAGCCCACGCATGGCGAGCGCGAGCAGGCCCATGGTGACGAAGCTGATGAGGATGGGGGCGCTCGCGGCTTGCCACGTGCCCAGCATCGCCGCCCATTTCAGGCTGAGCGCCCAGGCCACTTCGGAGATGACGGCCATGCCGAGGAACAGCCAGGGCATGATCGATCCTTATCCGCACCCGGCTCCGCAGAACCGGAGCGTCAGTTGGGACGGCCGAGACCGGCGATCGCCCGATCGACCAGCACGCGGTCGCTGTCGGCGCCATGCGCCTGCGCGATCAGCGTCGCCGCGGCCCGCGCGGCGGCATCGGCCGCGGTGGTGCGCACCTCTTCGAGCGCCGAACGCTCGGCCGCAGCGATCTTGTCTTCCGCCATCTGGCCACGGCGTGCGATCAGATCATTGGCGTCGGCTTCCGCCTTGGCGATCAGCGCCTTGGCCTCGGCCTCGGCATGGGCGACGATCGACGCCGCATCGCCGGCACTCGCCGCATCGCGCGCCTTGGCCGCGACCAGCATCGCCTCCGCTTCGGCCCGCAGGCGCGAAGCCTCGTCGAGTTGCGCGCGAATTGTGGCGATCTTGGCATCGAGCATGCCCGCGATCATGCCCGGCACGCGCTTCCAGATGATGATGGCGATGACCACCAGCATGGAAAGCGCGACGAAGCCCGCTGCGGTGATGCCGAAGGCGGACGGTTCGGTGTGGAGTTCCACGGTGCCCCTCGTCGTAGCCAGCGTGACCGGGTGGTTCGCCTCAGCCATGCGCCAATTCCGCCTTCACCTGATGCTCGGCGGCGGCACGATCGACCGTCACGCCCGCCAATTTGGCGACGATCGCCTCGACCGCGTCGACCGTCATCGTCTCGATCTCGCCCAGCGCCTGGCGCTTGGTGTCGCCGATCCGCGCGGTCGCGGCATCGAGCCGGTCGGCGATCTCGGCGTCGCTCGCCTTCATGCGCACCTCGAGCGAGGCGGTCGCCACATGCTGGGCATCGGCGACCTTATGCATCGCGGTCGACCGCGCCGCGTCGAGGCCCGATTCATAGGCCTCGTCCGCCGCACGCGCCGCCGCACGCGCCGCTTCCGCCGCAGCGAGGTCGCCCGCGATCCGGGCGGAACGATCGTCGATCGTCCGCTCGATCCTGGGCACCATCGCCTTGCCGATCCCGAAATAGATCAGCCCGAATACGATCGCGAGCCAGAACAGCTGCGAGGCGTAGATCGCACCGATTTGGGATAGCTGCGGCATGGAAGCGCTCGCCCTTCGCTTACTTGACGACGAAGAGGATGAGGATCGCGACGACGAACGCGATCAGGCCGAGCAGCTCCGAAGCCGCGAAGCCGATGAACAGGCGGCCCTGCTGGCCGTCCGCGGCACCCGGGTTGCGCAGCGCGCCCTCGAGGAACGAGCCGAAGACGTTGCCCACGCCGAGCGCGGCCAGGCCAACGCCGATCGCCGCGAGGCCGGCACCGATGTACATTGCACCAAGATCAGTCATGTCGAAACTCCTGTTGAAACCGAATGGATATTGAAAACCGCGACCTAGTGCAGATGCACCGCGTCGTTGAGATAAAGCGAGGTGAGCAGCGCGAACACATAGGCCTGGATCGCACAGACGAGCAGCTCCAGCGCCGACACGCCGACGATCATCACGAAGCTGAGCACGCTGACGACGGGCCCGAGCGTGCCACCGGCGTTGAAACCCTGCACCACGAAACTGCCGAACACCTCGAGCAGGATATGCCCCGCCGTCATCGCGACGAACAGACGCAGGCCGAGGCTGAACGGGCGCACCATGAACGACACGAATTCGACGGGGATGATGATCGGCATCAGCCACGCCGGCGCGCCGTGCGGCACGAACAGCGAGAAGAATTTGAGGCCGTGCCGCGCGAAGCCGACGATCAGCACGATCGCGAACGACACGAACGCCAGCACCGCGGTGACCGTGATGTGGCTGGTGACCGCGAAGGTATGGAGGTGCGGCAGGATCGCGAGCGGCAGCACGCCGATGAAATTGGCGAACAGGATGAAGAAGAAGAGCGAGAAGATATAAGGCGCGAACGCCTTGCCCTCGGGCCCGATGTTCACGCGCATCATGTCGTCGATGAAGCCCACCGCGCCCTCGACCATCACCTGCCAGCGGCCGGGAATGAGCTGGCGCTTGAGGCCGCCCGAGACGAAGACCGCGAGCAGCACGAACACCACGACCATGAACAGCGCGGAGTTGGTGAACGACAGGTCGAACCCGCCGATCATCAGGTGCCGGCCGAGCACGGGCTCGACCTGGAACTGCTCCATGGGATCGATCTTACCGGCCACGGCCATGTCCTCGTACTGTGCAGGGAGCCGCGATCATTCGGCGCGCTCCTTCGAGATGCGGTAGATGTTGCGGAACGCCACGACGAAGCTGAGCACGACCAGCACCAGCAGGCACCAGGGCGAGGTGCCCAGCCACCGGTCCAGCGCCCAGCCGATCACCCCGCCACCAATGGGCGCGCCGATCAGCTCGGCGAGCACGCGCGAGCCTTGCGAATAGCCCTTCGCCGGCCGCTTCGGACCGCCGTCACGCACCGCGCCACCCGCACGCGCCTGCGCGATACGGTGGTCAAGGTCGTCGATCTGGCGGTCGTCGGCCAACAAAGCATCCCGATAAGAAAACGTCGCCAGCCTTGCGGATGGCGACGGACACGCGCGGCGAAGGCCAGGCCCTCCCGCTGCATGGCCCGTTTAGAAAAGGGGTGGGATCAAGTCAACCGGGGCGGCGGCCCGTCGGCGCCGCCCCGCAATGCTGGCCGCGCAGGACGTTACACGCAGCGCGAATCGCGCTCCGGCGCGGCGGCGGTGCGCGTCTTCCACACGCCATCGGGGGTGCGGTATTTCTCGCCCGGCGCGGTCTGCGCGATCAGGTTGCAGCCGCTGGTGAAGGCGAGCTGCTCCACCGTGGCGCCGGTCGCGGTGGCCTTTTGCGTATAGGCCGCCTTGCGCTGGATATTGATGTTGTTGACCAGCGCGCGATATTCGCCGCTGCCCGCGCCGACGAGGCCGAGATAGCCGTCGGGCTGCTCACCCACCTGCCCGCTCGCGCGTGCGGCGGCATAGGCCGGGTCGCGCTGTGCCGAGGCGATGCCGCACAGGCCCGCGATGCCGAGTGTCGCCGCGGTGATGATCGTCATGGTCTTCATCAGAAAATCCCCGGATTCTGCTGGATCAGCGATTTCGCCTGGCCGTCCAGACGGTACACCACTTCCTGCGTGACGTTGATGTTCAGATTGATGACGATCGGCTTGTCCGGCGCCGATACGTTGACGCAGCCCGTCAGCATCGCCGGTGCCGCCAGCGCGATCGTCATTCCATCCCGCATCCTGCGCACGAAGGTCGTGGTCCCCGGCTCCATCGTCAATCCTGTTTCGGTCATGGCACGATCCTGCTTGCGGGGGGCTGAACGATGGGCGCGGGTGCGGGCGGCGCGGCGCGCTTGTCCTGTTCTTCGAGCAACTGCGGCAGGTTGCGCTGCACCAGCCGCTTGGGATCGTAGAAGGACTGTGCCGAATCGAGCAGCCCGCGAAACGGTGCCTTGATCCGGATGTTGAACACGAACGGCAGCCGCTGCAGCCGCCGGATGAGGAAATTGGATTTCGCCCCCTGCCCCTGGCTGATCCCGGCGAACCGCACCTCCGTCACCATCTCGCCCGCCAGCGGCCCGTTCAGCGCAATCTCCAAGCTGCGATAGCGCAGTGATTTAAGCGCCTGGAATGCGATATTGCCCCAGGTGCCGAGATCCTTCTGGCTGATCTCGCCGACATAGGCGAGCGTGCCGCCGCCGTCGCGCACCTTGAGCGCGCCACCCTCGATCCGGCCGCCGCTCGCATCGAAGATCATTGGCAGCACCCCGTCGAACACGCCGCTCGCGTCGAGATTCTTGAAATCGAACTGCTGGAGGAACTGGTCGGCCGCGACATGCGCGACGTGGAAGGTCATGCGCCGTTCGCCCGCCTGCGCGAAATCGAGCAAGGTAGGGTCGAGCCGCAGCGTGCCGCCGGCAAAGGGCCATGCCGCGCCCTCCACCTGCACGCGCGCACCTGGCAGCGTCTGGTAGCGGATGATGCCGTCGCTCACCGGTATGCCGGGGTTGATCGTCTTCACCGTGGCCATCTGCCCCGGTGCGCTCTGGAGCGCGAGCAGGTCGGTGAAGTGAATCGTCCCCGCGATCCCCGTGACCGGGCCGACCGCGGCGGCGAGATCGATCGCGCCGGTGTGGAAGTCGCCGCCGCTCGTCACGCCGCGCGGATCCCAGGCGATCTGCGCGGCGCCGTCGATGGTGCCGCGCACATCGGCGATCACACCGAGCGTCAGCGGGGTGAGCCGATCGGGCTGGAAACCGGGGGTGAAGGCAAGGGCCGCCACCCGCAGATCGGCATGGCCTGCCCCGCTGCCCAGCGCATGGACGATCGTGACGTCGGCGACCCGGACACCGCTCGCCGGTTCGTGGAGGCTTGCGTTCGCGGTGATCGCGCCGCCGGCGAGCGTGAAGGCGACGGATTCCGCGCGCAACGGCTTGAACCGCGCGGGCGTCTGCGTGTCGCTCACCGCCAGCCGCCCGCCGAGCGTGAGACGCCCCTCCGCCAAACGCCAATCGCCCGCGGCGTCGGAGAGGACGAGCGGCACCGTGCCGATCCGCCCGCCCGCGCCCGCGAACGTCCCGCCTGCCATGCCGCCCGCGAAGCGCCCGGCGAGCCGCCCGACATCGATGCGCGTCGCGCGATCGGCGGCGCCGATGCTTGCCGCCACCGTCGTCAGCGTAAAGCCGCTTCGGTCGATGCCGCCCCCCGCGGCCGTCAGCGTGAGCGGCGTGCGGCCGAGCGTGCCGTCGAGAGCCACCGGCCCGGTGCGTACCGCCACCGAGACGCCAGCGGCCGTGGCGCGCAGCAACGCGGGTCCTGTGGGACACAGCGTGATCCGCGATGGCGCAAGCACGAGGCCGGACAGCGCCAGCCGCGCGAACGCCACCGGCGTACAGGCCGGGTTGACCAGAAGGCCGCCGTTCCAGCGCAGATCGAGCGGCACGGCCAGCCCCTCCACCCGGCCATCGCCCAGCGGCCCCGACAGCGTCGCGCGAGTGACGATCCGAACGGCACCGCCCGCCATCCCGATGCGCACCGGCGCCAGCGCCAGCCGCGCCGCGCCCGCCGTGTAGGGCTGGATGACCACGTTCGCCACGATTCCGCTCGCGCCCGAGGCGATGGTCGCCACCCCGTCGGGAAGGCTGCCGCCGCCGATCCGGGCGTGAGCCCGGCCAAGCGTGAATTGGATTCCATCATAGCCGATCCCGCTGCCTGCAAGCGCGACCCGCGCCCCCGAGGCGGCGTTCAGCGCCACCTGCGACACGCCGACGTGCGGCGTGCCACCCGCGGTCGTGGCGGCGAGCGTCGCGTCGAGATCGAAGCGCTTGCCCGCCGCGACCGCCGCTGCCGTCAGCCGGTTGAGCAGCGGTCCCACCGGCGTTCCGGCGGCGCGTCCCGCGATCCGGGCGATCGGCGCGAGACGATCGGGCGCCATGGCGATGCCATGGCCACCCGCCTGGCCATCATAGCGGACGGCGCCGCCGGCCACGGCATAGCGGCCCGCCAGCGTGAGCGCCGCGCCCGCGACGCCGCGGCTCGTGAAGCCGCCGCTGTGCGCCGCGATCGTGCCCGTGGTGCGGCGTGCGTCGCCGGCAAAGCCGATCTCGCCGGCGACGTCGCGCGTGGCAAGGCCGACGCTTCGGATTTGCGCGACATGGGCGCGTGCCTGGCCCTGCCAGCGGTCGAAGCCCGGCGTAAGCGTCACCGAGACGTCGGCCGCCGCTGTCCGCGCGCTCACCCCTTTGCAGGCGATCGACGCAAGCCTCACCGGCCCGGTGAGGGTGGGGCCGGCTTTCGCGACATGGATGGCCATCACCGCCGAGGCCCCCGCCCCCGAACAGCCGCCGGCGCGCAGTTCGTCGCTCGCCGCGGCGATGCTGCCACGAAAGCCGTTATCGAGCCGCCCGGCGCCCGAAATGCGCAGCCCGACGAGCCCGGACACCGTCTCCAGCCGAACGCGAAGGTCGGCGATCCGCGCGTCGATCGCCGGCAGCGCGGAAGGCTTGCCGGACGAGGCGGGAAGCAGCCGGTCGAGGCTGCCGAACGATAGACGGCCGTTCACCAGCCGCCCGCGGAGGCGCGCATGGCCGATCCGCAAACCCGCGAGTTCGGGTCCGGACAGGCTGATGCCGGTTTCGGTTTCGATCCAGTCGGCGACGAGATCGGGATGCGCGGGATCGCCGATGACGATGCCGGTCAGCCGCTGCCGCCCAAGACCCAGATCGGTGAGCGTGTAGCGCACGGGCACATGCCGCGCCGCGAAGGTGCGATCGATCACATGTTCGGCGATCGGCTTGCGCACACCCCACACCACCGCCAGCGCGATCGCGAGCAGCGCCGTGCCCCCCGCCAAGAGGCGCAACGGACGCGATCGGGCAGTTGGCGGCTCGTCGCGCGTGTCGCTCAACCCTGATACACTCCGCTACGCCGACCAGCCGCGATCATAGGCGCGGCCACCCGCCACTGGCAATTGCACGACGCGGACGGGCATCCTAACCTGCCGCCCGATGGCCGAGGACGATCCCCCGCCGCAGGACGGCATCGGCCACCGTGCCCGACTGCGCCAGCGGCTGTTCGAAGGCGGCGGCGACGCGCTGCTCGATCACGAACTCATCGAATATCTGCTCGCGCTTGCCATCCTGCGGCGCGACACCAAGCCGCTGGCCAAGGCGCTGCTGCGCGAGTTCGGCGGCATCGGCGGCGTGCTGATCGCGGACGGCGAAGCGCTGGCGCGAATCGACGGCATGGGCGAAACCTCGGTCGCCGCAATCAAGATCGCGCAGGCCGCCGCCATCCGCCTGCTTCGTGCCGAGGCGTTCGAGCGGCCCGTGCTCGCCAACTGGCAGGCGTTGCTCGATTATCTGCGCGCCGACATGGTGCATCACGGCGTCGAGCGCTTCCGCGTGCTCCACCTCAACACGCGCAACATGCTGATCCGCGACGAAGTGATGAGCCAAGGGACGCTCGACCAGACCGCGGTGCACGTCCGCGAGGTAATCCGCCGCGCGATCGACCTGAACGCCGCGGCGATCATCCTCGTTCACAATCACCCGAGCGGCGACCCGGCGCCCAGCCGCGCGGACATCCAGATCACGCGGCAGATCGAGAATGCCGGCAAAGCGCTCGGCATCGCGCTTCACGATCACATCATCGTCGGCACGAAGGGCCATGTGTCGATGCGGGCGCAGGGCCTGATCTGACACGGCGAAGGGGCCGTCCTCGCGGACGCCCCCCCTTACTTGCGACGTGTGTCGCTCACGATTTGCCCTTGTCGAGAAAGCCGGTGACCTCGGTCTTGCTCAGCACGCCGTTCTTGTCGGTATCGGCCTGCGCGAACGCGGCGGTCACCCAGGCCTTGGTCGCCGGGCTGGTCGCCTTGGTGGCGGGATCGCTCGCGGTCTTCAGCGTAACCATCCATTCGCCGAACTCGGCCTTGCTCAGCTTGCCGTCGCCATTTTTGTCATAGGTGGCGAATTGCTGGTCGACGGCGCTCGCGACCTGTTCGGTCGCCGGCGCCGGAGTGGCGGAGGCGGGATCGGCCGCTTGCGGTGCAGCATCGGCAGGGGTCGTGACAGGTGCCGTCTGCGGGGCGGCGGTTTGCGGAGCTGCCGGAACGGTCTGCGCCAATGTAGGGCCAGCAACGATCATGGCGCCGGCGACAATAAAGGGTTTCATCATCGTTTGTCTCCAATCATCATCGAACGCGAAACTCCAAGACATCCACAGGTGGTCCCCATGGACTTGAAGTCATCGAGCGTTCGTCATCGGATATAGGAAATCGCCGATCGATTTGTAGGGCGGCGAGCGGCCTGCTAACGGCTCGGTAACGCCCGCCCTCCTTGAGGCGCGGCGAACCGTGCCAATCCCGAGATCGAGAGCGCCCTATGGTCCCCCGCTATTCCCGCCCGCAGATGACCGCGATCTGGACGCCGGAAGCGCGTTTCCGCATCTGGTTCGAGATCGAGGCGCATGCGACCGAAGCGCTCGCCGAGTTGGGCGTCGTCCCAAAATCCGCCGCGACGGCCCTGTGGACCTGGTGGGCGACCGAACCGGCGATCGATGTCGCCGCGATCGACGCGATCGAGGCGGTCACCAAGCATGACGTGATCGCCTTTCTCACCTGGGTGGCCGAACAGGTGGGCGACGAAGCGCGCTTCATGCACCAGGGCATGACCTCGTCCGACGTGCTCGACACCTGCCTCGCGGTGCAGTTGGCGCAGGCGAGCGACCTGCTGATCGCCGATATCGACGCGCTGCTCGTCGTGCTCGAACGCCGCGCGCACGAGCATAAGTTGACGCCGACGATCGGCCGAAGTCACGGGATCCATGCCGAACCCGTCACCTTCGGCCTGAAAATGGCGCAGGCGCATGCCGAATTCGCCCGGAACCGTGCGCGGCTGGTGGCGGCGCGCGCCGATGTCGCGACCTGCGCGATCTCGGGTGCGGTGGGCACGTTTGCCAATATCGATCCACGCGTGGAGGAGCATGTCGCTGAAAAGATGGGCCTGTCGGTCGAGCCGGTGTCGACCCAGGTGATCCCGCGCGACCGCCACGCGATGTTCTTCGCCACGCTGGGCGTGATCGCCAGCTCTATCGAGCGGCTCGCGACCGAGATACGCCATCTCCAGCGCACCGAGGTGCTGGAGGCGGAGGAATATTTCTCGCCCGGCCAGAAGGGCTCGTCGGCGATGCCGCACAAACGCAACCCGGTGCTGACCGAAAATCTCACGGGCTTGGCCCGCATGGTGCGCGGCTATGTCACGCCAGCGCTCGAAAACGTCGCGCTATGGCATGAGCGCGACATCAGCCATTCGTCGGTGGAACGCTATATCGGGCCGGACGCCACGATCACGCTCGACTTCGCGCTCGCCCGCCTCACCGGCGTGATGGACAAACTCGTCGTCTACCCTGAGCGGATGGCGAAGAACCTGAACAAGATGGGCGGTCTCGTCCATTCGCAGCGCGTGCTGCTGGCGCTCACGCAGGCGGGGGTCAGCCGCGAGGACGCCTACCGTCTCGTGCAGCGCAACGCGATGAAGGTGTGGGATTCGGACGGTGCGTTGAGCCTGGAAGAGCTGCTCAAGGCCGATCCCGAAGTGACTGCCGCGCTTTCGGTGGACACGATCGGCGAGAAGTTCGATCTTGGCTATCATCTCCGCCATGTGGACACGATCTTCGCGCGGGTGTTCGGCTGACGTTCCACTTGCACTTTCTGCAACCATGATTGCGCGCAATAAAGTTGCGGGGATGCGCAATCAACATCATATCGCCCTTGCCGGATATTTCTCCGGCATCGGAGACCTTCCCATGCGCATGTTCGAAACCGTGACCAGCTCGATGCTGGTGATCGCGGCTCAGGCGCTGGTGGTCGGGGTGGTCATCGCCACCTTCTGATCCATCGGCCCCCGCCCCTTCACGAAGGGGCGGACAGGGCCGGGGGACCCTATTCAAGCGAACGAAACGCTGAGCCCATCGGGCTCGGGATCGGAGCGTCGGGCTTGCGATCGAACCCGCCGCCGGCGCCCGGCCGATCGCGTGAAATGTGCGACGGCGGTGCCCAGCCGCGCTGCGACGATCCGCCCGCGCAGGGTTGAGGCCACCAACACCACGGTCACCGCCATGTCGAGATAGGTCGCGATCTCGAAGCTGGTCAGCCAGATCGCCAGATCGGGCGTCGCCATGCCGAGAACGCTGATCGCGTCCCTCCCGCCCGCCCACATCGCGGCAGCGGCGATCGTGACGAGCAGGACCGCCAGTGCGACATGGCCGCGGCGCACCCGCGCGCACCACGAAGCAGGGCGCTCGACGAAAGCGGCGTGCAGGAGCCGCCCGGTCGGGGTATCGCCTGCAGCCACCATCGCCGCCCAGATCAACAGCAACGCGCCCATCCGCTTTCCCCCCGATCATGGTGGCGACGCCACCGGACGCCTCACTCCCCCGCGAACACGCCCTTCAGCTTGGCAAAGAAGCCCTGGCTGGCCGGGCATTCGTCCCCCGTCTCGGTTTCGCGGAACATCTCGAGCAGCTCCTTCTGGCGAAGCGACAGCTTCGTCGGCGTCTCGACGTCGATCTGGATCACGAGATCGCCATGACCGCGGCCCTGGAGCACCGGCATGCCGGCGCCGCGCTGGCGGATCTGCTTGCCCGACTGGATGCCCGCCGGGATCTTGATGTCGTGCTTGTGGCCGTCGAGCCCTGGAATGGCGATGCTGCCACCCAGCGACGCGGTGGTGAAGCTGATCGGCGCGCGCGCGAACAGCGTCGTGCCCTCTCGCTCGAACAGCGGATGCCGCGCGACATGCAGGAAGATGTAGAGGTCGCCCGCGGGTGCGCCACGCGGACCCGCCTCGCCCTCGCCCGTCAGCCGCACGCGCGTGCCCTCGTCCACACCGGGCGGCACGTTGACGCTCAGCGTCTTGGTCTTTTCGACCCGGCCCTCGCCGCGGCAATCGGGGCACGGATCGGCGATCACCTGGCCCGATCCCTGGCAGACCGCGCAGGCGCGCTCCACCACGAAGAATCCCTGTTGCGCGCGCACCTTGCCGTGGCCGCCGCAATGCGCGCAGGTCTTGGCGTGCGTGCCGGGGCGTGCGCCCGATCCGTCGCAGGTGTCGCACGGGGCGGAAACGTCAACCGTGATCTCGGTCGCCTTGCCGTGATAGGCCTCTTCGAGGCCGATCTCCATGTCGTAGCGCAGATCGGCGCCGCGGCGCTGCTGCTGGCGACCGCCGCCGCGCTGCCCGCCCATGAACTCGCCGAACACGCTTTCGAAGATATCGGAAAAGCCGCCACCGAAATCCTGGGCACCGCCGCCGCCGCCATTCTGGAACGCGGCATGGCCGTAACGATCATAGGCCGCGCGCTTCTGCGGGTCCTTCAGCACGTCATAGGCTTCGCTAACGGCCTTGAACTTGGATTCGCTGTCTTTGCATCCCGCGTTCTTGTCCGGATGGTATTTCATCGCGAGCTTGCGATAGGACGATTTGATCGTCCCGGCATCTGCGGTCCGCTCGCATTCGAGCAGTTCGTAATAGTCGATCGTGGTGCTCATACCGGGCCCTTGCCACAAGCCACCCCGTCACTCTCGCGGCTGCGGGAATGACGGGGGGTGTGCATCATCTACACTTACTTGTGGTCGTCGACTTCGGAGAACTCGGCGTCGACCACGTCCTCCTTGGGCGCTTCGCCTTCGGCCGCGGGGCCGGCATCCGCCTGCGCCTGCTTCTCGTAGATCGCCTGGCCGAGCTTCATCGCGACCTGCGCCAGCGCCTGCGCCTTGTCGTTCATCGCATCCGGGTCGCCACCCTCGACCGCCTTCTTGGCGTCGTCGATCGCCGACTGGATCTCGGACTTCAAGCTGTCGTCCACCTTGTCGCCATTGTCGGCAAGCTGGCGTTCGGTCGTGTGGATCAGGCTCTCGGCGTTGTTCTTCGCCTCGGCGCCCGCACGGCGCTTCTTGTCTTCCTCGGCGAACTGCTCGGCATCGCGCACCATCTGGTCGATGTCGCTGTCCGACAGGCCGCCCGAGGCCTGGATGCGAATCTGCTGCTCCTTGCCCGTGCCCTTGTCCTTCGCGGACACGCTGACCAAGCCGTTCGCGTCGATGTCGAACGTCACCTCGATCTGCGGCACGCCGCGCGGCGCCGGCGGGATGCCGACGAGATCAAACTGGCCGAGGATCTTGTTGTCCGCGGCCATTTCGCGCTCGCCCTGGAACACCCGGATCGTCACCGCGCCCTGGTTGTCGTCCGCGGTCGAATAGGTCTGCGACTTCTTCGTCGGGATCGTCGTGTTGCGATCGATCATCCGCGTGAACACGCCACCCAGCGTCTCAATACCGAGCGACAGCGGCGTCACGTCGAGCAGCAGCACGTCCTTCACGTCGCCCTGCAGCACGCCCGCCTGGATCGCGGCGCCCATGGCGACGACCTCGTCGGGATTCACGCCGGTGTGCGGCTCCTTGCCGAAAAAGTCCTTCACGACCTCACGCACGCGCGGCATGCGGGTCATGCCGCCGACGAGCACGACCTCGCTGATATCCGCCGCCTTCAGGCCGGCATCCGCCAGCGCCTTCTTGCAGGGATCGAGCGTGCGCTTGACGAGATCCTCGACCAGCTTTTCGAGATCGGCGCGGGTGATGGTGCGCACGAGATGCTTCGGGCCATTCTGATCGGCGGTGATGAAGGGCAGGTTCACCTCGGTCGACTGCGCCGAGCTGAGCTCGATCTTCGCCTTTTCCGCGGCCTCCTTCAGGCGCTGCAGCGCGAGCTTGTCCTTGGTGAGGTCGATGCCCTCGTCCTTCTGGAAGCCCTGCGCCAGATAATCGACGATCTTGTTGTCGAAATCCTCGCCACCGAGGAAGGTGTCGCCGTTGGTCGCCTTCACCTCGAACACGCCGTCGCCGATCTCCAGGATCGAGACGTCGAACGTGCCGCCGCCGAGGTCATAGACCGCGATCGTCTTGCCGTCCTGCTTCTCGAGACCATAGGCCAGCGCCGCAGCCGTCGGCTCGTTGATGATGCGCAGCACTTCGAGCCCTGCGATCTGGCCCGCGTCCTTGGTCGCCTGGCGCTGGGCGTCATTGAAGTATGCCGGCACGGTGATGACCGCCTGCGTGACCGTCTCGCCAAGATAGGACTCGGCGGTTTCCTTCATCTTCTGGAGCGTGAAGGCACTGATCTGCGACGGGCTGTAATCCTTGCCGCCCGCGCTCACCCACGCATCGCCATTTTGGCCGCGCACGATCTTGTAGGGCACCAGCTCGGTGTCCTTCTTGGTGACGGGATCGTCGAAGCGGCGGCCGATCAGGCGCTTCACCGCAAAGATCGTGTTGTCGCCGTTGGTGACGGCCTGGCGCTTGGCCGGCTGGCCGACCAGCCGCTCGCCATCCTTGGCGAAGGCGACGATCGACGGCGTCGTGCGCGCGCCTTCCGCATTCTCGATCACCTTGGGCTTGCCCGCTTCCATCACGGAAACGCAGCTGTTGGTGGTGCCCAGATCGATACCGATTACTTTAGCCATGAGTCTGTTTCAGCCCCTCGCAGATATTAAAACCATCACGGAACCGCGCCGTTACGGGCGCGCAACCGCTTGTCCGATGAGCGCGATATAGGTGGGCCCGCGCTTGCCGCAAGATTGCCGGGAACCTAGGATGCAACCAGTTTTCCGCCGATCGGGACGAGGTTTTGCCATGCGCCGTGCCATCCCCCTGTTCATCGCGCCGCTCGCGCTCACTGCCTGCAACCAGGCCAAGCCGCTTTATGTCGATCACGCCTGGGTGCGCCTGGCCGCGGTGCCGGGCCGGCCGGCCGCGGCCTATTTCACGGTTCATGGCGGCAAAGCCCCGGCCATGCTGATCGCGGTTTCGGCCGACACTGCGGTGCTGGCGCAGATGCACCGATCGATGCAGTCGGGCGGCGTGTCGGCGATGGCACCGATCGACCGGCTGCCGATCCCCGCACGATCGACCGTGCGCTTCGCGCCGGGCGGGCTCCATGTGATGCTCTCGGACGTCAATCCGGTCGTCAAGCCGGGCGGCACGATGCACCTCACCTTTTCCTTCGCCGACGGCACGCGCATCGAGCAGGATGCCGGCGTGATCGGCGCTGGCGCACCCGATCCCAAATGACGGTGCGCGCGCTGACCGAGGGCGAGGTGGCGCTCGCCCGCACGGTGTTCGGCAGCGCGATCGATTACGGCACCGTCACGCTGGTGCGGCGCAAATGGGCGTTCTTCCAGCCGCGCGACGTGGTGATGGCACCGCGCGGCCATATCCATTTCCACCCCGCCGGGACCGGCTGGTCCGACGATTTCTCCGCCGGCCATCTCGGCGCGCAGGGGCTGTTCGTCCACGAGATGACTCATGTTTGGCAGCATCAGCGCGGCGTCATGCTCCCGATCGCGCGCCATCCCTTCTGCCGCTATGATTACGCCTTCCGCCCCGGATGGCCGCTGCACCGCTACGGGATCGAGCAACAGGCGGAAATCGTCCGCCACGCCTTCCTGCTGCGGCGGGGCGCGACGGTGGCTGGCGCGCCGCCGATCGCGCAATATGAGAGCGTGCTGCCTTTCACGTAACCGATCAAAGCCACTTGCGGTAGAAGACCACACGCTCGCGTTCCTCGAAGCCGATCGCGCGGTGCAGCGCGTGACCCTCGGCATTCTCTTCGTCGGCATCGGAGCCGAGTTCGGTGCAGCCTCGACCGCGGCCCCAATCCTCCACCGCGCGGCCGAGCATGGCCGCGACGCCGCGCCGCCGATGGGCGGCGTCGACCGCGATCGCCTCAAGGAAGGCGACGGGCGAGGTGTCGCAGCCGTTGACCAAATCGCGCCGGATGCTCGCCTCCGCGAAGCCGAGAACGACATTGCCATCGACCGCGACGAAGGCGACGTGGTCCTCCCCCGCCGCCAACGCGTCGGCGATCTGACGGCACTGCTCGGCGATACCGTCGCCGGGCCAAAGCATGTCGCGAAGCATCGCCCAGCGCGCGACATGCGCCTCGGTCGCGCGAACGACCGTGATCGTCACAGCGTGTCGAAATCGATCGCTGCGTGGCGATCGAGCGACTGGTCCGCCGCGGGCATCGGGTATTTCAGGCCCGTCGCGCAGTTGAACAGCACGACGCGCTCGTCCTCGTCCACCTCGCCGGTGTTCAGCGCCTCGCGGTATGCGGCGAGCGTCGCGCCGCCCTCTGGGCAGAGCAACAGCCCGTCCTTCGTCGCACAATCGCTCACCGCCTTCAGGATCGCGGGGTCGCCGACGCCCAGCGCCTTGCCGCCACTTTCGCGCACCGCCCGCAGCATCAGGAAATCGCCGACCGCCCGGGGCACGCGGATGCCGGCGGCGACGGTATGCGCATCCTCCCAGCGCTCGGCATGCTCCACGCCCTCTTCGAACGCGCGGACGATCGGCGCGCAGCCGCTCGCCTGCACCGCATACATGCGCGGGCGCTTCGCGCTGATCCACCCCAACGCCTCCAGCTCGTCGAACGCCTTCCACATGCCGATCAGGCCGGTGCCGCCACCCGTTGGATAAAAGATGGCGTCGGGCAATTCCCAGCCGAACTGCGCGGCGAGTTCCAGCCCCATCGTCTTCTTGCCCTCGATCCGATAGGGCTCCTTCAGCGTCGAGAAGTCGAACCAGCGACCCTCCGCCGCGCCCTTGCCGACGATCGCACCGCAATCGTCGATCAGGCCGTTGACCCGCCAGACGCGCGCGCCCTGAACGGCGATCTCGCGCACGTTGATCTCGGGCGTGTCCGCCGGGCAGAAGACGATCGTCTCGATGCCGACGCGCGTCGCATAGGCGGCGAGCGCCGCGCCCGCATTGCCGTTGGTCGGCATGGCGATCCGGGTGACGCCCAGTTCCTTGGCCATCGCCACCGCCATGACGAGCCCGCGCGCCTTGAAGCTGCCGGTGGGCAGGCGCCCCTCGTCCTTCACGAGCACGTTGGGGCTGCCCGAGGATCGGGGAATGGGGATCAGCGGGGTCTCGATCTCGCCGAGGCTCACCACGTCCGCGGTGTCGCGCACCGGCAGCAGCTCCCGCCACCGCCACAGATCGGTCGCCCGCGCCTCCAGCGCATCGCGCGACAGACTTGCCGCGGCCGCCGCCAGATCATAGCGGACGAGCAACGGCCGCCCGGCGCGCGAGAGGCCGTGAAGCGTATCCGCCTCGTACCGCTCGCCTGTCAGCGAACATTCGAGATGCGTGACGAAGGTCGGGCGATCGGCAGTGAGATTGGCGTTCATGCGGCGTCCTTCATGCTCTTCGAGCTCCGCCCGAAGGCACCTTCGTCAACCCGCCTTCGCTACCGCCACCAGCGCAGGGCGCAGCAGGCGGTCCTTCAGCATATAGCCGGGCTGCATTTCCTGGACGATCGTGCCGGGCGTCGCGTCGCTCGGCATCTCCATCATCGCCTGGTGCTTGTTGGGATCGAGCGGCTCGCCCATCGCGGCGATCCGGGTGATGCCGTTACGCTGGAACACCGAGGCGAGCTCGCGACCCGTCGCTTCCAGCCCCGCGACGAGGCCCTTCATCTTGTCGTCGGCGCGCAGCTCGGCCGGGATCGCGGCCAGTCCGCGCTCCAGATTGTCGGCGACGGACAGGATGTCGCGCGCGAAGTTCGTGGTGGCATAGGCGCGGGCGTCCTGCGCCTCCTTCTCGGCGCGGCGGCGTACATTCTGCACCTCGGCCTGGGCGTAGAGGACATTCTGCTTCGCTTCGGCCAGCTGGTTCTCCAGCTCGGCCACGCGATCGTGCTCGGCTACTTCGGGTGCGGCCTCGGCCGTCGCATCGCGCAGGTCGGTGTTCTCGGTATCGGTCACTGCATTTCCCTGTAATATCGAAGGCATCAGCCCATGAGCCGGGCGAGCGCGCCGGCCGTAAAATCCACCATGGGCACGACGCGCGCATAGTTCAACCGCACCGGCCCGATCACGCCCACCACACCGAGCACGCGCCCGCCCGGCCCACAGAACGGCCGTGCGATGACGGACGATCCCGACAATGCGAACAGATTGTTCTCCGCGCCGATGAAGATTCGCGTGGCGTTGCCGGCGCGCGCGCTGTCGAGCAGGCCGGCCACCTCCTGCTTGCCCTCCAGATCGTCGAGCAGGTCGCTGACGCGTTGCAGGTCCGCGGCATCCGCCGCGTCGATCAGCCGCCCCTGCCCGCGCACGATCAGCACCGGGCGGCGACCGGCATCCTCGCTCCACACCGCGATCCCGCGTTCCACCAGCGTGCGCGCGGCGCCATCGATCGCGGCGCGGCCATCCGCCAGTTCGCGCTCGAGCCGCGCCCGCGCCTCGGCCAGCGTCAGTCCGCCGAGCGTCGCGCTCATGTAATTGCCCGCCTCGACCAGCGCGGAGGGGTTCATGCCCGGCGGCAGCGCGATCATCCGGTTCTCGACCGATCCGTCCTGGCTGACGAGCACCGCCATCGCCTGTTCGGCGGACAGGGGCACGAAACCGATCGAGCGGAGCACGATCTCGCGCCGCGGCACCATCACCAGCCCCGCGCAGGCCGACAGGCCCGACAGCGCCGCGGTGGTGGCGGCGAGCGCCTCCTCGACCGGGCCGCCGCCACCCGCGCGCCGTTCGATCGCGGCCTGTTCCTCGGCGGTCGGCTCCAGCGCCTGCATCATGCCGTCGACGAACAGCCGCAGGCCGCGGTCGGTTGGCAGCCGGCCCGCGCTGGTATGCGGACTGGCGAGGAGGCCCAACTCCTCCAGTTCCTGCATCACGCCGCGGATCGAGGCGGGCGACAGGCTGATCCCGGAAATCTGCTGGATGGTGCGCGACCCCACGGGGGCGCCGTTCGCCAGATAACTGTCGACCACCGCGCGGAAGATCGCGCGCGCACGATCGGTGAGCTCGGTGACGGGAAGCGCGGCCATGCCCCCGATCTAGGCTGGCGAGCGCCGATGTGAAAGGCTAGGCCGCGGCGACATTATTCACCGTTGCAACAGGATCATGCCCATGCGCCCATCCGGCCGCGCCCCAGACCAGATGCGGGCGATCAGCATCGAACCCCGCTTCACCCGCCATGCGGAAGGCTCGGTGCTCATCGGCTTCGGCGACACCAAGGTGCTCGTCACCGCCTCGATCGAGGAGCGCGTGCCGCCCTTCCTGCGCGGCAAGGGCGAAGGCTGGGTGACGGCGGAATATGGCATGCTGCCCCGCGCCACGCACACCCGCGGCAACCGCGAGGCCGCCAAGGGCAAGCAATCGGGCCGCACACAGGAGATCCAGCGGCTGATCGGCCGCTCGCTGCGTTCGGTGGTGGACATGAAAGCGCTCGGCGAACGCCAGATCGTGCTCGATTGCGACGTGATCCAGGCCGATGGCGGCACGCGGACCGCCTCGATCTCGGGCGCGTGGGTCGCGCTGCGTCTCGCGGTCGACGGGCTGATGGCGAGCGGCAAGCTCACGGTCGATCCGATCCGGCAGAAGGTCGCCGCGGTCAGTTGCGGCATCTACCAGGGCACGCCGGTGCTCGATCTCGATTATGACGAGGATTCGAACGCGGACGCCGACGGCAATTTCGTGCTGCTCGAAAACGGCAACATCGCCGAGGCGCAGGCCACCGCCGAACATGCCACCTATGACGAGGAGGCGCTGCTTCGCCTGCTCCGCCTCGCCCGGATCGGCTGCACCGACATCTTCGCCGCGCAAGCCAACGCGGTCGCACGGTGAGCGGGGAAGGTCGGGAGCCGCAGGCGATCCGCAAGCTGAAGCCGGGCCGGCTGGTGATCGCCAGCCACAATCCCGGCAAGGTGCGCGAGATCGGCGCCCTGCTGGCCGGACACGGAATGGACGTCGTGTCGGCCGCCGAGCTCGACCTACCCGAGCCCGAAGAGACGGGGGTCACCTTCGTCGCCAATGCCGAGCTGAAGGCGCTTCAGGCGGCCGACCTGTCGGGCCTGCCGGCGCTGGCGGACGACAGCGGGCTGTGCGTCGATGCGCTGAACGGCGATCCCGGCATCTTCTCGGCGCGCTGGGGCGGGCCGGACAAGGATTTCGACCTCGCGATGCGGCTGGTCGAAGACCGGTTGAACGAAGAGCCGGACATGGCGCGCTCCGCCCATTTCGTCTGCGCGCTCGCGCTCGCCTGGCCCGACGGCCATGTCGAATGGTTCGAGGGGCGCGTCGACGGCACGCTCGTCTGGCCGCCGCGCGGGGACAAGGGCTTCGGCTATGACGCGATGTTCCAGGCCGATGGCCGCGACGACACCTTCGGCGAAATGGATCCGGATGCCAAACACGCGATCAGCCACCGCGCCGATGCGTTCGGGCAACTGGTGGCGGCGGTGTTCTAAAGCACCGGGCGTAGGCTCAATGCCGCGGGCGTGACTGGCCGCTCGAGCGCGATTGCGAAGGTGAGGTTGGCGGCACGGTTTTCAGCGTCTCGCCTCAGCCCCGCTTCGGTTGCCAGAGCTCGACCTTGGTCCCGTCCGGGTCTTGGATCCAGGCAAACCGGCCGAACGCATCATCGTCGTCGCGCTTGAGGATCGCAACGCCGTGTGCAGTCAGCCGCGCGACCATCGCATCCATGTCGTCGACCGCGAAGTTCACCATGAAATCGCGGTTCGACGGGGCCAGATAGTCGCTGGTGTCCGGGAACGCCGTCCACGAAACTTTCGGAGGATGGCCCGGCGTATCGAACGGCAATGCCGCCCCGCCCCATGCTTTGACATCGAGGCCGAGCATGTCGCGATACCAGTTCGCGAGCGCCTTCGGATCCTTGCTCTTGACGAATATGCCGCCGATGCCGGTGACGTGACCTGCTTGCTCAGCCATTGCGTGTTCCTGATACGTGAGCGTGACCGCGAGAACCAGCGCGATCCGGGCAAGTTGCTTGAGCATGACCCGTCCCCTGTTTGATGCCCGACCGGCGGTGCGTCCGGTGGACAGCATAGGCCAGTCTTTGGTGGAGGAAAATGCGCGAACGCGCATCCATTGTAACGCGCTTTGATCTGGCCTTGCTTCGGCCCATAGCGCGCGCACCATGAACGCCGCCGAACCCCCGCTCGCGCTCTACGTCCACTGGCCGTTCTGCGTCTCCAAATGCCCTTATTGCGACTTCAACAGCCATGTGCGCGATGAAGTGGATCAGGCCGCTTGGGCCGCCGCTCTGCTCGCCGACCTTCGCCACGAGGCGGCGATGCTGCCGGGGCGGCGGCTGGGCTCGATCTTCTTCGGCGGCGGCACGCCATCGCTGATGCCGCCCGCGACCGTCGCCGCCGTGCTGGACGCGGCCGAGCGCGCCTGGGGCTTCGATGCCGGGATCGAGATCACGCTGGAGGCGAACCCCTCCTCGGTCGAGGCCGCGCGGTTCACCGATCTGGCGGCGGCGGGGGTGAACCGGGTATCGCTGGGGTTGCAGGCGCTCGACGACGCGACGCTCGCCTTTCTGGGCCGCGCGCACGGCGTGGAGGAAGGCCTCGCCGCGCTCGGGATCGCGCAGGCCGTGTTCCCGCGCGTCAGCTTCGACCTGATCTATGCGCGCCCCGGCCATCGGCTGGCGGAATGGAACGCCGAACTCGCTCGCGCGATCGGCTTCGGCACCGAGCATCTCTCGCTCTACCAGCTCACGATCGAACCCGGCACGCGCTTCGCGACCGAGGCGGCGGCGGGGCGGATCGTGGTGCCCGACGGCGACACCGCCGCCGACCTGTTCGAGATGACTCGCGCGATGACGGCGGCGGCGGGGCTTCCCGCCTACGAAACCTCCAACCATGCGCGGCCGGGCGGGGAGAGCCGCCACAATCTCGCTTATTGGCGCTACACCGATTATGCCGGGATCGGCCCCGGCGCGCATGGCCGGCGCGGCGGAATGGCGACGATGCGCCGCCGCAAGCCCGAGAATTGGATCGCCGCGGTGGCGCGCAATGGACACGGCATCGAGATCGAGGATCCCCTCACCCCGCACGAGCGCGCGAGCGAGGCGTTGCTGATGGGGCTCCGGCTGCGCGAGGGGATCGGCGTCGCGCGGGTGGCGGCGCTGGCGGGCGGCACCGCGCCGCTCGACTGGCCGGCGATCGGGCGGATGGAAGCACAGGGTCTCGTCCACCACGAAGGCGACCGGCTGCGCGTGACCGAAGCGGGCGCGCTGCTGCTCGACGCGATCCTGCCGGAGATCGTGACCGGCGCCCCCGCCCCGGGCCTATCGATCGCGTAACGGCATCACCGCCCGAACCCGCTCGGCGCGGGCGAGACGATCGTCGCGCCGCCGGGATGCACCTCCTGCACCTCCAGCGCGCGTTCGGCGACGCCGTCGCGGCCGAAGCGGAACGCGCCGTCGATCCCCGAAAATCCGTCCGCATCGCGCAGGCGGCTTTCCGGAAAAGGCGTTCCCACCCGCCAGTCGCGCGCGATCCGCACCGTCAGCAGCACCGCGTCATAGCCGAGGCTCGACAGGCGATACGGCCCGCTGGCGAAGCGCGCGCGGTATTTGCCCGCATATTGCCGGTAGAGCGTGTCCGACACGCTCGCGAACCACGCTCCGGTCAGCGCCGCGCGGCTGCCGAGCGCGCCGTCCGAATTCCACAATTCGGTGCCGAGGATCCGGGTCGAGGCACCGCTGCCCTTCTTCACCAGCGGCGTGGCGGCTGCCGCGGTCGCGCCCGAATCGGCGATCAGCACCGCGCCATAGGGGGCCTTCGCCACCAGCCGATTCGCCGCCGCACCGATCGCGCCAGGCGTGCGACCATAGGTCTGGAGCGAGACGACCTGGCCGCCGCTGCCCTCCACCGCGCGCAGGAACGCGGTCGACGCGCGCTCGCCATAGAGGCCGTTGGGGACGAGCCCGGCAAAGGTGGTGACACCGCGTCCCTTGGCGAAATCGACCACGCGCTGGATCGACTGCGCGGGCGCATAGCCCATCACATAGGTGCCGTTCCCCGCCACACCGGTGTCGTTGGAAAAGCTGATGACGGGGACGTTCGCCGCGTGCGCGATCGGCCCCACCGCGCGTGCATCCTCGGCGAGCAGCGGCCCCAGGATCAGTTGCGCGCCGTCCGCGATGGCCCGCTGCGCCGCCGCGGCGGCCCCGGTCGCGGTGTCGTAATTGGTGATCCGCACGCGGTCGTTCTGCGTGTCGAGCAGCGCCAGCATCGTCGCGTTCGCGATCGACTGCCCCACGCCCGCATTGCCGCCGGACAGCGGCACGAGCAGCGCGACGCGGTTGCGCTGCGCATCCTGAGTCACGTTCGTCTCGACGCGCGGCTGGGCACGCGGCGCGGCGCGGGTGGTGGCGCGCGGTGGCGGCGCCTCGACCGGTGCGCGCGGCACCAGCGTCTGGCATGCGGCCAGCAGACACGCCGCGCCGATCGCGCTCCAGCGCCGCCATGCCATCCGCGTCTGTCCCATCGTTCCCGCCTCTGGCATGATCGTCCCCATGGATTCTTCTGTTCTCTCCCCCGGTCTCTACATCGTCGCGACGCCGATCGGCAATCTCGGCGACCTTTCCCCCCGCGCGGCGCACGTCCTGGCGCATGCCGACGCGATCGCGGTGGAGGACAGCCGGGTCACCGCCGGCCTGCTCCGCCACATCGGCACCAAACGCCCGATGACGCCGTACCACGATCACAATGCCGAGGCCGTCCGCCCCGGCCTCGTCGCGCGCATGGGGACCGAGGCGATCGCGCTCGTCTCGGATGCGGGCACGCCGCTCATCTCCGATCCCGGCTTCAAGCTGGTGCGCGATGCGCGCGCGGCGGGGCATCTGGTCGTCACCATTCCGGGGCCGTGCGCCGCGGTCGCCGCGCTGACGCTGGCCGGATTGCCGACGGACCGGTTCCTCTTCGTCGGCTTCCTGCCGCCGAAAGCACAGGCCAAGACAGACGCGATCGACGAGATCGGCGGCGTCCGCGCGACGCTGGTGCTGTACGAATCGGGGCCGCGCCTCGCCGCCACGCTCGCGCTGCTCGCCGAGCGGCTGGGCGACCGCGAAGCGGCGGTGACGCGCGAGATCACCAAGCGATTCGAGGAGGCGGTGACGGGAACGCTCGCCGCCCTCGCCGCGCGCTATGCCGACGCGCCGCCCAAGGGCGAGATCGTGATCGTCGTCGCGCCGCCCGGCGAGCCGGTGCCCGCCAGCGAAGCGGATGGCGACGCCGCGCTCGCCGAGGCGCTCACCCGCCTCTCCCCGGGGCAAGCCGCGGGCGAGGTGGCCAAGGCGCTGGGGCTGGACCGCAAGACGCTCTATGCCCGCGCACTGGCGATGAAGGCGTGAGGGACCGCCGCATCGCCGAGGCCGCGGGCCGTCGTGGCGAGCGGCTCGCGGGATGGTGGCTGCGGCTGAAGGGCTGGCGGATTCTCGATCGGCGCGTGCGCACCCCGGCGGGCGAAGTCGATCTGGTCGCGCGGCGCGGCGCGCTGGTCGCCTTTGTCGAGGTAAAGCTGCGCGCCACCCCCGCCGAGCTCGATTTCGCGATCGACGAACGCCGCCTCGCGCGAGTCGCGGCGGCGGCCGAGATCCTCATGCCGCGCTATGCCGGCGCGGGCGACGATATCCGCGTCGACGTGATCCTCATCGCGCCCGGCATGCGGCCCCGACACATCGAGAATGCGTGGATGCCGTGACATTCGCGCCGCCCCGACCTACCTGCCGGCCATTCACGAAAGGTCTTCCATGCCACTCACCGTCGCCGTCCAGATGGACCCGCTCGCCGGCCTGAACATCGCCGGCGATTCCACCTTCGCGCTGATGCTGTCGGCGCAGGCGCGCGGGCACCGGCTGTTCCACTATCTGGCGGAGGACCTGACCTATTCGGACGGCCACCTCTGGGCCAAGGCGCACCCGGTGACCGTGCAGCGCGTCGCCGGCGATCACTTCCGGTTCGGCGAACCCGTGACGCTCGACCTGGGCGACGAGGCCGATGTCGTGCTGATGCGGCAGGATCCGCCGTTCGACCTGGGCTACATCACCGCGACCCATCTTCTGGAGCGGATCGCCGACCGCACGCTCGTCGTCAACGACCCCGCCAGTGTCCGCAACGCGCCGGAAAAGGTGTTCGTGCTCGATTATGCGCACTTCATGCCGCCGACGCTCGTCACGCGCAGCCTGGAGGAGGCGCGCGCCTTTCTCGACACGCACGGCGCGATCGTGGTGAAGCCGCTCCACGGCAATGGCGGCAAGGCCATCTTCAAGGTGGAGCGTGACGGCGCCAACCTCTCGGCGCTGGTCGAGGTGTTCAACATGACGTGGCGCGAGCCGCACATGATCCAGGCCTTCCTCCCCGATGTGGCGAAGGGCGACAAGCGCATCGTGCTGGTCGACGGCGAAATCGCGGGCGCGATCAACCGCTTGCCCGGCGAAGGCGAGATCCGTTCGAACCTCGCGGTCGGCGGCTCGGCGGTGAAGACCGAACTGACCGACACCGAACGCGCGATCTGCGCGGAGCTCGGCCCCGAACTGAAACGCCGCGGGCTGATCTTCGTCGGCATCGACGTCATCGGCGGCAAGTGGCTGACCGAGATCAACGTCACCTCCCCCACCGGCATCGTCGCGATCGAACGCTTCGACGGCACCGATGTCGCGGGCATGATCTGGGACGCGATCGAGGCGCGGCTGGGTTGAGGGCGCAGCGCGCGGTAAAGACGACAAGCAAATTCAAGCATTCGTCGGCGTCGCGACACGCCGGCCGATCCTCCCTCGCTTTTCCCATTGACGGCCGCTGCCATCCATCGCAGCTTCGGGAAAAATAAAAGGGAGAGGATCATCATGGATCGCACTGGAATCTTTGCCGTGGGGGCGTCGCTCGTCCTGCTTTCGGCCCTGCACATGCTCAACGCACCCAATTACACCATCGTGGTGCCCGTCGCGCTGTTCATTCTGGGGGTCGCGAAGCTGCTGATGTCCCGTCCCGCGAACGGGGATGCGATCGACCCGAGCTTCTCCCACTCGACCAAGGCCTGAGGCCGCGGGCGATCGGGGGGGCGCCGCCGATCGGCGATGCCCTCCCCTTCACGCTACCTAAGGATCAATGCGACGTCTTCACCGACGTCGACACGTCGCCGTTGGCGGAGCGCGTCGTTTCGCGGACGACCTTGGTCGTGCGCGTCTTGTGGCCCACCTTCACGCCCAGGATGCGCTTGGCGCGGCGGGTCTTGTGCTTGCGGACATGCACGACCTTCGTCGTGTGGGTGCGCATGCCGTCGTGCATGCCGGTGTCGTGGCTCACCTTCACCTCGTTCGTGGTCTGCGCCGTGGCGGGCATCGCCGCGGTCATAGCCAGCGCGGCGAGGATCGGGGCGGCGGTGCGGAAAAGCGTCATCATTCTATCCTTTCAGCGGGAGGAAGCTCCCATCGAACGCCGCCTCGGTACGGGGGCGTTACGAGCCACAATCCCCCAGCGCGCCATTCGCTCCATCGAGGCGCGGTTCACGCCCGGGGATGCGCGTTCCGGTACACGTCGAGCAGGTGCGCGGCGTCCACCGCGGTGTAGATCTGCGTCGAGCGCAAACTCGCATGCCCCAGCAATTCCTGGAGCGCGCGCAGATCGGCGCCGCGGCCGAGCAGGTGCGTGGCGAAGCTGTGGCGCAGCGCGTGCGGCGTGGTTCGCGCCGCCAGCCCCAGCCGCCCCCGCGCCGCGCGCACCGCCTGGCGCAGCACCCCCGGCGACAGCGGCCCGCCCTTCGCGCCGCGAAACAGCGGCGCATCGCGCGGGCATTCCCAGGGCACGCGTGCCACATAGGCCTCGATCGCGGCGCGCACCTGCGGCAACAGCGGCACCGTTCGCATCTTGTCGCGCTTGCCGGTGACGACGAGCGTGTCGCCGAGCGGCAGGATCCGCCCGGTCAGCGCCAGCGCCTCCCCGATGCGCAGCCCGGCGCCGTAGAGAAGAAGGAGGATTGCCCAATCACGCGCACCGATCCAGTCTTCGGCGGCATCGTCCGCCACCTCCTCCGCCAGCGCCACCGCTTCCGCCGGGGAGATGGGGCGCGGCACGCCCGGCTTCACCCGCGGCCCCTTCAATCGCGGCGTGGTGCCCTCGCCATTGGCCCAGGCGAGCAATCCGCGCACCGCCGAAAGTTCGCGCGCCGCCGAGGCGTTGCCCAGCCCCTCGCCCCGCCGATGCGCCAGAAAGGCGCGCAGATCGGCCGCGGTGACTCGGGCGAGTGCAGCCCGATCGACGCGCTCGCCCCAATGCGCCGACAGAAAGCCGATCAGCCGTTCCACGGTCGCTCCATAGGCGCGCACGGTGTGCGGCGAACGGCGGCGATCGCGCGCCAGATGCTCGCTCCACAGGATCGGCAGCGGGGTGTCCATCGCCGAGATGGATGCCCGCCCCGGCACCGGCGGGCAAGCGCAACTACATAATTTCCTTAACGTATATCCGGCTAAGCCCCGGAACTATGGTCATTCCCGAATCATCTTCCGACGCCATGGCCGACGAGACTGGACGGCTGGCGGCGCTCCACGCGCTCGACCTCATGGACAGCCTGCCCGAGCGCGAGTTCGACTCGGTCGTGGCGATCGCCACGCGGCTGACCGGCCTGCCGATCGCCGCCATCACGCTGGTCGATCGCGACCGAGCGTGGACGAAGGCCGTCGAAGGCGCCGAATGCTTCGCAGAACCCCGCTCCATCGCCTTTTGCAACTGGACGATCACGACCGAGGGGATGACCATTTTTCCGGACGCCGCGGTCGATCCGCGATGCGAGGGACGGTTGCATCATTATGGCAGCCATGGGCTGCGCTTCTATGCCGGCACGCCGCTCCATGCTCCGGGAGGCGAACGGATCGGCGCGCTGTGCGTGGCAGCATGCGAACCCGGCACCTTCACCGACGCGCAGGCCGAGGCGCTGACGCGGCTGGCGGTGCTGGTCGATGCCCTGATCGCCGCGCGCGCCATGGCTTCCGAAGCGGTGGCGATGACGCGCCTGAGCGAGCGGCGCGAACGCCAGTTGCAGCAGGCCCAGCGGTTGGCGATGATCGGATCGTGGCGGCTACGCCTGGCCGACGAGGCGATCGAATGGTCCGAGAATGTCTACCGGATCCACGGTCTGCCGGTGGGCGATACGCCGCCGCTGGGCGGTGCGCTCCAGCAATATCCGCCGCACGCCCGCGCCCTGGTGACCGGCGCGCTGGCGCACACGATCGAAACCGGCACGCCGTTCGACCTGGAAACGGATTTCCTGAATACCGCCGGCGAAGCGCGCCGGGTGCGGATCATAGGCGAACTGGAAACCGCAGGCGGCGAGCCCGAGGCGCTGGTGGGCGTGTTCCAGGACATCACCGACCGCCATGCGATGGAGGAGGGGCTGCGCCGCCGCGCCGACCGCGACGAACTGACCGGCATCGCGAATCGCGCCGCGTTCGACCGCACGCTCGCCGAGCGGATCGCGGCCGCGCATGCCGAGGACACCCCGCTCGCGCTCGTGCTGATCGATCTCGACGGCTTCAAGCAGATCAACGACACGCTCGGCCATCTGGCGGGCGACGACGTGCTGCGCGGCATCGGGCAGCAGCTCGGCGAAGCCTGGCTTGGCGGCAGCTTCGCGGCGCGGCTCGGCGGCGACGAATTCGCGTTGATCGTGGACGATCCCCGTCTTGCCGCAGACCCGAACGCGCTGGCCGCTCGAGTCGAAGCCGCCTTGCACATGCCCGTCACCGCGAACGGGCTGACGATGGCCGCTTCGGCAACAGTCGGCGCTGCCCTGCTGCCGGGCGATGTGGAGGCGGTGCGCGACTTCGTCCATCTGGTCGATACGCGCCTCTACGCGGCCAAGCGGATCCGGATCGGCGAGCGCCGCCGCGACGAGCGCCGCCGCGGCATCCAGCACGCCGCCTGACGGTCCGAAGGCTTCACCTTGCAGGCGGGGCGCCCCATATACCGCGCCGATGTCCCGCGCCCGCGTCCTGCTCCTCAACGCCGCTCTCGGGCCGCTCGACTACCGCGTGCCGCACGGCATGACGGTCCAGCCCGGATCGGTGGTGATCGCGCCGCTCGGGCCCCGGCAGTTGCTGGGCGTGGCGTGGGAACCGGAGCGGATGCCGTCCGACGCAGAGGTGGGCGACAACCGCCTGCGCCCGCTGCTGGGCGTCGCGGACGTGCCGCCGCTGCGCGCCCCGCTGCGCCGGCTCGTCGAATGGACCGCGGCCTATTATCTCAGCCCGCCCGCCGCGGTGCTGCGCATGACGCTCGCCTCCACCTCCGCGCTGGAGGGCGCGCGCACCGCGACCGAATACCGCGCCACCGGCACCATCCCGCCCCGCCTCACGCCACAGCGCGAACAGGCGCTGGCCCGGATCGGCGACCGCCAGGGGCTGATCCGCGAACTGGCGACGATCGCGGAGGTTTCGGACGGGGTGATCCGCGGCCTGGTGAAATCGGGCGCGATCGAGGCGGTGACGGTGGCGATCGACAGCCCCTTTCCCCGGCCCGATCCCGGCCATGCCGTGCCCATCCTCTCGCCCGACCAGCAGGCCGCCGCGGACACGCTGGTGGCTGGCGTCGAGGCGCATGCCTTCGCCCCCACGCTGCTCGACGGCGTGACCGGTTCGGGCAAGACCGAGGTATATTTCGAAGCGGTCGCCGCCGCGATCCGCGCCGGCCGCCAGACGCTCGTCCTGCTTCCCGAGATCGCGCTGACCGAGCCGTTCCTGAAGCGCTTCCACGATCGCTTCGGCTGCGAACCCGTCGCCTGGCATTCGGGCCTGCGCTCGACGCAGCGCCGCCGCGCGTGGCGCGCGATCGCGGACGGGCAGGCGCTGGTCACGGTCGGCGCACGGTCGGCGCTGTTCCTGCCCTATGCCGATCTCGGGCTGATCGTGGTGGACGAGGCGCACGAGACGAGCTTCAAGCAAGAAGAGGGCGTGCATTATCACGCCCGCGACGTGGCGGTGATGCGTGGCAAGTTCGAGCATTGCCCCGTCATCCTCGCCTCCGCCACGCCCGCGATCGAGACGCGCCAGCAGGTGGCGCTCGGCCGCTATGCCGAGCTGAAGCTGCCAGGCCGCTATGGCGTCGCGGAGATGCCGACCATCGAAGCGATCGACCTGATCGAGCAGCCGCCCCAGCGCGGCACCTGGATCGCACCGCCGCTGGTGAAGGCGCTGGAGGAGACGTTCGCCCGGCGCGAACAGTCGCTGCTGTTCCTCAATCGCCGCGGCTATGCGCCGCTCACGCTGTGCCGCACCTGCGGCCACCGCTTCCAATGTCCCAATTGCACCGCGTGGATGGTGGAGCATCGCCTCGTCCGCCGCCTTGCCTGCCATCATTGCGGCCATGTCATGCCGACGCCGCGCGCCTGCCCCGAATGCCAGGGCGAGGACACGCTCGTCGCCTGCGGCCCCGGCGTGGAGCGGATCGCCGACGAGGTGACCGCGCTGTTCCCCGAGGCGAAGGTCGCGGTGGTCACGTCGGACACGATCTGGTCCCCCGCCAAGGCGGCCGAGTTCGTCGGGCGGATGGAGGCGGGCGACATTGACATCGTCGTCGGTACGCAGCTCGTGACCAAGGGCTATCATTTCCCCAATTTGACGCTCGTCGGCGTGATCGATGCCGACCTGGGGCTGGAAGGCGGCGACCTGCGTGCGGCGGAGCGCACCTTCCAGCAGATCCGCCAGGTGTCCGGCCGCGCCGGGCGTGGCGCCAAGCCCGGCCGCGTGTTCATCCAGACGCACAGCCCGCGCGCGCGCGTGATGCAGGCGCTGGTGACGGGCGACGCGGACGCCTTCTACCATGCCGAGACCGAGGCGCGGCGAGACGCGGGCGCCCCGCCCTTCGGCCGCTATGCCGCGATCGTGGTGTCGTCCGAAGAGGCCGCCGCCGCGCAGGACGCCGCCACCCGGATCGGCCGCGCCGCGCCCGACGTGGAGGGCATGCACGTCTATGGCCCCGCGCCCGCGCCGCTTTCGATGCTGCGCGGCCGCCATCGCCACCGGCTGCTGGTGCACGCTCGCCGTGCGCTCGACGTGCAGGACGTGATCCGCGATTGGCTCGGCGGTGTCGAATGGTCGGCGAAGGTGCGGGTCAGCGTGGACGTGGACCCATATAGCTTTTTATGACCGGGGGCGGTTCGGCGATCAACACGACCCATCCGTTCGCCGGCGAAGACCGGGGCCCAGTTGGGAACCTCCGTGGCTTTCAGAAAAGCCTTTGCAACTGGACCCCGGCCTTCGCCGGGGAACAGTGTAGGAGAATATCGGCTATCGCTCGATAGTCTCCTTACAGCGCGCGTTCGGCCAGCACGGTCAGTCCGCGATCGTTCACTTCGGCGAAACCGCCCTCGATCACGATCGTCTCGGGCGCGGCGCCCTGGGTGCGCTGGATCACCAGCGCACCGTCGCGGATCGTCGACATGACGGGGGCATGGCCCTCCAGCACGCCGAAGTCACCCTCGGTGCCCGGCACCGTGACCATATACACCTCCTCCGAGCGGATCAGCTTTTCGGGGGTGACGAGTTCGAAATGGAGCATCGGGCTTTCCCTTACGCTTCCTGCGCCATCTTCTCGGCCTTGGCGACGGCTTCGTCGATACCGCCGACCATGTAGAACGCACTCTCGGGCAGATGGTCGTATTCGCCGTCGACCACCGCCTTGAACGAGCGGATCGTGTCCTCGATCTGCACGAACTTGCCGGGGATGCCGGTGAAGACCTCTGCGACGTGGAAGGGCTGCGACAGGAAGCGCTGGATCTTGCGAGCGCGCTGCACGGTCAGCTTGTCCTCTTCGGACAGCTCGTCCATTCCGAGGATGGCGATGATGTCCTGCAGCGACTTGTAACGCTGGAGCAGCGACTGAACGGCGCGTGCCGTCTCGTAATGCTCCTGCCCGACCACGCGCGGCTCCAGCACGCGGCTGGTCGAATCGAGCGGATCGACCGCCGGATAGATGCCGAGTTCCGAGATCGCGCGGTTCAGCGTCGTCGTCGCATCCAGATGCGCGAACGAGGTGGCCGGCGCCGGATCGGTGAGATCGTCCGCGGGAACGTAGATCGCCTGGACCGAGGTGATCGAGCCCTTGTTGGTCGAGGTGATCCGCTCCTGCAGCGCACCCATGTCGGTCGACAGCGTCGGCTGATAGCCCACCGCCGAGGGGATGCGGCCGAGCAGCGCCGACACTTCCGCGCCCGCCTGGGTGAAGCGGAAGATGTTGTCGACGAAGAACAGCACGTCCTGCCCTTCGGTATCGCGGAAATATTCGGCGATCGTCAGACCTGACAGCGCGACGCGCGCACGTGCGCCCGGCGGCTCGTTCATCTGGCCGAACACCAGCGCCACCTTGGAGCCGTCGGGCGTCGGATTGCCGTCCGCATCCTTGGCGATGACGCCCGCGTCGAGGAATTCGTGATAGAGATCGTTGCCCTCGCGGGTGCGCTCGCCGACGCCGGCGAACACCGACACGCCGCCATGGCCCTTGGCGATGTTGTTGATGAGCTCCTGGATCAACACGGTCTTGCCGACGCCGGCGCCGCCGAACAGGCCGATCTTACCGCCGCGCGCATAGGGCGCGAGCAGGTCGATCACCTTGATGCCGGTGACGAGGATCGCGCTCTCGGTCGACTGGTCGATGAAGGGGGGCGCCTCGGCATGGATCGGCGCGCGCATGTCGGTGCCGACGGGGCCGCGCTCGTCGATCGGCTCGCCGATCACGTTCAGGATGCGGCCGAGCGTCGCGGGGCCGACCGGCACCATGATCTGGCTGCCGGTGTCGCGCACCGTCTGGCCGCGGGTCAGACCCTCGGTCGCGTCCATCGCGATCGTGCGCACCGTGTTCTCGCCCAGATGCTGCGCCACCTCGAGCACGAGCCGGTTGCCGTTGTTGTCCGTCTCGAGCGCGGAGAGGATCGCGGGCAGGTTCTCGGGGAAATGCACGTCCACGACGGCGCCGATCACCTGGGCGATCGTGCCGACATTGTTGGTGCGGCCCGTATCCTGGGTCGGGCGGATGTCTTCAGCGGCGGTGGCCATTGCGGTTCTTCCTGCTTGCGATTCTTAGAGCGCTTCGGCGCCCGAGATGATTTCCACCAGCTCGGTCGTGATCGCGGCCTGGCGGGTGCGGTTATACTGGATCGAGAGGCGGTTGATCATGTCGCCCGCGTTCTTGGTCGCATTCTCCATCGCGTTCATCCGGCTGCCCTGTTCGGAGGCGGCGTTCTCCAGCATGGCGCGGAAGATCTGGATGGCGACGTTGCGCGGCAGCAGGTCGGCGAGGATCGCCTCCTCGTCGGGCTCATATTCGACCGCGGCGACGTTGCCGCCGGGCGCCGCCGCATCCTTGGGGATGGCGACCGGGATGATCTGCATGCCGGTCGGCTCCTGCACCAGCGCCGAGACGAACTTGGCGTAGAACAGATGCGCGACGTCGAACTCGCCCGCCTCGAAGCGGCGGATCAGATCCTGCGCCAGGCCCTGCGCATCGCCGAAACCGACGCGCTTGATCCCGCCCAGCTCGTAATCGGCGACGATCTGCGTCGGGTAGAAGCGGCGCAGAACGCGGCCCTTCTTGCCGGCGAGGTAGAAATGCACCGTCTTGCCCGCCGCCTCCAGCGCCTCGGCCTGCTTGCGCGCGGCGCGGACGATGTTGGTGTTGAACGCGCCAGCCAGGCCGCGCTCCGACGTGGCGACGACGATCAGATGGACCTGATCCTTGCCGGTGCCCGCCAGCAGCTTCGGCGAGGATTCGCTGACGCTCACCTTGGAGGCGAGGCTGGCCATCACCTGCTCCAGCCGCTCGGCATAGGGACGGCCGGCGACCGCCGCCTCCTGCGCGCGGCGCAGCTTGGCGGCGGCGACCATCTTCATCGCCTTGGTGATCTTCTGCGTCGACTTCACCGAGCCGATGCGGATCTTGAGGGCCTTGAGAGATGCCATTTAGCGCCTTCGTTCCCCGGCGAAGGCCGGAGTCCAGTCCAGAAGAAAGCCTGGTCCCCCGCCTCGGCCGGGGATCAGTCCATGATTACGCGAACGTCTTCGCGAATGCGTCCAGCGCCGATTTCAGCCCGGTCTTGGCTTCGTCTCCCAGATCGCGCGTGTCGCGGATCTTGGTCAGCACATCGGCGTGGTTGGCGCGCAGATCGGCGATCATCGCCGCCTCGTAGCGCACCACGTCCTCGACCTTCACCGCATCGAGATAGCCTGCGGTGCCGGCGAAGATCGACGCGGTCTGCTCCTCGAAGGGCATCGGCGAGAACTGCTTCTGCTTCAGCAGTTCGGTCAGGCGAGCGCCGCGCGCCAGCAGCCGCTGAGTCGAGGCGTCGAGGTCCGAGCCGAACTGCGCGAACGCCGCCATCTCGCGATACTGCGCCAGCTCCAGCTTGATCGAGCCGGACACCTTCTTCATCGCCTTGGTCTGCGCGGCGGAGCCGACGCGGCTGACCGACAGGCCGACGTTGATCGCCGGGCGGATGCCCGCGAAGAACAGATCGGTCTCGAGGAAGATCTGGCCGTCGGTGATCGAGATCACATTGGTCGGGATGTAGGCCGAGACGTCGCCCGCCTGCGTCTCGATGATCGGCAGCGCGGTCAGCGAGCCGCCGCCATTGGCGTCCGACATCTTGGCGGCGCGCTCCAGCAGACGGCTGTGGAGATAGAACACGTCGCCGGGATAGGCTTCGCGGCCCGGCGGGCGGCGCAGCAGCAGCGACATCTGGCGATAGGCGACCGCCTGCTTCGACAGATCGTCGAACACGATCAGCGCGTGCATCCCGCGATCGCGGAAATATTCGCCCATCGCGGTGCCCGTATAGGGCGCCAGGAACTGGAGCGGCGCAGGGTCCGACGCGGTCGCGGCGACCACGATCGAATATTCCATCGCGCCCTGCTCGGTCAGCGTGCGGACGAGCTGCGCCACGGTCGAGCGCTTCTGGCCGACGGCGACATAGACGCAATAGAGCTTCTTGCTCTCGTCGGTGCCGGCGTTGACGCCCTTCTGGTTGATGAAGGCGTCGATCGCGACGGCGGACTTGCCGGTCTGGCGATCGCCGATGATGAGTTCGCGCTGGCCGCGGCCGACGGGCACGAGCGCGTCGATCGCCTTCAGCCCCGACTGCATCGGCTCGCTGACCGACTGGCGCGGGATGATGCCCGGCGCCTTCACCTCGACGCGGCTGCGCTCGGTCGTCTCGATCGGGCCCTTGCCGTCGATCGGATTGCCGAGGCCGTCGACCACGCGGCCGAGCAGCCCCTTGCCGATCGGCACGTCCACGATCGTGCCGGTGCGCTTGACGACGTCGCCTTCCTTGATCTCGGCATCCGAGCCGAAGATCACGACGCCGACATTGTCGGCCTCCAGGTTGAGCGCCATGCCTTGCACGCCGTTCGCGAATTCGACCATCTCGCCCGCCTGGACGTTGTCGAGCCCGTAGATGCGCGCGATGCCGTCGCCGACGCTCAGCACCTGGCCGGTCTCGGAGACCTGGGCCTGGTCGCCGAAATTGCTGATCTGGTCACGGATGACCTTCGAGATTTCTGCGGCGCGGATATCCATGAATTAGCCTTTCATCGCGTGCGCGAGAGCGTTCAAACGGGTGCGGATCGAGCTGTCGATCATCTGGGAGCCGATGCGGACGACGAGCCCGCCGAGGAGATCGGGATCGACCGAGAGATCGACCGAGACCTCGCGGCCGACGCGGGTGCGCAGCTGCTGCTTCAGCGCGTCGACCTGGCCTTCGTCGAGCGGATGCGCCGACGTCACCTCGGCCGCGACCTCGCCGCGATGCGTGGCGGCCAGCGTGCGGAAGGCGCGCATGATCTTGGGCAGTTGGTCGAGCCGGCGGTTTTCGGCCAGCACGCCGAGAAAGCTGCGCGTCGTCGGGTCGAGGCCGAGCTGGTCGGCCGTCTGCGACACCGCCTTGGCGGCGTTGGCGCGCGAGACGAGCGGGCTCGTCGTCAGCGTGCGGAAATCGTCCGAAGCGGAAAGCGCGTCGCGAACCGTCGCGAGGCTCGCCTCGACCCGGTCGATCGCGTTCGCGTCGCGTGCGAGCTCGAACAGCGCCAGCGCATAGCGCCCGCCTAAGCTCGCCTGAATACCGCCGGATGCCTCCACGCGATTCGTTTCCTCGTTGCTCAACATTGCCGGGCCAAGCGACGGGATGGCGCGAAACCGCGCTTGTCGAATGGTGGCCGGCGGTTAGCATCGGCCCCGCGGGGATGCAAGCGGATCGGCCATATCGCTGCCGCGCGGCTGATCGAGGCCAAGGCGGCACGCGCCTGATCCGGTTAAAGGAAGAGCATGAGCGATCCCCTTCCTTCGTCGCACGGCGGCCTGCTCCGGCGGCTCGGCACCGGGATCATCACCGGCGCCGCGGACGACGATCCGTCCGCGATCGGCACCTATGCGAGCGCCGGCGGGAAGTTCGGCCTGGGATTCCTCTGGATCGCGCCCCTGCTGCTGCCGATGATGTATGTCGTCACCTATCTGTCGGCAAAGCTCGGGCAGGTCTACGGCAAGGGGCTCTTCGCGATCATCCGCGATCGCTATCCGCGCGGGCTGCTGTTCCCGCTGATGGCGGGCGCGTTCGTCGGCAACATCATCGAGGCGGCGGCCAATCTGGGCGGCATGGGCGCGGCGATGGGGCTGCTGGTGCCGATCCCGATCCCGCTGATCGTGGTGGCCGCGGCCACAGGCATCGCGCTGTTCCAGCTGCTCGGTTCCTATGCGCTGATCCGCACGATCTTCCAGGGGCTGACGCTCGCGCTGTTCGCCTATGTCGCTGCCGCGCTGCTGGCGAAGCCCGATTGGGGCGCGGTGCTGCACGCCACCTTCGTGCCGCACGTCGCGTTCACCAGCGACATGCTGGCGATGGTGGTGGCGTGCATCGGCACGTCGCTGTCCGCCTATGTCTATACCTGGCAATCGAACCAGGAGGTGGAAGAGCAGATCGAAGCGGGCCGCACCACGCCCGAACAGCGCAAGGGCGCGACGCGGGCCGAGCTTCGCCATGTGCGGCGCGACGTGCTCACCGGCATGATCTTTTCGAACGTCATCCTCTATTTCATCATCCTGTCGACCGGCGCCACGCTCCACGCGAACGGCCAGACCGATATCGCGAGCGCGGCGCAGGCGGCGCAGGCGCTCCAGCCGCTGGCGGGGCCGGCCGCCAAATATCTGTTCGCGCTGGGCGTCGTCGGCGTCGGCTTTCTCGCCGTGCCGGTGATGACGACGGGCGCGGCCTATGATCTGGTGCAGGGCCTGGGGCGCACCGGCGACCTCAACACCCCGGTGCCGGGCGCGAAGCTCTTCTACGGTACGATCGTGGGCGTGACGGTGCTGGCGGTGGGGCTGAACTTCCTCGGCTTCAATCCGATGCGCGCGCTCGTCTGGTCGGGAATCGTGCAGGGATTTTCGGTGCCGCCGCTGCTGCTCATGATGATGCTGATGACCAACGATCGCGCGGTGATGGGCGCGCAGACCAATGGCTGGGTGACGAACCTGCTGGGCGGCGCGACGGTGCTGGCGGCGTTCGCGGCGACGGCGTGCCTGGTGGTGAGCTGGTGCCGCTGACGGGCGCCCGCAGAGTTCGAACGCAAGCCGCGGGATGCGGTAAGCGGCGGGAGCGCGTACACCGCCGTACATGATCGACGCCGATACCGCCTGGACCGCCTTCGCCGCCCGCGACCGGAGCGCGGACGGCCGCTTCGTCGTCGCGGTGACGACCACCGGCATCTATTGCCGCGCGAGCTGCCCCGCGCGCCGGCCGCTGCGCGCGAACGTCGTGTTCCATCCCGATCCCGCCGCCGCCGAAGCCGCCGGGTTCCGCGCCTGCCGCCGCTGCACGCCCGATACCTTGGCAAGGGACGCGCGTGCGGTGGCCGAGGCGGTCGCGGCCCTGGCGGACGGCCCGATCCCGCTCGATGCGCTGGCCGCGCGCGTCGGCTATGCGCCGCATCATTTCCAGCGGCTGTTCACGCGCGCGACCGGCGTCAGCCCCGCCGCCTGGGCGCGCGGCGTGCGGGCCGCGCAGGTGGCCGAGACGCTCACCGAGGAGACGAACGTGACCGATGCGATCCTGGCGGCCGGCTATGCCGCGCCCAGCCGCTTCTACGACGATGGCGCGAAGCGACTGGGCATGAGCCCCAGCCTGTGGGTGCGCGGCGGTGCCGGCGTCGCCATCCGCTGGACGATAGCGGCCACCGGCCTGGGCCCACTGCTAATCGCCGCCACGGCGAAGGGCCTGTGCCGCGTGGCGTTCGACGAGGATGCCGATGCGCTCGTCGCCCGCTTCCCCGCCGCCACGATCGAGCCGGGCGACGAAGCGCTCGCGACGCTGGCCGCCGACGTCGTGGCCGTGGTCGAAAGGCAGGCCCCCGGCGCCGCGCTGCCGCTCGATATCCGCGGCACCGCGTTCCAGGAGGCGGTGTGGCGCACGCTCGCCACCATACCGGCGGGCGAGACGCGCAGCTATGCCGAGCTCGCCGCTCTGGCGGGCAACCCGCGCGCGGTGCGCGCCGCGGGCAGCGCGTGCGGCGCGAACCCGGTGGCGGTGATCGTCCCCTGCCACCGCGTCCGCCGCGGCGACGGTGCGCTCGGCGGCTATGCCTGGGGCGTCGCGCGCAAGACCGCATTGCTGGCGCGCGAGCGTCAGCGTTTCGAGCAGGAATAGACCAGCTTTTCGTTGGGGAGCGGCGGCAGCGTGGCGCGGATCGCCTCCTGCTGTTGCGCGATCCGGCTCGCGACCTGCGGATCGGCGCTGCACGCCCGGCCCTGCACCGGCCCCCTTGCCGCGCGCGCCGCCGCCATCCCCGCCTCCGACATCAGATAGCGCGTGTCGGAATAGATCCGCGTCGCCGGATCGAAGCGCAGCGCGGAGATCGTCTGGACGTCGTCGGGCACCACCAGCCGCTCCCAGCGCGTGCCGTTGGCGGCGAACTGGGTGCGCCCGTCCGCGCACCCGCCCTGCCCCCAGCTCAGCGCGACGTCGGTGCCGGGCGAGACGGTCAGCCGGCTGCGCTCGGGGATCAGCGTGCACGTCATCGCGCCCAACGCCGTATCGGGCGCAGGCGACCCGATCGTCGACGCGCGCGCCTCGGCCGGCACGGTGACGTCGCCCGAGGGGCGTGCCAGGAACACGATCACCGCCGCCAGCATGCCGAGCGCGCCCGCCACCGCCGTCCAGATCGCCGCACGGCGCCGGCCCCGCAATTCGAGCAGCCCCGCGCCGCCGATCGTCAGCGCCCCCGCCACCAGCAACAGCCCGGCCAGCGCCATCACGTTTTCCCGCCCGCGCTCCGCCGCATTGCGCGCCTTGGCCAGCGCATCCTCGCGCGCCATCGCCGCGTGCGTGGCCGCGTCGTGCCGCGCCGTCGTGGCATCGGCGATGCTGCGCGCATCGGCCTCCGCATCCTGGCGCAACCGGTCCTCGATCGAGGTGCAGGCCGTCCCGATCGCGGCATAAGGCTGTTTGGCGGCGCCTAGGAACCGCGCCAGCTCGCTCTCCGCGATCGCGAAACCGAAATTCGAATCACCCTGTTCACCCTGCGTGATCGCCGAATTGACACCGATCACCCGACCGCAGCGATCGAGCAGCGGCCCACCCGAATTGCCGCGCGCGATGCTGGCGGTGTGGAGCAGCACGTCGACGCCGCTGAGGCTGCGTCGCGCCGAAAAGCCGCCCTCGGAGCGCACCGGCGAGACGGGATGGATATAGTCCGCCGCCGATTGCGCGGTCGCGACGTCGACATTGCCGGGATAGCCGAGCGCCACCACCGCATCGCCCTCGCCCACCGGCCCGGTATAGAGCGCCGCGGGCGGCAGCGTGCCGCCCTTGAACTCGATCAGCGCCAGATCGGTATGCGCGTCATAGGCGACGACATGGCCCTGATAGGATTTCGCGCCCTCGGACGGCACCACGCCGATCACGACATTGGCCGGATAGCGTTCCGCCAGTTCGACGACATGCGCGTTGGTGACGATACGGTTGGGCGCGACCGCGAAGCCGCTGCCATGGCCGAAGCCCACCACCTGCCCATCCACCACCGCGATCGTCACCACGCGCACGACCCCGCGCGCGGTCGCGCCGATATCGTCGGCATGGGCAGGCCCGGGAAGGAGCGCGAGGAGCAGGAGAAACGCCAGGCTCGCCCATGTTCCCCGGCGGGGGCCTGCCCCAGGGCAAGCGGATCGGATGAGCAAGGCCAGGCGCATCCCACCGACCTATCGTTCGCACGCCGCGGCGCCAAGCATTGTGGTTAGGCAATTCTTGAAACTTACGCCCTAACCCGGCTGCGACCATGAGGGACAAGGCATGAGCGCGTTCGGGCGTCGAAATGGAGCGGGTGGGCAGCCGGTACGGCCGGCCTTTGGCGTGGCGCGGCCGATGCAGGGCGGCGCCCCGGCGCGGCCCGAGCCCGAGGGTGGCAGCCAGTTTCCGCCGCTCGACACGCTGCCGATGCCCGGCGAAACCGAAGCGCCGATGGGCAACATGCCCGGCACCGCGATGGATGCGATGCAGCGGCTGGCCGATCGTCAGGCCGCGAGCGCCGACTCGGGCAGCAGCAAGAACGAGGGTTTCGAGAACTCGATCCACAAGATCAAGGAACAGGTCCTCCCCCGCCTGCTCGAACGCGTCGATCCGGAAGCCGCGGCGACGCTCGGCAAGGACGAGCTGGCCGAGGAATTCCGCCCGATCATCGGCGAGGTGCTCGCCGAACTGAAGCTGACGCTCAACCGGCGTGAACAGTTCGCGCTGGAAAAGGTGCTGGTCGACGAGCTGCTGGGCCTGGGGCCGCTCGAGGAGCTGCTCGCCGATCCCAACATCACCGACATCATGGTCAACGGCCCCGAGCAGACCTATGTCGAGCGCAAGGGCAAGCTGGAGCTCGCGCAGGTCCAGTTCCGCGACGAGGAGCATCTGTTCCAGATCGCGCAGCGCATCGTCAATTCGGTCGGCCGGCGCGTCGACCAGACCACGCCGCTCGCCGATGCCCGCCTGAAGGACGGCAGCCGCGTCAACGTCATCGTGCCGCCCCTGTCGCTTCGCGGCACCGCGATCTCGATCCGTAAGTTCTCCGCCAAGCCGATCACGCTCGACATGATGGCGGGCGGCGGATCGATGAGCCCCAAGATGGCGACCGCGCTGAAGATCGCCGGCGCCAGCCGCTTCAACGTCGTGATCTCGGGCGGCACCGGCTCGGGCAAGACGACGATGCTGAACGCACTCTCCAAGATGATCGACCCCGGCGAGCGCGTGCTGACGATCGAGGACGCGGCCGAGCTTCGCCTGCAACAGCCGCATTGGCTGCCGCTCGAGACGCGCCCCGCCAACCTTGAAGGGCAAGGCGAGATCAGCATCCGCGATCTCGTGAAGAACGCGCTGCGTATGCGCCCAGACCGCATCATCCTCGGCGAAATCCGCGGCAGCGAGTGTTTCGACATGCTCGCCGCGATGAACACGGGTCACGACGGATCGATGTGCACGCTCCACGCCAACTCCCCGCGCGAGGCGCTGGCCCGCATGGAAAACATGGTGATGATGTCGGACATCAAGGTGCCCAAGGAAGCGATCAGCCGCCAGATCGCCGATTCGGTCGAGCTCATCATCCAGGTAAAGCGCCTGCGCGACGGCTCGCGCCGCGTCACCAACGTGACCGAGGTGATCGGCATGGAGGGCCCGGTGATCGTCACCCAGGAGCTGTTCAAGTTCGAATATCTCGACGAGAGTGCCGACGGCAAGATCATCGGCGAATATCGCTCGATGGGCCTGCGCCCCTATACGCTCGACAAGGCGCGCCAATATGGCTTCGACCAGGCGTATCTCGAGGCGTGCCTGTAAGGGCGCGAGGATGCGTGCTTCCGCTGCCACCCGACGGGAGATGCAGCCGTCGCCAAGGTCGCGTCGGGCGCGCAGAACGCTGTCCGGAATAGCGCGGCATCCGCTACCGTTCATCATCGCGCTTGCGCTGGCGTTGCGCATCGCGAGCGCGGCGATGCCCGTGATCGCGCATCCCGACGAAATCTACCAATATCTCGAACCCGCGCATCGCCTGCTTACCGGCGAAGGGATCGTCACCTGGGAATGGCGGCTCGGCATGCGGAGCTGGCTGCTTCCCACGCTGCTTGCCCCCGCCCTCGCCTTGGGCGGATGGATCGCGCCGGGCGCTGCGCTGCTGCTGCCGCGGCTGCTGGTGGCGATCGTCTCGCTCACCATCCCCCTGGCGGCTTGGGCGATCGGCCTGCGGACCTCGACCCTGCACGCCTTCCTCGCCGCGCTGGTTGGCGCGACTTGGTTCGAATGCGTCTATTTTGCCGGCCGCACGCTGTCCGAGCCGCTCGCGGCGGCGGCCATCCTGCCGGCGGCGGTGCTGGTCACGGCCAAAGCGCCCCGCACCCCTTCGCTGGTCGCCGCCGGCGCGCTGCTGGGCTTCGCCGTGCTGCTGCGGCCGCATTATGCGCCGGCCTGTATCGTCCTGGTCGGCATGGCCATGGGAAGGCGCCTCTTCGATCGGTCGCCGCCGCTGGTCGCGGGCGCGCTCATCGCCTTCATGGTCGGTGCGACGGTCGACCTCGCCAACGGCGCGCCTCCCTTCGCGTGGGTGATCGCGAATTTCCACGCCAACATCGTCGAGCACCGCGCCGACGCTTACGGCATAGCCCCGCCTCTCACCTATGTGGCGTGGTTCGAGCAGATGTGGAGCTGGTGGGGAATCCCCATGCTGATCGCGCTTCGCTGGGGCTGGCGTCACAGCCCGCCGCTGCTCGCAATGGCGCTGGTCAATCTCGCCATCCACATGGTCATCGGACACAAGGAATACCGGTTCGTGTTCCTGTCGGGTACGGTGTTCGTGATCCTGGCGGCGCTCGGTACGGCTGATCTGGTGCGGCTCGCGCAGCGGCGCGTGCCCGGGCCCCTGCTTCCCGCCGTCGCTATCGCCGCCTGGATGCTCGCCTCGCTTGCCCTGTTTTCGGACGCAACGATGCTGCGCTTTCGGGAATCCGGCCGTGCGGGGACCTTGTTGTTCGCCGAAGCCGCCGAACGCGACGCTTGCGGCGTCGCGCTGTACGAGCATCCCAGCTTCGTCGAAGTGCCCGGCAGCGTGGCGCTGCCGCCGAACAGCGCCGTCCATCTCTTCACCCGCCGCGACCGGACGGTTGCCAGGATCGGCCTGCCGCTGGCGCTCGCGCGTGGCCACCGGTCCTATAACATGATCCTTGCCGGCATTACGCAGGCGCACGCGATGCCGGCGGGGTATAGCCGCATCCGATGCGTGACCGACGCCACCGAACCCATGTGTCTGTTCGTGCGGGCGGGCGAATGCGTGAATACCCCGCGATCACCGACCTTGGCCAACCACGTGCTCGCTCGCCTGTCGATCTGACCGACCAGCAGTAGCCGCCGCCGCCCGATCCGGCTACGCACACCGGCGATGATCCGGCTGTTCCTCCCGCTGTGCCTGTTGCTCCTGGGAGCGGCGCCCGGCGGATCGGACGGCGTGGTGCGGCTGGCGATCGACAGCGAGCAGCGCTGGGTGCCATTCGATCTCACCCCCGGCAACCAGATCCGCTTTCGCCTGACGCTCGACGGCCGGCTGCTGACCGGCATTCTCGACACCGGCGTCAGCTATTCGGTGCTGGCCAGGGCGTCGCCCGCCGCCGATCCCGCGCGCGTGCTGAGCGGCGGCAGCGCAACCGCGATCGGCGGCGCGGTGGCGGTCGGCTGGCTGCCTACCGATCGGCTCGCCTTTGGCGGGCTGGTGCGCACCGGCGGCGGCGCGAGCGTCGCGGCGCTGCCCGCGATCGCCACCGGCAGCGCACAGCCGGTCGACATGCTGATCGGGCGCGACGTGCTCGCGGGCACGGCGCTCGACATCGATTATGCCAACAAGCGCTTCCGCCTGTTGCGGTCGGGCCGGATGCCGTTCACCGGAGCCAGCGCGCCGCTCGCCATCTCGCCAGGGCGTCATGTCTATGAAAGCGCGCTCGCGATCGACGGGCGCGTGCTGGCGCCGATGGTGGTCGACACTGGCGACGGGTCCGCGATCACGCTCTCCGCGCTGGCCTGGCGCCGCGCGGCGGTGGCGGGCGTGGCCACCACCAGCGCGATCTCGTTCGGGCTGGCAGGCCCCATCGTCAGCGGGCTGGCGATCGTGCCCCAGGTGTCGCTCGGCGACGGCGACGCCCATGACGTCGAGGTGCGGATCGAGCCGCAGGGCGGTTTCTCGCAGGCGATCGGCGTGGCCGGGCGGATCGGATCCGGGTTTCTCCAGCGCTATCGCGTGCTGCTCGATCCGGGCGCCGGACGCATGGTGCTGAGCCGCAACACGGCGGTGGATCCGCCCCCCCTGCGATCGACCAGCGGCCTGTTGCTCGGGCTGGAACAGGATCGGCTGAGGGTCCTCCACGTCATGCGCGGCGGACCCGCCGCCGCTGCCGGATGGGCAGCGGGCGAAACGATCTGCGCGATCGACGGCCAGCCGGTCGCCGCGGATTATGCGACGAGCCCGATGGCGGCCTGGTCGGTCGGCGCGCCCGGCACCCGGGTGGCGCTCACGCTGTGCGACGGTACGCGACGCGGGCTGACGCTGGCGCATTTCTATTGAGCGGCCGGGGTCCCCACCTGCTGCGCCGCGGTGCGCAGGATCATCTTCGCGGCGGTGCGGCGGCGCTGTTGCTGCTCGCGGTGCTGCTGCGCGCGTGGGATTTCGGCAATCCGGTGATCCATGTCGACGAGCAATATTATCTGCTCGTCGGCGACCGCATGCTGCACGGCGCGGTGCCCTATGTCGACATCTGGGATCGCAAGCCGATCGGGCTGTTCCTCCTGTTCGCCGCGATCCGGCTGCTGCCGGGCGACGGCGTGCTGGCTTATCAGCTCGCCGCCTGCGCCGCTGCGGCGGTGACCGCGATCGTGGTGCGGCAGGCCGCCCGGACGCTGGGCGCGCGCGACGTCGGCGCGGTGGCGGCGGGCGCGGCGTATCTGATCGGGCTGTCGCTGCTCGGCGGACGCGGCGGCCAGGCGCCGGTGTTCTACAATCTGCTGATCGCACTGGGCGGCTGGTGGGTGTTGCGGCTGCCGCGCCTCGCCGAGCGGCACCGTACCGGCGCGATCGTGGCGAGCGGCCTGGCCACCTGCCTGCTGGCCGGCGTGGCGATCCAGATGAAATACACGCCCGGCTTCGAAGGCGCGTTCTTCGGCTGCGCGCATCTCTGGGCGCTCCGCCGTGCGGGGGCGCGGTGGCGCGTGATGGTGCCGGCCGCGCTTCTGTGGATGCTGGCGGGCGCCGGCCCGACGATCGCCGCGATCGGCTGGTACGCCGCGCACGGCGCCTATGCCGCGTGGCGCTTCGCCAATGTCGATTCGATCGGCCTGCGCGCGGGGTATCCGGCGGGCGAGCTCGCGATGCGGCTGCTCGGCATCGGGGCGCAGCTTGCGCCGCTGATGATCGGGGCGGGGCTGGCCTGGCGCTGGCGGCCCCGCGCCGGCGCGCGGGCCGGTGCGGCGCGGCTGGCCTTGCTGTGGCTCGCCGCGGCGCTCGCCGGCTTTTTCGCGATCGGCACCTTCTTCGATCATTACGCGCTGCCGCTGCTCGCCCCGCTCGCGGTCGCGGCCGCACCCGCGCTCGGCCGCGCGCCGCGGCTGCTGGTGGCGACGCTCGGGCTGATGCTCACGCTCTTCGCGGTCGAGCGCGCCTTCCTGCCCGCCGACGGACCGAACGCGCGCGCGGTGGCGGCGGTGGTGAAGGCCAATTCGGGCGGCGACTGCCCCTATGTCTTCATCGGCGACACCGCGACCTATCTGCTGGCCGACGCCTGCCTGCCGACCGCCTATGCCTTTCCCAACCTGCTCGCCTATACGACCGAACGCGGCGCGACCGGGATCGACGAGGGCGCCGAAGTGCGCCGCATCCTCGCCACGCGGCCGCCGGTGATCGTCACCTCGACACGCGTGCTGTCGATCTGGAACCCGGCCAGCCTGTTCGCGGTGAAGGCCGCGCTCGCGCGCGATTACCGGCTGGTGTTCGCGCGGCCGCGCGCCGGCTGGCGCACCCTCGTCTATCTGCGCCGCGACCGGCCCTACCGCGCACCGCGGCCCTGAACGCTCAGCCGAGCTTGTCGACCTTGGCCTTCAGGCTGGCGAGTTCGGCCTTGAGATCGGCGATCTCGGCATCCTTGGAAGCGGGCGCCGCGCCGCTCCCCATGCCCGTGCCGGCATGCCCGGCCGCGCCGCCCTCGGGCTTGAACGCCTTGGTCGCGGCATCGAGCATCGCCATGTTGCGCTTGGCCATCTCGGCCAGCGGCGTGCCCGCGAAGGGCCCCTGCGCCAGCGCGCCCTCGACGGCCGACTTAAACTGTTCCTGGTTGCGGCGAAAGCTTTCCATCGACGCTTCGAGATAGCCCGGCACCATCGCCTGCATGGAATCGCCGTACATCGCGATCAATTGGCGCAGGAAATTCACCGGCAGCATCGTCTCGCCGCGGCTTTCCTCCTCCATGATGATCTGGGTGAGGATGGTGTGGGTGATGTCCTCGTCGGTCTTGGCGTCGACCACCTTGAAGTCGCGCCCCTCGCGCGTCATCGCCGCCAGATGCTCGAGCGTGATGTAGGACGACGTCTCGGTGTTGTAGAGCCGGCGATTGGCGTATTTCTTGATGACGACCGGCCCCACTCCGGCATTCTGCTTCTTCATGGCAGCCCCCCCCCCACGGTGATTTGGGACGACGCTAGGCGTTCCGATCCCGCACCGCAACATGATCGGGTGGTGCGCGGTCGTTCGTCGTCATCGTCCGCTGATGCGAAAAGGGCCCCGCACCTTCGTACGAGGCCCCCCCGAATCGGGATCGGATCGCGATCAGAACTTCGCGGTCGCCGTCACCGAGAAGCGGCGGCCATAAAGATCGATGTAGCTGTTCGGGTTCGCGAAGCCCAGATAGTTCTGGTACTGCTTGTTGCCGATGTTCAGCACCGCAAAGGTCAGCCGGAACTTGTCGTCCACGCTGAGCCAGACCGAACCGTCCACCGTGACATAGGGGTTCAACCGGTTGAACTCGCGAAGATCGGTCGACAGGGCGGTGCGGGTAGCGATCTGCTTGCCGACGTAATTGGCCGAGGCGCTGATACCGCCCACGCGATCGATCGAGAGGGAGTTGTTGCTTTGGAACTGGAATTTGGGATCGCCGAAGATGCCGTCGGTCCGCTGCGGCACCACACCCGTAGTATCGACCAGACGACGGTTGACGTAGAAGATCGTGTTGTCCGTCGTGAAGCGACCGGGAAGATGGAGTCCATCCATACGGACGCTGTAGGTGATCTTGCTCTGAATTCCCGAGAAGTAGATGCGGTTGCCGTTGACATAGCCGCTGCTCACGCCCGGGTTGGCCTGATCCACGATGATCTGCCCACCACGATCACCGCCATTGGCTGCCGTGCCGCCCTGCCCGGTGGCATAGCGCCGGAGCTGCGAGCAGAACTGGTTGCCATTGGCAGGATTGGTGACGTCGAACGTGGTATTGTCGAAGCACGCCGAGGCGATCTGGGCGACGGTGAGGCTGGTGATCGGATTGGCAATCCGGATATCGACGTAATCGACCGTGACCGTCAGACCCGGAATCCAGCGCGGCTGGAAGACGCCTCCGAAGCTGTAGCTCCGCGAGACCTCGTTCTGCAGCGTCGGGTTGCCGCCGTTGATGCCGGGAACCGTTGCGTTCGCAGCATCCAGCGGTGTCGCGTTCGGATATGCCGCCAGGAAGGCGGTGCAGTTGCGCGTGCGAATGGCGGGAGCGGATCCCGCGCCGATCGCACCGGGCGCGCACAGATCGGGCACCGTCACGAACGATGTGGAGCGCGGCAGGAACAATTCGGTGATTGCCGGTCCGCGGAACGATTTGGTATAATCTCCGCGGAAGATCAGATCGGGGATGAAGCCGATCCGGCCACCAGCCGACCAAGCGAAAAATCCGCCATTGACGGTGTTGTCGACATAGCGAGCGCTGCTCTCGATCTCGAGAACATTGAGGTATCGAAGACCATTGGATGGCTGAACGATCGGCAAACTGACTTCGCCGAATAATTCGTCGACATTATAGCTGCCCCGGGTAGGCGCGATCGCCACCGAACGGCCAAGACCAGCCTGCTGGAAGGCGTCAGGCGTGAACTTGCCGTCCTCCTCGCGATGCTCGTAGCCAATGTTGAACCCGTAATCGTTGCCGAACAGCGTGAACGGGCTGCCGCCGACGTTCGCGACGAAATCCTTCTGCTGGAGCAGACTGACGGTATGCGTATTCTGGATGATGTACGCGCGTGCCGCGGCACTGGGCGCGCCCGTGCCGAAGAGGTTCAGCGGAACGCAGCCCGGGTCCGCCATCGCAGTGCCACCCGGCGCTGCCTGAACGGTGGGGGTAGGATTGCAGACGATCTGTCCGGCCGCATTCGTGGTTACGTTCACCGCATTGATGAAGTGCTGCGCATTCAAATCCTGGCCATAATCGTCCACCTGCGTACGCCCGTAATTGGCATAGGCGTCATAATAGAAGCTGTGGCCACCGACCTTGAAGTCACCCTTCGCCCCAAATACCGCGCGGGCGAGGTTGGTGTCCGAACGGCCGGATGTATCGGCAAGATCGTCGGAGGCACGTGAGAGCTGGAACCGTGTCACACCCAGCGCCGCGAGTTGCGCCTTCGCCTGCGCGCTGAGGAAGGGGTTGGTGGATAGGAATGTGAGCTGCGCGCTCGTACCGCCAAAGAGGCTTGCATTATAGGTCGGCTGGCGAACGAGCTGATCGCCGCGCGAGCGGAAATACTTGCCCTCGAAATAGAATTTGAGCGCATCGGCGGCGTCATAGTGAAGGAACAGATCGGCGGTATCGCGGCGCAAATCGCTCGTCACCTGCGAATAGGGGAACAGGCGATAGCCATCCCCGCCCGAGGCGTAGGGCGACGCGAACACGATGCCCTTGTTGAACGGGACGAGGTTACCGCTCGCATCAAACTGATAGTTGTTGACCGCGGCCGCCACACGATTGGCCGTCGTGAACGTCGCGCCTCGCGACGCGTCCGTAACCACGCCACCCGTCGTCAGCGTGTAAAGAGTACGGTCGCGGACGACCAGCGAGCCTGGAAATCCGTCCGTAGCCGAATCGTTATAGCCGAATCCCGTATTGATGCGGCCGTCGTTCAAAGACGTGATGCCTGCAGCGGTTCGCCCGAAGGCAGCGGCCTGTGCCGACGTTGGGTTGGTAACCGAACCGACGCCCGCGCGAAGGAAATCGCGGTCGCTATACAGAAACCCTTTTTGCGAATCATGGGTGTAGGCGGCTGTAATGTTCAGCCGGCCATCCAGAAAATCATGGCCCGCTAGAGCCGCAACATTGTAGCGAAATCCGTCGCCCGCCTCGTTGATGCCGGACAAACCGGTGACCGTCAGCCCCTTGTAGCGGTCACGAAGGATATAGTTGACCGTGGCGCCGATCGCATCGGAGCCGTACACCGTCGCACCGCTGATCGAAACGTTCTCGGCATGATCGAGGAGGATCGACTGGATGGCGTTCACGTCGACCTGAGAACCGGCCGAACCCTGGTTGAACAGCGTGTTGGGATTGGATGTGACGAAGCGGCGGCCGTTGACGAGCGTCAGCGTCCGGTTCGAACCCAGGTTGAAATTGTTGATGAAGTTCACGCCCTGCCCGAACGATCCCTGCGCACCGTTCGGCGTGATCGATCCACGAACGCCGGGCTGCGTGTTGATCGCGTCCGCCACGTTGGTGAAGCCGCGTTCTTCGAGATATTCACGGCCGGTTATGGTGATCGGCGTCGTCGAACTGACATTAGGACGGCGGATGCGTGAGCCGGTGACGACGACATCATCCGTGCCCCGCTCATTGGCGCGGGTCGAACCATCGGCGTTGACCGCGACGTCGGATGCCGCCCCGGACGACGTCGGCGGCTCCGAATTGGTTTCATCAGGCTTGCACGTCACCGTGGCGGACGGCGTGCAAAGCGGCGAAGCGGTCTGCGCATCCACGGCCATTGGCGCGGCAGCGGTCAAGATGGCCAAAACGGACGCGCGGCAACGCAGCGAGTGACGCATTTGTGTATCCCCCATGAACAATCTGTCAGAAGGATTAAGGTTGCCATTTCACGGATGCGACAGAAAAATTACACTTTGTTCATTTTCGCGTCACGCTGTTGCATCGCAGCAACATTCGTCAGGATCAGTCGTGCTCGATGAACGATCGTTCCAATCTCCCCCCCAAAGACGTCATCAGCTCATATTGCGACATACCCGACGCGGTCGCCGCCTCTGGCAGCGCGAAGGCCAGATCGACCCAGTCGCCTTCTGCCAGGGCCGCGGCCGCGCCGACGTCGATCATCAGCAGGTCCATCGAGACGCGACCGATCACAGGACAGGGGGCGCACCCCGCCAGCGCGACGCCGCGGTCGGAGAAACCGCGGAAATAGCCGTCCGCATAGCCGATGTTCAGGATCGCCACTTCGGTGGGCGCCGGTGCCGTCCAGGTGGCGTTGTAGCCGACCGTCTCGCCCGGCGCGACGCGACGGCGTTGCAGCACTTGCGCCTGCGGATAGGCCACTTGGCGAATGCGTCCGGCGAATTCGGCCCGCGGCACGCCGCCGTACAGCGCGAGGCCCGGTCGCGTCAGGTCGAAGGCATAGTGCGGGCCGAGCGCGATGCCGGCCGAATTGGCGAGGCTCATCCGCCGCGCGCCGGTTACGCCCGCCAGCGCGGCGAAGGCGGTGCGCTGGCGTTCGTTCATCGCCGAATCCTCGTCGGCGCAGGCGAGATGGCTCATCAGCGTCTCGACCGCGAGCCCCGCGATCAGGCCGCCGCGCACCTCCTCGACCGACACGCCGAGCCGGTTCATGCCGGTATCGACCATCACGTCGCACGCGCCGCCGCCCGCCGCACGCCACCGCGCGACCTGCTGCGCGGTGTTCAGCACCGGCCGCGCGAACCCTGCACGCGCAGCGGCCATGTCCTCGTCGCGGACCCCGTGCAGTACCGAGACCGACAGGCCGAGCGGCGCCAGCGCCTGCGCCTCGCCCCAGGTGGCGACGAAGAAATCGCGCGCGCCCGCCGCCGCCAGCCGCGCCGCGACGGCGGTAGCGCCGAGACCATAACCATCCGCCTTCACCGCCGCGCCGCACGCGGCCGGGCCGCTCATCGCCGCCAGCGTGCGCCAATTGTCGATCAGCGCGGCACCATCGAGACGCAGGCGCAGGGGTGAGGAGATGGGGGCAAGGGAGATCGGCATCACCGCGCCGCGGTAGGCCCCGCGCGCCGCCCGGTCGAGCGGCTATCGGCCGTGCGTGCGCTCGTCGAGCCCGAACAGCGTCACCACCAGCGCCATTCCCACCACCGCGATCGTGTACCACAGCCCGGCGAAGGGATCGCCCGTCCGCGCCACGATATATTGGCTGACCAGCGGCAGGAAGCCGCCGAAATAGCCGGTGCCGATATGATAGGGAATCGACAGCGAACTGTAGCGGATCGCGGGGGGGAACATTTCCGCCAGGAGCGCCGCCACCGGGCCGTAGGTGATGCCCGACAGCGCGCCCAGCGCAAGGATCGCGATCAGGATCGCCACCAGATTGCGCGGCGGCGGAGTCACTTTCGCCAGATCATAGCCCGCCCCGGCCAGCGCCCGGTCCAGCCCCGCGGGCGACAGGTCGCCCACGGGCACGCCACCGATCGTCACCACGGTCGCCGGGGTGGTGCGCTTGGTATAGGCGACGCCCTTCTTGGAGAAATAGTCGAGCAGCCGCCCGCAGGCATCGGCTTGCTGCGCGGCGAACGGGCTGTAGCGGCAGGCCGGCCCCGACACCACGACGGGCGCGGCCCGCGCGGCTTGCGACAGCGCGGGATTGGCGGCCGCGCCGATCGCCCAGAAGATCGGGAAGAGCAGCACGATCGTCAGCGCATAACCGATGACGATCGGCCGCTTGCGCCCGATCCGGTCCGACAGCCGCCCGAACGCGACGAACCACACCAGCCCCATCAGCGCGCCCGCGCCGACGATCAGTTGCGCCGTCGTCTCCTCGACGCGCATCGTACCCTGCAGGAACGACAGCACGGTGAACATCGCGGTGTACCAGATCACCGTCAGTCCCGCCGCGATGCCGAACAGCGCGACCAGCATGCGCTTCAGATTGCCCGGATGCGTGAAGCTCGCCGCGATCGGGTTGCGCACCCGCTCGCCCGCGGCGCGCATCGCGACGAACACCGGGCTTTCGGAAAGCTTCAGCCGCATCCAGAGCGACACCGCCAGCAGCAGCAGCGAGAAGAGGAACGGGATCCGCCATCCCCACGCATCCCACATCCCTACCGGCGCCATGGCCTTGGTAACCAGCACGACCGCGAGGCTGAGGATGAATCCGCCGACGACGCCCGCCTGGATGAAGCTGGTGTAGAAGCCTGCCTTGCCCGGCGGCGAATGTTCGGCGACATAGATCGCAGCTCCGCCATATTCGCCGCCCAGCGCCAGCCCCTGCGCAATGCGCAGCAGGATCACGATCGCGGGCGCCGCGAGGCCGATCGCCGCGGCAGACGGCACCAGCCCGACGCATGCGGTGGCGATCCCCATCAGCGCGATCGTGACGAGAAATGTGTATTTGCGCCCGAGCCGATCGCCCAGATAACCGAAGAGCACCGCGCCGAGGGGGCGGAACCCGAACCCCACCGCAAAACCCGCCCAGGCGAGCAGCGTCTGCGCGATGGGGCTGCCGGCGGGAAAGAAGGTCCGCCCGATGATGCCGCTGGCGGCCAGCGTGCCGTAGATGAAGAAATCATACCATTCGAACACGGTGCCGAGCGCGGAGGCGGTGATGACCAGACGGATGTCGGCCCGCGTGGGTGCCCCCCCGCCCTGCCGTGCGGCCATCGTCCCCTGCGCCACGCCCGTCTCCTTATCCGCGTCGATGTTTAGCGGCATCGCGCCGGCCGGCAAGGCGGAGCGCGGCGCGCCACCGCTCGGGCGGAGCCGTTCCCGATCGATCCACCGCCGAACCCGGCGCTGCTGCGGCAAAATATATATTAACTCTGGTATGTTAGGCCGAGTACGTGACCGTTTCGTCTCCCGCCCTGCTCCGGCGCTTCAAGCCTGGCCTGCACGATCTGCGTGGACCGCGCTTCGCGGTCACGATGCCGTTGCTCGCGATGGCGGGGATCGCCCTGCTCAGTTCCGCCGTCGTGATCGCGTTCCTCATCACGCATGCGAACCTCGACGCCAATATGCGCGCGGCCTCGACGATCCACGGTGCGGTCGACCGCGAACGATCGCGGATCAGCAACGAGACCTTCATCAACTCCCATTGGAACGACGCCGCCAGCCACGTCTATGGGACGATGGACCAGAGGTGGATCCAGTCCAATTACGGAACGCCGATCGCGCGCAACTATATTCTCGATGCCCGCGGCCACACGCTGTTCGGCCATCTGCCGAAGCCGAACGTGCCGCCGCTCGACCGGATGATCTCGCCTTCGACGATGGCGCAGTTGCTCGCGCGCATCCCCGCCACCGAACAGGCGGTGCGCAAGAGGAACGACGCGACGGTGCTCCTCACCCGGTTCGGCAAAATGCCCGCGTTGATCGCATTCTCGCCGATCGTGCGCGAAGATGGAGCGGCGCAGTTCGATCGCCACAACTATCGCATCTTCGTCGACATCCGCCTCCTCGATTCCAGCCTCCTGCACGAATGGTCGAGCGGCTTCGGCCTGCCCGACCTTCGCCGCTTGGCGCCCGACGATTCCGACCCGTCCGACGCGCAGACCGACCTGACCGATTGGAGCGGGCACGTCGTCGCCACGCTGACCTGGAGCCGGCTGACGCCCGGGTTCGAATCCTTCTATGCGATCCTGCCGCTGATCGCCGGCTGCATCCTGATCTTTCTGGCGATCACCGCCCTGCTGATCCGCCGCGTGCTCGGCCTGAACACCCGGTTGGAAGACAAGTCGCGCTCCGCCGAACGCGCCGCTCGCGAAGAGCAGGCGGCGCGCCTCGAAGCCGAAAACGCGCTGGCGGAAGTGCGCCGCGCCCGCCGCGAAAGCGAGGAACAGGTGCTGCGGCGCGTGGAGGCCGAGGAACGGCACCGTGCGGCCATGATCGCGGCGTCGTGCGCGGTGGCCGACGGGCTTGAAGACGATATTGCCTCGTTGATCGACAGCCTGCGCATGTCGGCGACCGAACTGGATGCCAGTGCCGACCGGACGCTGTCCAACATCGTCGAGCAGCAGAAACAGGCGGAGACCGCGCAGACGATCTCCGCGCATACCAGCGAGGTGACGTGCACCATGCTGGACCGGCTGCGCACGATCGCGGCGAGCGTCGAATCGGTCGGCGATGCCGCGCGTCATTCAGCCGAGATGATGATCGAAGCGGCGCGCCATTCGACGACCGCGCAGGCGGCGAGCGAGACGCTGAGCCGCAGCGTCGCCTCGATCCAGCAGGCCTCGCTTCATATCAGCGGGATCAGCCGCGCGACCAAGCTGCTGGCGCTGAACGCCACGATCGAGGCGGCGCGCGCGGGCGAGATGGGGCGCGGCTTCGCGGTGGTGGCGCAGGAGGTGAAGAGCTTTTCGCAGCAGGCCGCGCGCACCACCGACCAGATCGCCGAACGCATCCGCGACATCACCCAAGCCTCGGATTCGGCGGCGGGCGTGAGCAACACCCTGGCCTGCGCACTCGAAGCCGGACGGACGTCGGCCACGCAGACGATCGAGATCACCCGGCATCAGCACAGCACCAATGACGAGCTTCAGGGCATGATCGCCCTGCTCGAGGGTGCCACGCTCGAAACCCGCGAAGCCCTCACCGCGCTCGACGGCAGGTTCGCCCAGACCGCCAGCGTGGCCAACCAGACCCGCCTGATCGGCTCCGACATCCGCGCCCGCACCGAGAGGCTGCAGCAGGAATGCGGCCGGATCATCGCGAAATTGCGCGCCACGATGGGCGCAGCGGAACTGGGCTGAGCGCTAGGCGGCGGCTCAGGAGGCGGAACCACGGCGACGCGGGCTCAGGCCGTTCAGACGATAGAAGTCGGCAAGCGCATGGGCGGAGGCGAGCCTCACCTTCGGCAGGCCGACCGCGCGGAATTGCTGCTCATAGCGCCGTCGATTGGTCCTTGTGGTGACCGCGATATGGCGGATCATACCCCATTTCACGCTGTCTCGGCCGCCCTCGAGCCCGCCGCGCCGGTCATGCTCGATCCAGCAGCGCCGCAAATACCGGCACAGACTCGCCACGGTGCCGATGTCGAGCAGGATGAAACCCGTCGCACGTTCCAGTCGCTGCGGAAGCAATCGCGAATAATTGCCTTCAATGACCCAGTGCGCGCCCGTGATCGCCGCATCGTGAAGTGCCGCGAATTCGGCTGCCGGTCGCGGCACCCAATCGGTATGCGGCAGATGGTGAAACTGATCGAGATGAACCACGGGCAGCGCCTGTGCGTGCGCGATCGCCGCCGCCAGCGTGGACTTGCCGCTGTTGGATGGCCCCATGATGCAGATGCGCGGGCCGAGATGGTCCAAGGTCATAAGCGCCCCTTACCGCGCTCCATTACCTCCTACAAACATGTCGGCTCGCCTGCCCGAAACCGCGGGATCGCGCGCTTTTGCGGGATCGAACCGGGTCCACGCCCGTTCGGCCTTTCCAACGCGCGTCTCTTTTCCACGAACATCGCCCGGCCGTTGCGGCCGCGTCCGGGCTGCAGCAGGAGCCACGACCATGGCATCGGACGTACCCCAACTCGAACGGTCGATCCTGGTGGTCGACGACGAACCGATGATCCGCCTGAACCTCGCGGATTTTTTCGAGGACGAGGGTTATACCGTCTATGAGGCGAGCGACGCCGACGCCGCCATCGCCATCCTCCAGGCCAATAGCGGCGTGCGGATCGTGCTGACCGATATCCAGATGCCGGGATCGATGGACGGCGTGAAGCTCGCCCATTTCATCGCCGAACGCTTTCCGCCTTCGCTGCTGATTGTCGCGTCGGGGGCGCTTCGCCCCTCCGCTGCGGAACTGCCGCCGCACACGATGTTCATCGCCAAGCCGTTCGACCCGCGGCGCGTGCTCGACGAGATCGAGCGGCTGGCCTGAGACCGCGGCGGAGAGAATGATGCGCACGCCGCATCCTCTCGCTCTCCGCGCGATTGCACCCCTTGCGGGCTTCCCTTATAGCCCGCGGCCATCCCGTCGCCCGCGCCCGCGCGAACGCGACCGCTCATTCCTATCAGGGGACCGCTTGATGGCTCGCCGCCGCCAGATCTACGAGGGCAAGGCCAAGATCCTCTATGAGGGGCCCGAACCCGGCACGCTGATCCAGTATTTCAAGGACGACGCGACCGCGTTCAACGCCCAGAAAAAGGGTACGATCAACGGCAAGGGCGTGCTGAACAACCGGATCAGCGAACATGTCTTCACGCTGCTCGACATGATCGGCGTGCCGACGCACTTCATCCGCCGGCTGAACATGCGCGAACAGTTGATCCGCCAGGTCGAGATCGTGCCGATCGAGGTCGTGGTGCGCAACGTCGCGGCCGGATCGCTGTCGAAGCGTCTCGGGATCGAGGAAGGCACCAAGCTGCCGCGCACGATCATCGAATATTATTACAAGGACGATGCGCTCGGCGATCCGATGATCTCCGACGAGCATATCGCCGCCTTCGGCTGGGCCAGCCAGGAGGAGATGCACGACATCGCCGATCTGGCGATCCGCGTGAACGATTTCCTCACCGGCCTGTTCGCCGGCTTCGGCATCCGGCTGGTCGACTTCAAGCTCGAGTTCGGCCGCATCTGGGATAACGACTACGGCCGCATCATCCTGGCCGACGAGATCAGCCCGGACGGTTGCCGGCTGTGGGACATGGACACCAACGAGAAGATGGACAAGGACCGCTTCCGCCGCGATCTCGGCGGCGAGGCGGAGGCCTATCAGGAGGTCGCACGGCGCCTGGGGCTCCTGCCCGAGGGCGAGGACGGCGCGGTTCTCGATCTGGAAAAGCACCGCAAGACCCGGGGTAAGTGATGAAGCTGAAGGTTTTCGTGACGCTCAAGCCCGGCGTGCTCGATCCGCAGGGCCGCGCGATCCATCATGCGCTCGGCAATCTCGGCTTCGAGGGCGTGTCGGACGTGCGCCAGGGCAAGCTGATCGAGCTGGAGGTCGCCGACGGCACCGACGACGCGACGATCGATTCGATGTGCCGCAAGCTGCTCGCCAACACCGTGATCGAGAATTACCGGGTGGAGCGCGCCTGATGAAGACCGCGGTCGTCGTCTTTCCCGGCTCCAATTGCGACCGCGACATCGCCGTCGCGCTCGAACGGGTCACGGGTACGAAGCCCGTCATGGTCTGGCACGGCGACAGCGACCTGCCGGACGGCGTCGGCCTGGTCGCGGTCCCGGGCGGCTTCTCCTATGGCGACTATCTGCGCTCGGGCGCGATTGCGGCGCGTTCCCCGATCATGCGCGCGATCGTGGAGGAGGCGGGCAAGGGCCTGCCCGTCCTCGGCGTCTGCAACGGCTTCCAGGTGCTGACCGAGGCGGGGCTGCTGCCGGGCGCGTTGATGCGCAACGCCGGGCTGAACTTCGTCTGCCGCGACGTGGCGCTCACCGTCGGCAACGCGCAATCGGCCTTCACCAGCCGCTATGACGAGGACGAGCGGATCGTCTTCCCGGTCGCGCATCATGACGGCAATTATTTCGCCGATGCCGACACGCTCGACCGGCTGGAAGGCGAAGGCCGTGTCGCGCTGCGCTATGCGGAGGACGTGAACGGCTCGGCGCGGCAGATCGCCGGCCTGCTGAACGCGGCGGGCAACGTAATCGGCATGATGCCGCATCCCGAGCGCCGGATCGAGGACGCGCATGGCGGCACCGACGGCCGGCGCCTGTTCGAGGGGCTGCTGGAGGCAGTCGCCGCCTAGACGCGCGTACGGAACGGGTTGAAATCGGTGTGGGTGTCGAACACGTCCACGCCCTCCCGCCGCTTGAGGAAGCCGACCACCGCATAGGTGAACGGGGTGAGCAGCACTTCCCAGCCCACCTTCAGCACGAACTGGCTGGCCATCACCATCGCGAGCGCCTCCACCGGCCAGTCGGCCGCACCATAGAAGGCGAGCGGATAGAAGATGGCGCTGTCGATCGCCTGCGCCACCACCGTGCTGCCGATCGTGCGCGTCCAGAGCATCCGCCCCCCGGTCCAGATCTTCATCCGGGCGAGCACGAAGCTGTTCGCGAACTCGCCCGCCCAGAAGGCGCAGACACTGGCCAGCACGATGCGCGGCACCTGCCCGAACACGCTTTCATATGCGGCCTGCCCCGTCCATCCCGCGTCCGGTGGCAACGCGACCACCACCCATGACATCAGCACCATGAACAGCATCGCGGCGAACCCCGCCCAGATGCAGCGCCGCGCATTGGCATAGCCATAGACCTCGGTGAGGATGTCGCCGATGACGTAACTGACCGGAAAGAACAGGATGCCCGCGCCGAACGGCCACGCCCCGATCCAGGGCAGCACGATCACCGCGCGCTTGCCCGCCCCGATCACGTTGGAGAGCAGCAACACGACGACGAACGCGGTCATGACGAATTCGAAATAGCGGAACCGTCCCCCCGCCACCTCGCCGGCGGCGACCGCCCGCATTCCCTGCCCGCTATCCATGCGGGCCGGTATGATCCCGGTTCCGTCCCCACGCAATCCGCGCTAATCGCATGTCCGCGCGCGCCCGTAGCTCAGATGGATAGAGCACGAGCCTTCTAAGCTTGTGGTCGCTGGTTCGAATCCAGCCGGGCGCGCCAACGGTTTGTCCTTCAGCAGTAAGGTTGCACCGATTTTTCGTTTCGCGCACCGCGGCTCTCTGTCCTTCGTCAGGAAGGATGCGCGGCTTAATCACGAGCCTTGCAAGCAACTCGCCATCACACGCTCGCCGCACGTGGGCTGACACAACCATGGTCATGGGCACAGCGTGTCGTTCGACACAAATCGACTGGACGCTGATGAACGTCCTGGCTCAGGGCCGGCGCGTAAATCACTACCGGCTG
>NZ_JALNUO010000008.1:0-152953 GCF_026540835.1 Sphingomonas sp. GC_Shp_6 | reverse complement strand
CCGCCCCCCAGGGCTGATCGCGGCGCTCCGTTCGGACGCGTCCGGCACCCGCCGGGCGCGTCGTTCGGCGGATGCGGTTCACGCGAAGGCACGGAGGCGACACTAGGCCGCGCCAGCGGCCCTTCATACCCGACGGACGATGCGAACGCGGAGCCGTGGGCCGCAATATCTCCGCGCTTCCGCGTGAAGTCCTTCTCTTCGCGTCTTTGCGTCTTTGCGCGAACCTGATGCCCCCAGCAGCGCGGCCGTATTTGAGCTAAGACGCGAAGATGTTCGAGACCGCTGCGCGGTCGGGCGGATCAAGGCCGCGACAGGGTCGAAAAGATTTCCGGGAAACCGGACCGGCTCGGCCTTATCATGAGTTAACGCGATTATCGGCAAGGAGCAGATGGGTGGTATCGACGCGTTCGACGACTGACAGCGGGTGTCCGCAATGACCCCGCGCACCGACCGGATTCTGCGCGCGCTGCTGCTGATCGCCTTCATCGGCGCGCTCGGTTTCACCGGTTTCCATCTGGCGCGCACCGTGCGCGACGCGATCTACTGGAACGCGCATCAGGACGAGCCGATCGAGGGGTGGATGACGATCGGCTATGTCGCGCATTCCTATCACGTCCCCCCGCATATCCTGTTCCTGGCGCTCGGCATGAATCCGGGGCCGCCCGAACGCCGCAACCTGGCCACGATCGCCGCAGCGCGCGGGCAGAGCGTCGCCGCCGTCGCCGCGATCCTGACGCGCGCCATCGTCCATGCCCGGCCGCCCTATCCACGGCCCGCACCGCCGCCGCCGGCACCGCGCCCGTGAGCGGCGAACTGCTCGCGCTGCTGACCAGCTATGGTCTGCCGGCGCTGTTCCTGATCCTGCTCGTCACTTCGGCGGGCGCCCCGTTTCCGGATTCGCTGCTGCTCGTCGCGGTCGGCTCGTTCGTCGCGCAGGGCGATCTGCAGTTCGTGCCGGTGGTGGTGGTCGGCACGCTGGGCGCGGTCGCGGGCGACCAGATCGGCTATGCGATCGGCTATTGGGGCGGCCGGCCGCTCGCCGCGCGCGTTGCGGGGGCCGAGCGGATCGCCAAGGCGGAGGCGTTCTCGCGCAAATGGGGTGGCCCGGGCATCTTCTTCAGCCGCTGGCTGGTCGGGCCGCTCGGCCCCTGGATCAACATCACGAGTGGAATGACCGTCTATCCCTGGCTGCGCTTCGCCGTGCTCGATGTGGCGGGCGAACTGATCTGGGTGCTGCTCTACGTATCGCTCGGCCGCGCGTTCAGCGACAAGGTGCAAGCCATCGCCGATCTGCTCGGCAATCTTACATGGGTCGTCCTCGGCATCGGCGTCACGGCGCTGCTCGGCTGGAAACTGCTCCAGTCGCGCCGGCGCTCGGCGCGGTCATGATCGAGGCCCGCTTGCGTAAGTGTATGACAGACCATCGGTTCAGACCGGATGGAACGTCGCCAATTGATCGGAGTTTGCAGAATAGAGTGGGGCGGATAGACCGGCCGGCAAGGGGACTGGCCGATGAAGCAGCGTGACGATTGGCATCTGACCGACGCGGTCGATTACGAGCATGGCAGGGCCGATCCGTTCGCCGCGGCAGTGCGCGCGACGCGCATGCCGATGGTCATCACCGATCCGTCCCGACCCGACAATCCGATCATCTTCTGCAACGAGGCCTTCCAGACCCTGACTGGCTATGAACGCGGCGAGATCATCGGCCGCAACTGCCGCTTCCTCCAGGGTCCCGACACCAACCGCGACGACGTCGCCAAGGTCCGCGCGGCGATCGAAGCCGGCCAGGATATCGGCATAGACCTGCTGAACTATCGCAAGGACGGCACGCGTTTCTGGAACGCGCTGTATCTCAGCCCGGTGCGCAACGACGGTGGCGAAATCCAGTTCTTCTTCGCCTCGCAGCTCGACGTGACCGATCGGATCGAAGCGCATCAGCGGATGCGCGAGCAGAAGGCCGCGGTGGATCGCGAGGTCGCATCGCGAACCGCCGATCTGGAGGCGGCGCTGGAGGCCAAGACGCTGCTGCTCCACGAGGTCGATCACCGCGTGAAGAACAACCTGACGATGATCGGCTCGCTGCTGCGGCTGCAGGCACGCACCATCGACGATCCCGTCATCACCGCCAAGCTGGACGCGATGCTGGAACGCGTCGACGCGCTCTCCACCGTCCATCGCCGGCTGTATCAATCGTCGGATATCACCCGGTTCGACATCGGCGCGTTCACCGCCAATCTGGTGACGGACGTGATCGGATCGAGCGGACGGACGGACGTCGTGGTCGACAGCCATTGCGACCGGGTGGACGTGCCGTCGTCCTGGGCTTCGGCATTGGGGCTCATCATCAACGAAGTGGTCACCAATGCGGTCAAGCACGCCTTCGCCGATGGGCGTAGCGGCCGCCTCGTCGCCCGGACCGAGCTGGCCGACGGAATGGCGACGATCGCGATCCGCGACGACGGCCCCGGGTTCGACGCCGCCTCCGTGAACGGCGACGGCCTCGGCCGGGTGCTGATCCGGCGCCTGGCGAAACAGATCGGCGGAACGGTGGAATGGACCGACGCCGCCCCCGGCATGTGCGTTTCGATCCGCTTCCCGGCCGATCCGTCGTGAAGCGGCTGCGCGCTCCGTTCGACGTGCTCATCGTCGAGGATGAAGCGTTGCTGGCCATGGATATCGAGGCCATGGTCGAGGATGCGGGGCATCAGGTCGTCGCGGAATCGGCCTCCGTCCGCGAACTTGAGGCGCTGCAGCCCGCGCGGGCGCCGACGATCGCGTTCGTCGATATCCAGCTCGCCGAGGGCAGCAGCGGCCTGGATGCCTGCCGGGTGATCCAGGATCGGTGGGCCAGCACCGTCATCGTGTTCGTGACCGCCAACCCGCTGAAGATCCCCGATGATTTTTGTGGCGCACACGGCGTGATCCCGAAACCCTTCACGCGCAACGGCCTCAAATCGGCGATGCGCTATATCGAGGAGGGTCTGTGCGAACCGCCGCCCGTGTCGCCGCAGCCGTCGAGCTTCATCGCCTCGCCCGCCTTCGCCGCCAGCTGGACGTGAGCGCGGCGGGCGGCGTTCCTGGGCGCCGCCCGGTCCGCCCTGCGCTGCCACAGCCAGCAGCCGAACACGACCAGTAATCCGGCGGCGGTCAGCTCGCCGACCCATTCGACCACCGCGCGGGACGGATCGTCCGATGCCAGCACGCGCACCAGCGACGATGCGATCGCCGCATGGCCGCCGGCGAGCAGCGCCACCCGGCGCACGCGCGGCGGGACGCGCCCGAAGACCAGCGCCGACTGACGCCATGTTCCGGCCGCCAGCATGGCGAAACCGGTGAGCATGAGCGCGAACGTCATCCGCCGGCCCGTCCGCGCGTCGCCAGCCGCAGCGCCGTCGCGCCGAACGCCACCGCCAGGAGCAGCAGCACGCCGTCCACCCCGATGGCCACGCCGTCGGGAACGAACATCGGCACGTCCGCCACCACGACCGCCGCACAGGTCAGCGCGGCGGCGGCCAGCAATTCGGGCCATGCGCGCGCCGGCCGCCGCCGCGCCGCATAGGCCAGCGCCACGCCCCAAAGGCCGAAGGCGCAGCGCACTTCGATCGCGGCCCGGTTCGCGAGCCCAGTTGGGATCAGCCGGTTGGCGAGCAGGAAGCCGGCAAACCCGATCGGCAGGCCGGCGATGAACCCGATGTTGAGACGCTCGACCAGATGATAGCCGAAACCATGGTGGCGGCGCTGCTTGACGGTCCAGAGGATCGCCCCGCTCGCGATCGTGGCGGTAAGCATCGCCCCCGACAGGAAATAGAACCAGCGCGCAGCCAGCCCGGCGAACCGCCCCATGTGTAGGCCGTAGAGCACGTCATAGACGCGCACCGCCGGCCGCCGCTCGACATGCTCGCGCAGCAACCGGCCCGTGGTGCCGTCATAGACGAGGTCGTGCTGCTGGACGGCGATGGCGCGCCCCTCCCCGGCCGATACCGTCACCGCCTGCGCCGCGTCGCCCGGATCGGCGATCGACAGCGTGGCGATGCCGGCCTCGCCGAATCGCCGCTGCGCATCGCGCAACAGCGGCGCGAGGGGGACGAGCGGCGCAGGGTGCCCGGTCGCCGGGCGATCGATCGCGGGAGACAGGCTTTGCGCGAACGCCGCCGCATCGCCGCGATAGGCGGCCAAGCCCGGGAACGGCATCCACAATGTGGCGAGCGTCACCGCGCCGGTGAAGGCGATCATCAGGTGAAAAGGCAGCGCGAAGACACCCAGCACGACATGGCCATCGAGCCAGCCGCGCTGCCTCTTGTGCGTTCGCAGCGTGAAGAAATCCTTGAAGATCCGCCGGTGCGCGACGATCCCGGTCACCAGCGTCGTCAGCAACGCCATCGCCGCCGCCGCCGCGAGCCACCGCCCCCAGGGATAGGGCAATTGCAGCTCGAAATGCAGCCGGTAGAAGAACTCGCCGCCCAGGCTGTCTCGCACGCCGTCCGGGCCGCCGGTCACCGGGGACAGCGTGCGCTGAACGAAACCACTCGCCGGCCCGCCGCTCCAGAACGCCAGCGTGCCGGGCGAGCGCGCATCGGCGAGATCGAGATACCAGGAGGGAGACTTGGCGGCATGTCCGCCGAGCCAGCGGATCGCGGCCTCCGCCGCGGCGACCTGATCGACCGGGCCGCGGGCAAGCTCGGGATGGCACCAAGCATCGAGCTCCTGTCGGAAGACGCTCAGCGTGCCGGCCGCCGCGATCGCCAGCAACAGCCAGCCGACCACCAGGCCCGACCAATTGTGGAGCCACGTCATCGCCTGGCGGAAACCCGGCTTCACGGTCGCCAGCCCGCCGCCAGCGCGACGCCGGCGAAGAGCGCGCCCGCGATCGCCATCATGCCCCAGGCATAGGCCGCCGATCGCACCCAGAAACACGCCATGGCCGCGACCGGCATGGCGAGCAGCGCCAGCAGCGTCGCCGCCATCGCCGCATCGGCGGGATCGAGCGGCAGCGCGGCGGCCAGCGCGATCCCGTACAGCGCGGCTACGCCATATCCCCCCGCCACCGCCGCCGCCACCCGCGACGCCACGGCCAGGCGGTAGCGGCGGGTGACGGGCAGCGACCCGGTCACCAATGGAAGCCGATCGTGCCCTGCACCGTCCGGCGGTTGCCGTACCAGCACCAGCCATAGGTCGCATAGCAACTGGTGAAATAGCGCTTGTTGAAGAGGTTGGTGGCGTTGAACGACAATTCCACGCCGGTCATCCGGTCGCTCAGCTTGCCCAGATCATAGCGGGCGAGCGCATCGATCAGCGTATAGCCAGGCGTGCTCCGCGCTACCCCGTCGAAATAGATACCGGCATAGACGCTGTCGACATGGCGCACCGCGCCGCCGACCGTCAGCCCGTCGAGCGGCCCCGACTTGCCCGTCCAGGCGAGATTGGCCGACAGGTTGCCGCGGCCGACGCCCAGCAGGCCGCGTCCGACGTTGCGCGGATCGGACGTATCCTCGGTCACCTTCACGGTCTGGCGGCTGAACGCGACCGCCGCGTCGAAGCCGTAAGGCAACGGCGCCTTGGCTTCGACCTCGAAGCCGTAGGAATGCACCTTGCCGGCTTCCATCGCCCGGAAGCTGACGGGATCATAGGTCAGCACGTTCGTCTGATCGATGTCGAAATAGGCGGCGGTGACGAGGATCCGCGGATCGCGCGCCTGGTATTTGATACCGCCCTCGATCTGCGTGCCGAGCGAGGGGCTGGCGAGCGCGCCGCTCGTCAGCACCGCCGCCTGCGGCTGGAACGACGTGGAATAGGAAACATAGGGCGCGATGCCCAGATCGGTCTTGTAGAGCGCACCCACGCGATAGGTGAACTTGCGATCATGCTGCGTATCGCTGCCGGTCGCCGCCTGCTGCGCCCAATCCTGCCGGCCCGACAGCGTGAGGCGAAGCCCCTGCCATGCGATCTGGTCCTGCGCATAGACGCTCTGCTGGCGCTGCCGCGTCGTCACGTCGGTCACGCCGTAATTGTCGGGCACCGCCGCGGGCGTGGCGGGCGTGGGCATCGTTCCATAGACCGGGGCGAAGGGATCGATCGGCGTGCCGCTGCCGAACGCGGATATCTCGCGGTAATGCAGCACCTGCCGGTCCGTGCCGAACAACAATGTATGCTCGAACGGCCCCGTCGTCACCTTGCCGGTGAGTTGATTGTCGTACACCCAATCATTGTCATGCTCGTTCGTCGAATAGGATGCACGCGCGAAACTGGTGTCGGTGAGCGGAACGCCGCTCGTATAGACGAGCCCCAGCCGGCTGCGGACATATTGGTAGCGGCCGGACGCGCGGAAGGCCCAGCCACCGCCGAAATCATGGCGCAGGATATAGGTCACGCCCGCCTGCTCGCGCGAGAAGAAGTCACCCGGCTCGCCGCCATAGAAAGTCTGCGGAATGCGTCCCGCAGGATCGGGCAGGAAGGTGCCATAGGTCGGGAAGACGCCGTAATTGCCGTTGCGCGGATCGTGCGAATAGGCGGCGAGCAGCGTCAGCGTGGTCGGCGTGTTCGCGCCCAGGGTCACCGCCCCGGACACCGTCTGGCGCCGCCGCACGCCGTAATCCTGCTGCGAATGCGCGCCGTTCACGCTGCCATAGGCGCGCCACAGCACCGAATCCGACACCCGCCCCCCGATATCGCCGTCGACGCGGTAGAGATCGAAATCGCCGTAGGTGGCCGACACCGCGCCATAGGATGCCCGGTCGATCGGCAATTTGCTTTCCAGATTGACGAGCCCGCCCGGCCCCGACTTGCCGTAGAGCGCCGAGGACGACCCCTTCACCACCTCGACCCGGTCCAGCCGCGACACGTCGGCTTGCGCAGCGGCATAGCCGGTCGCGTCGCTCTGGCCGACATAATAGAGCCCGTCGAGGAACACCGGCGCATCGAAGCCGCGCAGCTTGAACTGGTCGTACACCTCGGCAGAGGCGCCGCGCTGCTCGGGCGTGACCCCAGCCACGAAGCGCAGCGCCTGGTTGAGGTTCTGAAGCCCCAGATCGCTGATCTCGCGCGCCGAGATGACGCTGATCGATTGCGGGGTGTCGACGATCGGGGTGTCGGTCTTGGTGCCCGCCGAGGCCTGCGACACCGGCCGGGTGCCGATCACCACGATCGAGCCGTCGCCCGATTCCTGCTGGTCCGCCGGATCGGCCGGCATGGCCGCCACATCCGGCCGATCCGCGTGCACGGGCGACGCCCATGCCGCCTGCCCCGCCATCATCGCGACCGCGGCCGCCCCAAACTTCATCATCGCCGACCCTTTTTCTGTCGGCTGCCACCTAACGGTAATGAATATCATTCGCAATAGCTTTGACGGCAGTCACCTGACGGCAAGGTTCGATCGGCAACCCGCGCCGCCGCCGATCATTGATGCAGCGACAGGCCCACGCGGGCGTAACAGGACGATCGACGATGAAGATGCGCAAGCTTGGTTCGCAGGGCCTCGAAGTGTCACAGCTCGGCCTCGGCTGCATGGGCATGTCCGATTTCTACGGCGGCCGCGACGAGGCGGAGGCGGTCGCCACGATCCACCGCGCGCTCGATCTCGGCGTCACCTTTCTCGACACCGCCGACATGTACGGGCTGGGTGCCAACGAGGAACTCGTCGGCCGTGTGGTGCGCGAGCGCCGTGAATGGGTGACGGTCGCGACCAAGTTCGGCATCGTGCGCGGGGCGGACGGTGGCGCGCGCGGGATCAACGGGCGGCCCGACTATGTCCGCGAGGCGTGCGACGCCAGCCTGCGCCGCACCGGTCTCGACGTGATCGACCTCTATTACCAGCACCGCGTCGATCCGGGCGTGCCGATCGAGGAGACGGTCGGCGCGATGGCCGAACTGGTGAGCGCGGGCAAGGTGCGCTATCTCGGCCTGTCGGAGGCCGCACCCGAGACGATCCGCCGCGCGCACGCCGTCCACCCGATCACCGCGCTGCAGACCGAATATTCGCTGTGGAGCCGCGATCCGGAAGCCGCGATCCTGCCGACGGTGCGCGCATTGGGGATCGGGTTCGTGCCCTATAGCCCGCTCGGCCGGGGCTTTCTCACCGGGCAGTTGCGGACGCCCGATGATCTGGCCGCCGACGACACGCGCCGCAATCACCCGCGCTTTCAGGGAGAGGCGTTCCAGCGCAATCTCGATCTCGTCGGCGAGATCGGCGAGATGGCGGCGGAGAAGGGCTGCACGCCGGCACAACTGGCGCTCGCCTGGGTGATCGCGCAGGGCGAGGACATCGTCCCGATCCCAGGCACCAAGCGTCGCCGCTATCTCGAGGACAATGTGGGCGCGCTTGCCGTGACGCTGAGCGACGCCGATCTTGCCCGGATCGATGCCATCCTGCCGCCGGGCGCGGCGTCGGGGGCGCGCTATCCGGATGCCACCATGGCGACGATCGATGCGTGAATGAACGGCCGGGAGGGCATCAACCCTCCCGGCGCGTCATGTCAGTAGCGTGTCGTCCCCGTCGTGGCGGCATAGCCTGCCCGATCGCGGTCGATCTCGTCGCTCGTATAGGCGGGCGCGTCGGCATCGAAGCTGGTCCAGCCCGACTGGCGATAGGCCGCACCGCGCGAGGCGATATCGACCGAGCGGTTGCGGTCGAGCACGGCCTCGGCGCGCGCGACGTCGGCCTCGTCCACCTTGGCGCTGACCAGCGTGCCGCCGCGGCGCACGCCCTCGGAATAGACGTTCGCCTCCTCCTCGGAATGGCCCGAGTTCTTCAGCGCGCCCACAAGGCTGCCGGTGGCCGCACCGCCCGCTGCGCCGATGCCGGCACCCGCCGCGGTCGCGGCGAGCCAGCCGGCGGCGACGATCGGACCGAGGCCGGGAATGGCGAGCAGGCCCAGACCGGCCAGCAGGCCGCCCGCGCCGCCCAGCAGCGCGCCCGTCGACGTACCGCGGCTGACATCGCCATGGTCGTTGACGCCCTCATGGTCGCCGACGGCATGCTGGCCATGCGTGTTGTTGGCGACGATGCTGATGTCGTCATGGTCGATGCCAAGCGCTTCGAGATCGCGCACCGCGGCGCTCGCGTCGGTATAGTCGTCGAACAGGCGTGTGATGGTCTTGGACATGGTCGTTCTCCTGAATGCCGGGATCAATGGACGGTGACGTTGCCCTTATAGTCGAGCGCGACGTTCACCTTGGCGCCGCCCTTCATCGCGGTGCCCTGCCAGACACCGTTCTGGTTCTTGGCGAGCTTGCTGATGCCGGTATAGCCGTCCTTGGCGATGCGCCCGCGCGCCTGGCTTTCCGTGAACGAATTGCGGCCCCTGGCGGCCATCGCCGTGGTGTGCACGGTCGGGTTCTTCACCGCCGGGTTGTGCGATCCCGCATCGGCCTGCGCGAACGCGGCCGTCGCCATGCTGGCCGCGAAGGCGGCGACGATGATCTTTTTGTGCATGTTTCTCTCCTTGCGTGTTCGTTGGCGCCTGCCGTTCCAGTGCGCTCGCCCTCAACGTACGAGAGACCGGAACGGCGCTTGGCGAAATTCACCGATCGGGTCGGCGCCCGCTCAGCGGACCGTGCCGCGGCGAAAGAGGTTGATGATGGCGAGCAGCACGATCGCGCCGAGCAGCGACACGCCGATCGTCCCGATGTTGATGACGCCACTGGTGATGGGCGCGCCGCCGATCAGCGGGGTGACGACGAACCCGGCGAGCATGGCACCGACAATGCCGACGATCACGTTGATGATGATGCCGTTATTGTCGCGCATGATCATGCTGGCGACCCAGCCGATGAGGCCGCCGACGACGAGAAGAATGATGAGACCCATATGCCCTCCGACTTCGCGCTGCGATACGGCGGGATGCCGTTTCGCTCAGCGTAGTTCGGATGGCTCAACCCCCATCGCAATCGGACGTTCATTGCGCGGCCTTCGCGTGACCGCGCGCGTTGGTATGAAAAGGCGCATGCACTTGGTAGTTTCAGCGACATCGCGCCGGAACCGCCGGGCCCGCCGGCGGCTTCCTACCCCATGACCGACGACAGGACCAACGCCATCCACACGCCCTCGCTGCGCCACCTCGAACAGCTCATGCAGGATCTGACCGCAGGCGTCATCCTGGTGGATCCCTCGGGCGTGCTCATCAGCGCGAACGCCGCCGCGCTGCGCATGCACGGCGTCAGGAAAACGGAGGATCTCGGCGCCACCGCCGACGATTATTGCCAGCGTTTCTCGCTGCGCTATCGCAACCATCGCCGGCTGGCGAAGCGCGAATATCCGATCATGCGCATGCTCGCGGGCGACAGCTTCCCCGATCTGGTGGTCGAGGTCGCGCCGGTCGGCACCAACGAGCCGCGCTGGACCCACGAGGTCCACGACGTGGTGATGGACGAGGATGGCGGCGAGCCGGACTGCCTCGCGCTCGTCATCCAAGACGTGTCGGAGCGTTACGACGCCGAGGCACGGTTCGAGGCGATGTTTCAGGCCAACCCCGCCCCGGCGCTGATCCTTCGCCTCGCGGACCAGCGCTATATCCGCGTCAATGCGGGGTTCGCCGAACTGTGCGGCTGCGCGCGCGACGCGATCGAGGGCAAGCACCTGCGCGATCTCGACATCCTCGCCAAGACCGAACGCCACGCCTTCGTCGCCGCGCGGCTCGCCGAGGGATCGACCATCCCGCAGATCGAGGCCGAGCTGCCTCTGCCCGACGGCACCACCCGGTTCGTCATCCTCGCCGGCCAGCCGATCGAGGTGGCCGAGCAGGCCTGTATGTTGTTCACCTTCGCCGACCTCGATCCGCGCCGCAAGGCCGAGCATGCGCTGCGCGCGAGCGAGCATCGCTCCACCACCATGTTCCGGCTCGCGCCCGTGGCGATGGCGGTGACGTCCGCGACCGAGAACCGCATCGTGGAGATCAACGAGGCGTTCGTCCGGATGACCGGCCATACCGGGCACGAACTGATCGGCCGGATGGTGGACGAGTTTCAGCTCTGGAACGACGCGGCGCAGCGCCGATCGATGGAGGCGGAGATCGCGCAGAACGGCGGCGTGCGCACCTGCGACGTCCGCGTGCTGCCGAAACAGGGCGATCCGATCGACTGTCTGGTGTCGGCGGAGGCGATCGACGTGCGCGGCGGGCGCTGCGTGCTGTGGCTGTACCAGGACGTGACCGCGCGGCGGCACAGCGAACTGGAGCTGGTCGACGCGATCGAGGCGGTGATGAAGGACGCGAGCTGGTTCGGCCGCTCGATCATGGACAAGCTGGCGACGCTGCGCGGCACCGGCGCCCCTGCCTCCCCTTCCGCGCCCGACCTCAGCAAGCGCGAGCGCGAGGTCCTGGAGTTCATCTGCGAGGGGCTCGACAACGATGCCATCGCCGGCGCGCTGAAGCTCACCGGCAACACCGTGCGCAACCATGTCTCGCGTCTCTACGCCAAGATCGGCGTCAACCGGCGCAGCGCCGCGGTAATCTGGGCGCGCGAACGCGGCATCGGCGGCCGCGTGGCGGACCGCTGAGCACACCCCCGCGCGATGGCGGCCTTGACGGACGCGACAGGCGCACGATCTGAGCGTCGTCAGATGGAGTTTGGGCCATGAATACCGACGAACGCGCATTGCTGAGCCGTTTTCTCGAGGATCTCGCATCGACGCGGGCGGGACCGAAGGATGCCGAGGCCGATGGCCTGATCCGGCAGGCGCTCGCCGCCAACCCCGATGCGGCCTATCTTCTGGTGCAGCATGCGATCGTCGCCGATCAGTCGCTGCACGCGGCGCAACAGCGCATCGCCGAACTCGAGCAGCAGCAGCAGCAGCAGCAGCAGCAGGCCGCGCCCGCATCCGCGTCGTTCCTGCCCCAGGGTGGAGCGGGCCCATGGGGCACGCGGACCGCGCAGCCCTATGCGCCGCCGCCGCCCGACGATCGTCCCGGCATCTTCTCGGGGGGCGGCGGCCTCGGCAGCTTCCTCCGAACCGCCGGCACGACCGCGGCCGGCGTCGCCGGCGGCGAGATGCTGTTCTCCGGCATGTCGGACCTGTTCGGCCATCGCGGCGGCGGGATGTTCGGCGGCGGTCAGGGGTTCATGGGCGCGCCGCAGGACGTGACCATCAACAATTACGGCGACGACGACCGCGACGATGGCGATTACGACGACGGCAACTGACACAAGGACGCGGGCGGGAAGCGCGGGGTGGTGATCTTGCGAAAGCATCGTCCCGTTGCGTTCTTCGCGATCGTTAGCCGTCCTGGCTTTCGCGAAGCGCGACGACTTCGAACTGGAAGCCGGCCCAGCCGCGTTGCCGCGCCGCCTCGGCGGCTGCGGTCTTCTTGCCGGCCGCGTCTTTTGCGGACGGGGAATGGCCCCAGAAAACCTCCGTCTTACCGTTGTGGAGATCCGCCACGATCCGCCAGAAATGCGTGAACGGCGCGGCGGTGGGGCCGATCGTCTTCACATAGCCATCGGCCATGGTCGCGGTCAGATAGCGCTTCTTTCTCGCCATCGCGCGACGATAAGGGCGAAGCGCCCGGCAGGTCAAAGCCCTTCAGGATTACATCAGCGTATCGATCACGCAGCATCGCTCCTGGTCGGCACGCCGAGCCGGTCACGATCGCCCGTAAACGAGGCGAGCCGTGACCGGACAGCGCCTACCGGAAACGGGCGCTCGGTCGGGAGCCTGACGGATCCGAGGTGCGCAGGACCAATCGGCGATCCGCCGCCCACGCCGTGCCTCACTGCTCCGACCTGGCCCAGCCGTGCATGGTCAGCCAGCGCGTGAACTCGTCGAACCAGCCGGTGCTGGTTGTCGTCTTGTGATACATGCCGAAGCCATGACCGCCCTGTTCGAACAGGTGGAACTCGACCGGCTTCTTCGCCGCGCGCCAGCTATCGATCAGGCCGTATCCGCCACCGCCGAAAAAGGGATCGTCGGCCGCTAGCGCGACGAACATCGGCGGCGCGTCGGACGGGACGGTCACGGGGGCGAGCGGGCCGTAGATCACGCCGAGAAAGGCCGGCTTCGCGTCGCCGCCCGAGAGTTCGGTGGTCAGCGTCAGCATTGCGCCCGCCGAAAAGCCGATCATGCCGATCTTCGTCGGATCGACATGCCATTCCGTGGCACGGCGGCGCACCAGCGCGAAGGCCGCGCGGGCGTCGGCGAGCTGGGGCCCGAGGTCCGCGCCCAGGCTCGGCCGGTTCGGCTGCGGCGGCCGCGCCGCGCCGGAGAACATCTCGCGCATCGACCGTTCGAAGCCGGACATGTCCGCCGGCGTCTGGTTCAGCCGATATTTGAGCACGAAGGCGGCGACGCCCTGCGCCGCAAGCGCTTGCGCGACGTCGGCCCCCTCATTCTCCATCGACAGCGTCCGGAACCCGCCGCCGGGCGCCACGATCACCGCCGCGCCCGTCGCCTTGGCCGGGTCGGGCAGATAGGGCGTCAGCGTCGCCACGACGACGTTGCGCGCGAACCGGCTGCCATATTGGGTATACCAAGCCTCGGGCGCCGTTGCGCCGGGCAGCTTGCCCGTGCCGAGTTCGATCGCGCGCGCCTGCATGGGCATCGGAATGGACGCCATGCGGTCATCCTGCGCCTGCACCGGCACGGCGAACGCACATGCCAATCCGGCCAGCAGCCATAGCCCGGCGCGTCCGTTCGATCCGTTTGTCCACATCATCTCTCTCCCATCCCGGCGCCGCTCATCCGCGTCTCGGGCATCAACGAAGTTAGCGCTATCATGGATGGAGAAGGAAGAGGCAATGTGGTGAGAGGCGTGGTCGGCGGTTGCCTTGGGGCAACCGATCCGCCCGATCGACCCTAGCTTCTTCCGATATTTAGGGGCTTGCAACGCCGGATCGAAACCCGTCCACTGCCGCATATACGATGGCAGCAGAGGAGAGATACGCATGCTGAAAATCACGACCGCCGCTGCTACCGCCATGGCGCTCGTCGCGTCCGCGGCGCATGCGGATACCTTCGCGATCCAAGCGGGCCGGCTGATCGTGGATGCCGCTGCACCCGAGCGCGGCCCCTCGACCGTCATCGTCACCGACGGGCGTATCACGGGAATCGAAGATGGTGCGACCGCGCCCGCCGGCGCGACCGTCGTCGACATGCGCACCAAGACGGTGATGCCCGGATTGATCGACGTCCACGTCCATCTGACCAGCGACGCGAACCTCCCCTGGTACGAGACGCTCCGGCCCAAATATTCCCAGAGCTATGCGGCGATCACCGGCGTCAAGAACGCGCTCATCACCGCACGCGCGGGCTTCACGACGGTGCGCGATGTCGGATCGAGCGGAACCTCCGCCATCGCGGTTCGCGATGCGGTGCGCGATGGCAGCGTGCCCGGGCCGCGGATCGAAGTATCGGGCCAGCCGCTCTCGATGATCGGCGGGCATGCCGATCCCGCGGTCGGGCTCTCGCCGGAACTGCGCGATGCGATCGCCGCCACGCCGGAGATGTTCACCGTCTGCACGGGGACCGAGGAATGCAGCAAGGCGGTTCGGCGGCTCGCGGCCGAAGGCGTCGACCTCATCAAGTTCATGGCGACGGGCGGCGTGCTCGATCCCGGGGACATCGGCCTCGAACAGCATTTCTCCGATGCCGAGATGAAGGCCATCATCGACACCGCCCACGCGCTTCACCTGAAGGTCGCCGCCCATGCTCACGGCGCGAAGGGGATCGATGCGGCGGTGCGGGCCGGGGTCGATTCCGTCGAGCACGGCACCTTCGTCGATGCGCAGGGCATTGCGGACATGAAGGCGCACGGCACCTATTATGTCGCAACATTGCTGGCCTTTCGCGGGGCGGTGGGCATGATCGGCAAGGGTCTGTTGCAGCCTTCGAGCGAGAAGAAGGCCCGGCAGGCGTTCGAGGCCTGGGGCGTCGGCCTGAACCGCGCCTACAAGGGCGGCATCAAGATCGCGCTCGGCACCGACGCAGGCGTGTTTCCCCATGGCCAGAATGCGCAGGAGATCGGGCTCATGGTTGCGAAGGGCGGCATGACCCCGCGCGATGCGCTGATCGCCGCGACGAAGGGCGGCGCCGACCTGATGGGGCTATCGACCGAAACCGGAACGCTCACCCCCGGCAAGAGCGCCGACCTGATCGCGGTCGATGGCGACCCGCTGGTCGATCCGAACGCGGTGACTCACGTCGCCTATGTCATGGTGATGGGGAAGCCAATCCCCATGAAATGACCCGAAAGACGCCTCACCTCGGCTGATTGGCCAGCACCGCGTCGAGCAAGCCTGGAAAGCGGCGATCGAAATCGGCGCGGCGGAGGGTGTTGATCATCTCGCGCCCGGCCTGGTTCGTCTCGATCAGCCCCGCAGCGCGCAGCAATTTCAGATGGTTCGACAGCGTGCTTTTCGGGATCGACTCGCACGGTGCCGCATCCGTGCAACTCAGCCGCTCCGTCACCGCCAGGCGTGCGACCATGCTCAGCCGATTGGGATCGGCCAGCGCGTGGAGCGCCAGATCGAGCGGCACGTCCTCCAGCCTGGGATGGGAAAATCGGGGCATGCCCTGGATATAGGAAGATCCGACAAGTTTAATAGTTCGGGAATGTTGAACCGTTTGGATCATGCCCTATCTCCCTGCCTGCCGGCAGCGCACGATGGCGTGATCGCGGGCGACATTGCGGAGATTTCACATGTCACTTCAGGGCAAGAAGGCACTCGTCACCGGAGGCTCGCGCGGCATCGGCGCGGCGATCGCCAAGCGGCTGGCGGCCGATGGCGCGGCCGTCGCGATCACCTATGCGGGCAACAAGGCCGCGGCCGATGCGACCGTGGCGGCGATCGAGAGCGCCGGAGGCACCGGCTTCGCGTTCCAGGCCGATGCCGCCGATCCTGCGTCGCAGCGCGCGGGCGTCGAACAGGCCGCAGCGGCGCTGGGCGCGATCGACATCCTGGTCCACAATGCCGGCGTGGCCGAATTTTCCGCCGTCGCCGAGGATAGCGACGAGACCTTCGATCACCAGTTCGGCGTGAACGTGAAGGGCCTGCACGTGGGCACGCGTGCGGCGTTGCCGCACCTGGGAGACGGCGCGCGGATCATCCTGATCGGCAGCATATCGGGCGAGCTCGCCTTCCCGGCGACCGCGGTCTACAGCGCCACCAAGGCAGCGGTGGCGGCGCTGGCACGCGGTTGGGCGAAGGATCTCGCATCGCGCAATATCCTGGTCAACACCGTGCAACCGGGACCGATCGACACCGACCTGAATCCCGCCGACGGCGCGTTCGCGCAGCAGATGATCGGGTTCATCCCCCTTGGCCGCTACGGCAAGGTCGAGGAGATCGCGGGCGCGGTCTCGTTCCTGGCCGGGCCCGATGCGAGCTATATCACGGGCACCACGCTCAACATCGACGGCGGCGCGACGGCGTGATGGACGGCGATCGGCTCCTCCGCTGACCTTGGAGGAGCCGATACGCGCACACCGACGATCGGGTGGGACGCAACGACCCCATAGGCGTCAGGCTTCGTCGCAAACGTCCGCGCGTCTCCGGCGCCAGCCCGCAAAGCCCAGGACCGCAAGCACGATGAGCGCGGCGTAGAGCCCCGCGGTCAGCATCAGCCCCTTGAACGCGAACAGCCCGACATAGATCGCATCCACCGCGATCCACAGCAGCCAGCTCTCGCGATGGCGCCGCGCGGTCCACCATTGCGCGACGAGACTGAAGCTGCTGAGCGTCGCGTCCAGCCATGGCAGGGCCGCGTCGGTGTGGTTGCTGGTGAACCATCCGATCGCGACCGCCCCGAGCGCACCGGCCACCAGCCCAGCCCCGACCGGCGCGGCGCGCAGCGGAACGACGACGACCGTTCCCGCTTGCTGCTCTCCGCGCGCCCAGTTGATCCAGCCATAGAGGATGCCGGCACCGAACATCACCTGCAGCATCATATCGGCATACAGGCGCACGTCGAGGAACAGCTCGAAGTACAACGCGCAAGCAACGAGGTTGATCGGCCAGCACAGCATCCGACGCCGCGCGGTGAGCCAGATCGCCAGGAAGCTGGTGGCGACGGCGGCGATTTCCAGCGCCGACATCAGGCGCCCTGCCCGATCCGCAGCAGGAAGTCTCGCCCTGGCGGCGACCGGAACCATGCGGCGTGACCGAGCAGATATCCGTCCCACGCGAGCGCGGCGGAAGCCCCATCCGACGCGACACCGGCGAAATAGTCGATCTCGGACAGCGCAAATTCGAGATGCACCAGAGGCAGCAAGCCGATGAGCGTCTCACGTTCGCGGCGGCTCAGCGGCACGATCGTCGCATAGCCGGCCAGCAGCGCGAGCGCCGCGCCGGGATCGGCGATGTCGTCGTCGTCGCCCTGCCCCAGCCTGAGCCAGGCGATGGCGGTGCGTTCGATCGCGATCGCCAGATCGTGGATGGCGCAGGTCCGGTCCGCCAGACCGAAGTCGAACACCGTCTCGACCGCTCCGTCCGCCCTCCACAACAGGTTGGAGGGATGGAAGTCGTTGTGCGTCCACAGCGATCGTTCGGCCGCCAGACGCGACGCCAGCCTGTCTCCCGATGGCGCGATCAGCGCCGCCAGTTGCCGCCGCCACGGCCGCTTCGACAGAAATGCAGCCAGCGCCGGCCGCGATGCGACATAGGCCTCCGCCGCCGCCATCGGGTCGGCGGCGGGCAGGATGGTGAAACTGGCGACGAGGGGCTGGCTGCGGCGTGCCGGCGCATCGAACCCTTGCGAAGCCCGATGCAGCCGCGCAAGCGCCATGCCGGCTGCGCCAGCATGCGCGTGCGACAGGAACGGCGTCCATGACAGCCGGTCGCGGTACAGGTCGGCGCCCGGCGCCTGGCGGTGCAACTCGTAGGTCCACTCGCCCAGCGCGATGGCCGTCGTCCCATCCGTAGCCGTCATCAGACCGGGCACCGAGATGCCGCGTCCCAGGTGCGCGACGAACGCATGTTCCTCCGCCAGCCCCTGCGGCGAGCGCACGCCGCGATGATGGCGCTTCAGCACGAACGCGCCGTGCGTGGCGTGGACCAACGCCGCAGCGGAAAAGGGCCGGGGAGAATGCCAATGGACCCCGGTCAGCCCCCCCGCCGCCGGGAAGTGCGCGAGCGTCGCCGCCGCCTCGTCGGCGGTGATAGCCGGCCAGGTCGGGGCAGTCATCTCGGTGCCCATGCCGTGAACCCGGTGGCCGGTCACGCTCAGAATCCGCGCGACAACGTCGCCATCACGGCCGCCCCGCTTCCGATATAATAAGCGGGTGCCGAACCAGCGATCACCGTGCCGCCCCGGCCGGTGGCATCATGCGCGTTGGTGGTGACCGCCTGGACGCCCGACAGCACGCGCGGATCGGTCACGTTGATCGCATTGATGCGCAGGTCGGTACGCTTCCCGTCGATCCAGTCGGCTAGGTGCAGGCCGACGGACAGGTCGAGCGTGGCATAGCCCTTGATGCTCTCGTCGTTCATAAACGTCGCATATTGGCGGCCGACATATTTCAGCGCGAAGCTGCCGAAGAGGCGTCCGTCGTCATAGGTGCCGCCGCTGCCGAACTGGAACGTCGGGCTGGACACCGCATGCTTGCCGCGCGTGGGTAAAAGGTCCCCGCCGACCGGCAGATCGTCGCCCAGCCGCGCATGAAGATACTCGCCCGACAGATAAACGCTGACGCTCCGCGCCGGGCGATAGTCGATCTCGGCATCGACGCCGTAGGATCGCTGCGATCCGGCGTTCAGCGTCGAACTGACCTGAGCGCCACCGACATCGACGATCGTGGCCAATTGCCGGTTGCGGAAATCATAATGAAACCCGGTCACCGACGCGGACAGGCTCGGCCCGATATAGCGATAGCCGAGTTCCTGCGAGATCGCGTATTCGTTCTTCACCACGGTCGTGCCCGCACCGCTCAGCGCGCCACCCTCATAGCTGTCGAACAGCGTGAACTCGTTCGGCGTGCGGAAATTGGTCGTGAGGTTGGCGAAGATCTGCTGACGATCGTCGAGATCGTAATGGACCGCCGCCCGCGGCAGCGCCGCGAAGCTGTCGAGACGAACCCTCGTCTGCGGGCCGGGCAGATCGTTGCGACCGTCCCGCAGGACGTCGACGCCCTTGAACCCGACATCCACCGACAGCCGCGGCGTGAGCGTCACATGATCGGCCAGGAAGAACGCCTTGGTCACGGTCACCGTGCGCTCGTTCTCATAGGCGAGCAGACGGCCGTCGGCGGTGCGGATCGCGTTCGCCTCGTGACCCCATGGGTCGATCGGGTTTCCGTCGGCGTTGATCGGCGTGTAGGACTGGATCACCCGGTCGGTGCCGTAATCGAACCACAGCCCAGCGGTGATGCGGTGCGCGCCCGCGGTCAGCGTCAGCTTGCTGACGTTGCCGGTACGAAGCTGATCGCCGGTATAGTTGCCCAGCACGGTCGCCACCCCGTCCACCGCGCCGGGCAAGGCGATCGGCTGGGCCAGCGCCTCGTTGCCGAGGAAATTGCCGGTCGTGCTCAACTGCGTCCCATAAGGCGAATTGCCATAGCCGAGCTGCAGGTAGGTCGTGCTGTCGAGCGCGATGGCGTCGCCGAGCGTCAGGTGCACCGGCGCGGAGGCGTAGAAATTGCGGAACGGCGCACGGTAGAGCCGCCAGTAATTCGTATCGCCCGCGGTGTAGCGCGCGTCGTAGTTGAAGCCGCGGCCAGACGCCTGCCAGTCCGCGAGCGTGGGGCTGGGATAGGTCGAGGAATTGGCCGCGTTGAACGACAATGCCAGGCTGGCGCGGTTGCCGTCGCCCCATTCGTCCAGCAGCTTGGCATCGACATGCTGGCGGACGTCGTACCCCGCGCCACGCCAATTATCCGCGCGCGTGTACGAATAGGAGACGAAGCCGCGCAGGCCGGTTCGCCCGATCGTCCCGGTATCGATCCGGGCGAATATCCGTGCGGCGGCGTACGATCCGGCCGAGACGTCGAGCAGACCGCCGGCCCGTGCCTGCGGATCGTCGAGCGACAGCGACAACAGCCCGCCTGCGCCACCGATGGTCGGGGCATCGATGTCGACCGCGCCTTGCGCGAGCGCGATCCGCTTCACGTTCTCGGCATCGGCGAACTGCGCGGGATAGGCGTAATAATAGCCGATGTCGTTCTGCGGCGCGCCTTCCAGCAGCACGCCGATCTCGTCCTGGCCCAATCCGCGCAGGGTAAGGCTCGAACTGGTCGAGAGACCATAGGGATCGCTCGACGACACGTTCGCTCCCGGCAGCAGGTTTACCAGTTGGAAGGCGTTGAGCGTCGGCGCCTGTTTGGCGATGAACGCCGTGGAGATCGCGCTGACCGCCTTGGGCTCGGTCTGGTCGGGCAGCAGGTCCTCCGGATCGCGGCGCCCGATCACCCGGATGTCCACCGGCACGGGATCGGCGGCAGCGGCCTGCTGCGCCGATGCCACCATGGGCAACGCCATCGGCGCACCCAGCATCAGCGCGAGCGCGCCGCCCCGGAGGACCGTCGCGCCGTTATCACGCCAAGCCATAACCGTCATCGTCTCACGTCCACTCCACATGGAGGGACAACGGAAGAGACCGCCAACCCTCCCTACGCCGGTATCACCCGGATCAGGTTCAGCGGGTCATGGGCTGCTGCCCACCTCTCAGCCGCGCGTCAGCGGCCCCCCGGGGAGGGGATCGTCTAGGGCGTTCGCTGCCATGTGCATACTGTTATCGCGCGGCGGCCGCATGGAACCACGAACGGCATTCGGTCCCGTAGCTCCCGATCGTGGCTTAGACGACGCTCACCGAACGGAGACAGGGGTTGGCGTGGCGGGGTGGAGCGGTGCCAGCAACGGCGCCGTCGCCGCGTCGCCCTCTACCGACGGGGCGAAGGTCGGCGCGAGACGCGCGCCCGACGCCTGTTCATAGGCATAGCCATAGCCGAGCAGCCGCGCCTCGCTCCACGCCGGGCCGACGAACGACAGGCCGATCGGCAACCCGCGCACCGCACCCATCGGCACCGTCAGGTGCGGATAGCCCGCCACCGCGGCGAGATCGGCGGGGCCGCTGCCGGCGACTTGATCGCCATTCACCACGTCGATCTTCCAGGCGGGCGGCATCGTCGGCGCCACGAGCGCGGTCACGCCGTTGGCAGCGAGCAGCGCGTCGATTCCGTCGCGCCCCGCGAGCCGCAGCGACAGCGCGCGTGCCGCGCGGTAGGCGGGGTCGCTCAGCCCCTTGGTCGCCTGCGCCTTTTCGAAACTGTCCTGCCCGAACAACGCCAGTTCGCGCGGGTTGGCGCGGTTGAACGCGATCAGATCGGCCAGGGTGCGCGACGGGACGGTCGCGGGCGTGGTCGCGAGATAGGCGTTGAGATCGACCTTCAGTTCGGTCAGCAGCACCGCGAGTTCGGCGGGTCCGATCCGTTCGCGATCCTTGGGTGCGGCGACGTCGACCAGCGTCGCGCCCTGGGCACGCAGGACATCGAGCGCGCGTGCGAACACCGCCTCGACCGCCGGGGACCATGGTCCCACGAACCGCATCACGCCGATCCGCACCCCCTTCAACGCATCGGGCCTGAGCGCGGCGGCATAGTCGCCGCGATGCGCATCGGCCTCGGCGGTCGCCCCGTCGGCCGGGTCGGTGCCGGCGATCGCCTGCAGCACCAGCGCGGCGGTGCGCACGTCCTTCGTCATCGGGCCCGGAGTATCCTGGCTGTGGCTGATCGGCACGACATGCGTGCGGCTGACGAGGCCGACCGTGGGCTTCAGGCCGACGATGCCGTTCACCGAGGCCGGACAGGTGATCGATCCATCCGTTTCGGTGCCGATCGCGGCGTCGGTGAGCCCCGCCGCCACCGCCGCGCCGCTGCCCGACGACGATCCGCAGGGATCGCGATCGAGCGCATGGGGATTGCGCGTCTGGCCCCCGACCGCGCTCCAACCCGAGATGGATGCCGACGAGCGCATGTTCGCCCATTCCGACAGATTGGTCTTCCCCAGGATCACCGCGCCCGAGGCGCGAAGGCGCGCCACCAGCGGCGCGTCGCGGCCGGTGACGTTGCCGAGCAGCGCCATGCTGCCGGCGGTGGTGGGAAGCGGCCCCGTCGTTTCGATATTGTCCTTGATGAGGATGGGCATCCCGAACAGCGCACCCCGCGCCGCCCGGCTCCGATCGAGCGCACGCGCTTGGGCGATGGCGGTCGGATCGAGCGCGATCACGGCGTGGATCGCCGGATCGACCCGCCGCACGCGCGCGATCGCGGCCTTGGTCGCGGCCTCGGCGGATGGCGGAGCCGCCGCCATCGAAAGAACGAACGCCATTGCGATCATAAACCGATCTCCCTTCGCGCAGGATGCAAAGCATTGCGGCTGCGGTCAATCTCGTATGGGGAATGGCTGCAAGGCGATCGGCGAACGCAGGATCACGCTTCACCGCGTGAACCGATGCTGCAAGCCGCGTTCCCGGCGCGTTCAGCCTCGCGGCCCTATCACGTTCCTTCTAAGGAGAGACGACATGAAGATTGCCACTCGAGTTGCCGCCGCGATGCTGGGACTTGGTCTGATGACGGGCGCCGCACAGGCCCAGTCGGTCGATCAACGTCACTATGACCAGCAGCATCGCATCGATCGCGGCATCCGCAACGGAACGCTGACCCCGCGCGAGGCCGCGCGCGTCGAACATCAGCAGCGTTCGATCGACCGGCAGGAAGCGCATATGCGCTATCGCGACGGTGGGCGCCTCACGCGCTACGATCGGGCCCGTATCCAGCAGCGCGAGAACCGCGCGAGCCGGCACATCTACCGCGCCAAGCACAATGATCGCGGCTATTGATCGACCGGGGCGGCAGCGATGCCGCCCCGCTTCTTTGTGATCGCGTTGTCGGATGGGGCACGTACACGCCCGTTCGCCGGTCGCCTGAAAGCGCCAGGTCGCCTTGCAGGGCGGCCACATGACGGACGGTCCAGTCGCATTCGGCGGAACGGAAATGGCCGTCTCGCTGTTGCCCTTTCATAAAGGGAGGGACGCTTGATGCATCTGTTGGACGCCGGGGTCGGAGAGGACGTGCATCTTCCATGGGCGACGGAGCCCAGCGCGCTGGGCTCGAATGAATGCGCCTGGTGCGGTCGAGCGATCTATCTGCCCGCGGTGCCGTGCTCGACCCTCCCGGTCGCAGGACTGGAACGCATGAAGACGATGCCGGGCCAGGGACGGCGTTGCCAATTCGAACTCGGCACCCGTGCACCGGAAATTCTCGCGGAGGCGGGCATCGCCCCGATCGATTAGCCACTGTCGACAGGAGCGTCGCGCCGATCGGAGCCGGCATATGCTGGTCGGCCATCGGCCTGACATCGCGCGATCATGCAGGGACCCAACGCGCCGCCTCGGCGGTTCCTGCCAGATGACACCAACACAGTTGCTCTCCCGACTCGCGCAGGCGGACGGCGAAATTTCCGATCGCTTGAACCGTCAGCGGGACACGTGGCCGATGCGCGTGATCGGTGCGGTCAGTGACATCGGCGACCAACCGCAGATGCGGCTGATCTGCGCCGCCACCATGACGGCCGGCGCCATCCGGCGCGACGGCCGTCTTTTCAGGACCGGCGTGAAGATGCTGGCCGCACACACCATGGCCACCTGGGGCAAGAGCGGCGTCAAGGCCGTGATCGACCGCACCCGGCCCGACAGCGGCGACGATCCCGCCGTCCGGACAGGCGACAGCGACGATCATGAGGAAACGGCGTTCCCCTCCGGCCACAGCGCGGGCGCGATCGCCGTCGCGCAAGCCTTTGCGCGAAGCTATCCGCAGCATGCCATGGCCGCACGGACCGCGGCCATGGCCGTCGCCGCCGCCCAGGTGCCGCGGGGCACGCATTATGTCGGTGACGTGCTCGCGGGAACGCTGATCGGCGTGGCGGCCGAACATTTCAACGATGCCGTGCGCGCGCATCTGCCGCGCGAAGGATCGGATACGCCACGCGATAACCGTGGAAACAGGATCGCGCGGCTGGCGCCGACCGGGTGAACCGCTACAGCCATCGGCCATGGCCTTGTTGCCGCACGCGAATCTGAAGGCCGCCCCGCATGGAAGACACGATCCTGCTCCTGATCGTCGGCGTGGCGGTCGCCGGCGTGTTCGGCCAGTGGCTCGGCTGGCGGCTGAGGCTGCCGGCGATCATCCCGCTCTTGGTGATCGGCGCGATCGCGGGTCCGATCGCGGGCGTGGTGAAGCCATCCGTGGCATTGGGCGAGGTCATGCGCCCGGCGATCGGCATGGCGGTGGCGATCATTGTCTTCGAAGGCGGGCTGAACCTCAACCTGCGCGAGCTTCGCTCGGCCGGCTCGGGCGTCCTCCGCCTGGTCGCGGTCGCTTTGCCGCTCAACTGGGTGTTCGGGACGCTCGCGACGCATTTCGTCGCGGGGCTGAGCTGGCCCGTGGCGATCCTGGTGGGTGCCATCCTCGTCGTCACCGGACCGACCGTCATCATGCCGCTGCTGCGGCAGGCCAAGCTCGAACCTAGGCCGGCGTCCTTCCTGAAATGGGAGGCGATCGTGAACGATCCGATCGGCGCCACCGTCACGCTGCTGGTGCTGAGCTTCCTGACGCTGTCGACGACGATGAGCACGGGGGACGCGCTGCTGCGGCTGACGTGGCGCACGCTGGTGGGCGGTGGCGTGGCGGCGACCCTGGGGCTGATCGTGCCGTTCGGCATCCGCACGCTGTTCCGCCGCGACCTGGCGCCGGAATATCTGAAAACGCCGATCCTGCTGGCCGGCGCGCTCGGCGTGTACGCGGCCGGCGAAGCGGTGCAGCCCGAGACGGGCCTGGTCGGCGCGACGCTGTTCGGCGTGGTGCTGGCCAATATCGACGTCACCGGCCTGCAGGAACTGCGCCGCTTCAAGGAATCGCTCACCGTCTTCCTCGTCTCCGGCCTGTTCATCCTGCTGACCGCCAATATCGACCGGCAGACCGTGACGATGCTGAGCTGGCCGATCGCGGCGACGACGCTGGCGATCCTGTTCGTCGCGCGGCCGCTGGCGATCGGTCTTGCGACGATCGGGGCGAAGGTGACCTGGGCCGAACGGCTGCTGGTCGGCTGGATCGGGCCGCGCGGCGTGGTCGCCGCCGCGATCGCGGGCGTCGCGGGGGAAAGACTGGCCAATGCCGGTTATCCCGATGCCCGGCTGGTGCTGCCGCTCGTCTTCGCGGTGATCGCATCGACGGTGGTGCTGCACGGCCTCACGCTCGCGCCGCTGGCACGCCGCCTGGGCCTCGCCTCGGGCGGGCGCAGCGGGCTGCTGATCGTCGGCGCCTCCGCCTTCACGGTGGCGCTCGGCGAGGCGTTGCGCGGCGCGGGCGTTCCCGTGCTGATGCTCGACCGCTCCGCCCTCGCGCTCAAGGCCGCGCGGCTGGCGGGGCTGCAGACGATGCGGGTCGAGGTGCTGTCGGTGCTGGGCGAGGAGGTGGTCGATCTGCGCGACTACGAGCATCTGCTCGCGGCCACGCCCGACGACGCGTATAACGGACTGGTCTGCACCCGTTTCGCCAGCGAGTTCGGCCGCGAGCGCGTCTATCAGACCGCACCGGACGAAAGCTCCGGCCGCAACGCCGCCTCGCGCGAATGGCGCGGCAAGATCGCGGTCGACGCCGATCTGGGCCACCAGCGACTGTCGGACCTGATGCAGGAAGGCGCGGCCTTCGTCGTCGAGCCGGTTGCGGAGGGCGTGCCGATCAAGGCATCGCGGGAGCCGAGTTGGCCCGTCGCGCTGGTCAGCGCCACCGGCGCCTTTTCGCTGTTCAGCCCCGAGCACGACGACGCGCCGGCGCCCGGCGACCTGATCGTGCGCCTGTTCCAGCCCGCGCTCGCCCCCGCGCCGGTTCGCGCCCCGCGCCGACGGTTCCGCCTGCCGGGTCGACGCGCCACGGCGTGAACGTCCACGCCGATGAACGATCCGGCGCCGCGATCATTGACGCGGACGATCCTCTTCCAGCCTGGAGCACATCCCATGAAGACCAGCGGCAACACCATCCTGATGACGGGCGGCGGCAGCGGCATCGGCGAAGCCCTCGCCCACCGCTTCCATGATCGGGGCGACACCGTCATCATCGCCGGGCGCCGCCGGGATGCACTCGATCGCGCGGCGGCGGGGCGCGATCGCATCCACCCGGTCACCCTGGACGTCGAGGATGCCGCGGCCGTCACGGCGTTCGCGAAGCAGATCGTCGCCGATTTCCCGGCGCTCAACGTGCTGTTCAACAATGCCGGCATCATGAAGTTCGAAGACCTGACCGCGCCGCGCGATCTCGCCGACGCCGAGGCGACGCTGGCGATCAACATCCTGGGGCCGATCCGGCTGACCGACGCGCTGATCGGTCATCTGACGCAGCAGCCCGACGCCGCGATCGTCACCGTCACCTCGGGCCTCGCCCATGTCCCGCTGGTCGCCGCGCCGACCTATTCGGCCAGCAAGGCGGCGGTGCATTCCTATACCGTGTCCTTGCGCACGCAACTCGCGGGCAAGGTGGAGGTGATCGAGGTGGCGCCGCCCGGCGTTCAGACGGACCTGACGCCGGGTCAGGCGCGACGCCCCGGCTATATGCCGCTGCAGGCCTTTGCCGACGCGGTCGCGGCGCAGTTCGCGCAGCAGCCGACCCCGCGCGAGATCCTGGTCGACGAGGTCCAGTTCCTGCGCCAGGCCGAACGCGAAGGCCGGTTCGACGAAACGCTGAAGACGCTGACGGAACGCGCCGCACAGCAACGCGCGGCAGGCGGCGAATAGGCAGGCTGCCCGCGCCTCTGTAAAGACATGCACGAACGAGGGAGAGCGGCAAGCATGGTCCAGGCGACGCAGCACGCCATCGGCACGGGCGGCCATGGCGTGCTCGTGCTCGACGGAGTGGACGAGTCGATCCCGGCGGTGGTGGAGACCGCCGCCGCGCTCGCGCCGTTTCCGCCGGCGCGCGGGGTCGCCTATCCGGGCTTGCGCCGCACGATCACGCCCGGCGACCGCGATGCCGTCGCTTATGCGCAGCGCACCCTGCGCACCGTCGTGCCAGCGATCAACGCCGCCTTCGGCCTGAACGGATTCGACCTGCTCGACGCGAGCTTCTCGCTGGTGACGGCGCCGCCGGACAGCCTGATCCCGATGCAGCGATCCCCGCATTTCGATTCGGTCGATCCGGATTATCTGGCATTGCTCCACTATGTCGGTGGCACGGAGGGGTCGGGTACGGGCTTCTACCGACAGCGCGCCACCGGGATCGAACGCGTGTCGGCGAGCAATGTCGCGCAATTCGTCGCGAGGGCGGCGCAGGATGCGGAAGCGGCGCAGGGCTATGTCGCCGGCTCGAACGCGTGGTTCGAACAGATCGGGTTCGTGGAGGCGGTGCCCAATCGCCTGGTCGTCTATCGCGGCAGCCTGCTTCATTCGGGTATCATCCCGGCGGACATGCGGTTCAGCACAAACCCGCGCGACGGCCGGCTGACCGCCAACTTCTTCGTGCGCGGCCGGCCGGCCCGCTGATCGGATCAGTTGCGGACGATCGCGCGACCCAGGCGTTCAGGTCTCGCGGACGATCATCCGGGTCGGCAGCACCGCCGATCGGGCCGTCGCGCGGTCGACCATCTGCATCAGCTTTTCCACCAGGATCGCACCGGCGATGTCGGTCTGCTGCTCGATCGTGGTGATCGCCGGGGTGAAATGCGCGGACGGGGGAATATTGTTATAGCCCACCAGCGCGTAATCGTCGGGGGTCAGGTGGCCGGCCTCGCGGAACGCGCTGATGACCGCCATCGCCGCGGTGTCCGAAAAGGTGAACACCGCGTCCGGCCGGGGATGATGGGCGATGTGATGCACGGCGCGTTCGTAGGTGAGCGAATAGGCCATCGAATCGAGCCGCAGCTCGTCGATGACGATGCCGTCGGCACCCTCCGCCGCCGCGCGCAGCCCCGCCGCACGCAGGGCGATTTCCGGATGGTCGGTGTTGCCGACGAATAGCCAGCGCCGCTTGCCCATCGCACGAAACCGCTCTCCGGCGAGGCGGCCGCCCAGCAGATTGTCGCTGCCGACCGCGCAATAGGGGGTGTTCGGCTCCACCGCGCCCCAGACCACGAAGGGAATCGCCGCCCGCGCGAGATCGCGCAGCAGCGCGCCGCGCGCGCCCTGCCCGAGGAGGATGAAGCCATCGGCCGCGCGCGAGCGGTACAGGTCCACGAAATCGGCCACCTCCACCAAACCCGGCGGAGACAGCAGCAGGTCCTGCCGCCGGACCGACAGCGCCTCCGATATGCCCGCCAGCAGTTCGAACACGAACGGATCGCCGATCGCGCCCGACCGATGCGATCCGAAATCGAGCACCACTGCGATCGAATGCGCCCGCGCCTGACGAAGCCGCTGCGCATTGCGGTTGACCGCATAGCCATTGGCACGCGCGATCTGCAGCACGTGATCGCGCGTCTTGGCGGAAACGAGCGGGCTGTCGTTCAGCACGCGCGAAACGGTCGGCTTGGAGACGTTCGCCAGGCGCGCGATATCGTCCATCGTCAGTGCCTCGCCGGCCGGCGTTTTCCCTGGCCGTGGCGGCGTTTGCGGAAGTTCCATGACGCATGTTCTACGGATCGCTCTCCGCACCGGCAAGCAGCGCCTGCGAGGCGTATTGAAATCGGTTTCACAAATCGATATTGCGCGATCAACCGTGCTGTAGAGACACGCCAAAGGGAGGACGACGATGAGGAAATTACACGATCTTTGCGTGGCACGGGCCGAGGCTGCAGCGCCGGTGCGCCGCATGACCGCCGCGCTCAAGGCATCGCTGCTGCTGGGCGGCGCACTCGTCGGCTCCGCGGCGTTCGCGCAGACCACGCCCGTCGATCCGGCCGGGCAGCAGGGCGCCGGCGAGGTGAACGCCACCCAGCCCGCGACGTCCTCGGCCACCGACGACGCGTCGCCGCAGAACGACATCATCGTCACCGGCAACACCTCGGGCAAGCGCACGCTGTTCGACAGCTCGTCCAACGTCACGCTCGCCACCGCCGCGGACATCCTGCGCAAGGCGCCACGCTCGACGGCGGAGACGCTCGAACTGGTGCCGGGCATCTTCGTCGAGGCGACCGCGGGCCCGATCTCGAACAATTATTCGGTCCGCGGCCTGCGCGGCGGCGCGCAGACCTTCATCACGCTCGAGGAGGACGGCATGCCGATCCTCTACGGCGGCGGCGGCGCGGACTTCTACTTCCAGCAGGACATCACGACCGCCCGTCTCGAAGCGGTCGAGGGCGGCACGTCGGGCGTGCTCGCCCCCAACGGCGCCGGCGCGACGATCAACTTCATCTCGCTGAAACCCAGCTACGACAAGGCGGTTGCCTCGGCCCGCTTCACCGGCGCGACCTATGGCGACCTGCGCGCCGACGGCTATTTCTCCGCGCCGATCACCGACAGCCTGGCGTTCAGCGTGGGCGGGTACATCCAGTCGCAAAAGGGCGTTCGCAGGACGCCGTTCTCGTTCAACGGCTACAACTTCAAGGCGATTCTCGAAAAGAAGTTCGATGACGGCGGTACGATCCGACTGACCTACAAGCGCATCGACCAGAGCAATCCTTATTATGCCGACATGCCGTTCCAGGTGGGCGGCAACGGCGACATCAACAGCATCCGCGGACTGGACCTGAAGACGGGCGACGTCGGCGGCCGTTACTTCTCGCAATTTCTCGTGCCCGACAGCCCTGCCACCGGAAACGCGCTCCGCACCTTCAGCTCCAATCTGGGCATCAAGGTAAAGGCGAACACCTATCGGATCGACATCGACAAGCCGGTGTCGCAGGCGGTCAGCCTGTTCGCGCACCTGCGCTATCTCGACGGCTCCTATGATTTCAACGGCATCTTCCCCGGATCGGGTGCCGGCACGGCAGGGCTGACATCGGCGGTCAATTATCTCAACCCCAACACCTCGCCGCTGGCGTCGGTGTCGGTCGGCGGCGTGCCCTATTTCTCAGCGGCGGCGGCGGTCTTCCCCGGTGCCACCCAATATGGCCTGCGCGACATCCGCACCGGGGCCGTGATCCCGGCGAGCGCAACCGGAACGCTCAACGGGCTGAACGGCAACGGCCTGCTCCAGCAGACCGTGCTCAACCACCAATATCTCTCGACCAAGGACTTCGGCGCCAATGTCGGCGGCAAATGGGACGTCACCAGCGGCGCGATCAACAATTCGCTGACCGTCGGCGCGATGTACTACAATGTCCGCCGCAACAACGATCAGTCGGCGACCGCCACCGTCATCAACGACGTGACGAACAACTCGCACGTCTATGACCTGGTCGCGCTGAACGGCCAGAACCAGGTGCTGGGTTCTCTGACGAACAACGGCGTCGTCAATTACGGCAATTGGGGCCAGGGGCTGTTCCACGACGAGGTGAACTCGATCGCCGGCTATTTCAACGACGAGCTTCGCGTCGGCGACAATCTGCACATCGATTTCGGCGCACGCTACGAGCATGAGCATGTCGGCGTGCACATCGGCGACACCGCGCTGGTGAACGCCGCGGTGCCTATGGGCACGCCCGGCATCGTGCGCGACGTGGGCAGCACCTTCGCCGGCACCTACAGCTACCAGGCAGCCAGCTACAACAAGCTCGCCTATACCGGCGGCATCAACTACACGCTGACGCGCCACTTCTCGGTCTATGTCCGCGGCGCCTATGGCTTCCAGACCAATGGCGGCGACACCGGCGGGACTCACAAGCCGACCGCACTCACGCTGTACGAGGGCGGCGTGCGCTACAATTCGGCGCTGCTCAACGCCTCGGTCATCGGCTTCCGCACCGAGATCAACGATCTGTCGTACCAGTTCATCAACCCCACCAACCCCGCGATCCAGACCAACGCGGTGGCGAACAGCCGGACGAACGGCGTACAGGTCGATGCCGATATCAAGCCGGTATCGTTCTTCAGCCTGAACGTGATCGGCGTGTATCAGGACCCGAAGCTCACCAATCTGGTGTTCGACGCGCCGATCGCCGGCACCTATGACGGCAACACGCCCGAGCGCACGCCCAAGAAGCTGCTGACGGTGACGCCATCGTTCATCCTGCCGAACGGGCTGGGCGAGATCTATGGCCGCTGGAAATATATCGGCAAGATCTTCGCCGATTCGGGCAACGGCATCGCGCTGCCCGCCTATAGCGTGTTCTCGGTGGGGGCGAACTTCAACCTGACCTCGCGCGTCGGGATCAACGTCAGCGTCGACAATCTGACCGACGCCAAGGGCTTTACCGAGGGCAATCCGCGCCAGGGGCAGACGCAGTCGATCGTCGGCGGCTATTTCTACGGCCGTGCAATCTATGGCCGCAACGCGGTCGTCAGCGCGACCATCAAGCTGTAAAACCCGGACGGTGGCCGGATCGAACCCGGTCACCGTCCGTCGCCAGACCCTGTCCGCCGAGGAGAATCGATGCGCGCCCATATCGTTTGCGGGGGATTGTCGGCTCTCCTGCTCTGCGTGGTGGCACCGGCCGCGGTGCCGGCCGCCGCGCCGTTCGCGTTTCAGGAGGGGCTGAACCTCAACAGCTTCGTCCGGTCGGGCGATGTCGCGGCGCATGTCGTGCTGCGGTCCGGCGATCATCCGCGTGTGATCGTCGCCTTTCCCGCGGGGAACAGCGGCGTGGGGCTCTGGTTTGACGGGGTGCGCGGTGCACCCGCCTGGACGATGCCCGCGCCCGCCCGGCCCGTAAGCGAACGCGACGCGCGCGGCCGGCCGCTGAACGGCGTGACGTTCCGCGCCGACATCGCCGCCGCCCGGCTCGTCCCCAAACAGGCGGTGCTCTCCAGCATCCGCGTGCTGCGCGATTACCAGGCGCTCGGCACCGCGCCCGCCGAGGTGCTGACCGATCCGATGACGGGCGCGGACACGATCCGCTGGTCGCGCGACCGGCTCGATGGCGCGGCGGGCTATCGCCTCGTCGTCAAGATACTGCATGGCCGTATCGTCGGCGGTGCGATCGAAGCGGCGGCGGATGGCCGTATCGGCCTGGAGATCACCGCGCTCACCGGCGAGACGCCGCTGACGCCCCTCGCCGAAGCCGATCTGCTCGGCCCCGCCGCCAACGCCGATCCGGCCGCGCGCCGGGCGCTCGCCTTCCTCAGCTACCGCGAGAAGTTCCTGGCGGGATCCTGGCGGTTCGACACCTATTTCGGTCGCGACACGCTGATGTCGGTCCGGCTGCTGATGCCCGCGCTGCAACCGGCGGCAGTCGAGACGGGGCTGCGCTCCGTTCTCGAGCGGCTGTCGCCCACGGGCCAGGTCGCGCATGAAGAGGATATCGGCGAGTTCGCCATTCTCGATCACCGCAAGCGCGGCGAGCCCACCTCGGCCAAGCCCGTGTACGATTACCGGATGATCGACGGCGACTTCCTCCTCGCGCCAGTCGCGCGCGCATGGCTGCTCGACGATCCGCGCGGACGGCAGCGGGCGGCCGCGTTCCTGCGCGAGTCCGGTGCCGGGACCGCGCTGGTGCGCAACCTGCGCTTCGTCGCGACGCGCACCGCCGCGTTTGCCGGGGCACCCGTCGCCGCCAACCTGATCGGGCTCAAGCCCGGCATGGATGCGGGGGAATGGCGCGACAGCAACGACGGACTGGGCGGCGGCCGATATCCCTATGACGTCAACGCGATCCTCGCCCCCGCGGCGCTCGATGCCGCGGCCGCGCTGTACGAGGCGGGGCTGCTCGCACCCTATGTCTCGCCCGCCGACCGACCGGTGTTCGCCGGCCTGGCCGCGCGTGCCGCCGCCTGGCGCGCACAGGCCGCCCCGATGTTCGCGGTGACCATCCCCGCCGATCAGGCACGGCAGGCGGTTGCGGCCTATGCCGCCAAGGCCGGCGTGCCCGCAGCGGACGCACTGCGCGCGCTGAACGGGCAGCCCGTCCGTTTCAACGCGATCGCGCTCGACGCCGCCGGCCGGCCCATCCCGATCGAGCATTCGGACGAAGGTTTCGCGCTCCTGTTCGGCCGTCCCGATGCGGCCGCGCTCGACACCGCTGCCGCCACGCTCCGGCGCCCCTTTCCCGCCGGGCTGCTCACCGGCGCCGGGCTGCTCGTCGCCAACCCCGTATTCGCGAACCCGGCGCTCCAGGCGAAGTTCGGGCCCGACGCCTATCACGGCACGGTGATCTGGTCGTGGCATCAGGCGCTTGCCGCCGCCGGGCTGGCGCGTCAGCTCGCGCGCAACGATCTCGCCCCGGAAACGCGCACCGCACTGCGCACCACGCAGGCCTGTCTCTGGCGCGCGATCGCGGCGACGCGCAGCGTTCAGAGTTCCGAACTCTGGTCGTGGCGGTTCGACGCCGGGCGCTACCGCATCGCCCCGTTCGGCGCGAGTGGGCAGGATGCGGACGAATCGAACGCGGCGCAGCTCTGGAGCACCGTCTATCTCGCGCTGCGGGCGCCGGCCGCCGATCCCACGGCGGATTGCCCGGGAACGTGAGCACGGCCGGCGTCCGCGAGGTCGTCATCCTGGGCGGCGGCACCGCCGGATGGATGACGGCCGCGGCGCTGGTGCGCGCGCTCGAAGGATCGGGGCGCCGCGTGACGCTCGTGGAGTCCGACGCGATCGGCACCGTGGGCGTCGGCGAAGCGACGATCCCGACGATCCACTGGTTCAACCAGATCGTCGGGCTGGACGAGGCGGAGTTCCTCCGCGAGACCAAGGCGACCTACAAGCTCGGCATCGAATTCGCCGGCTGGAACGGCCTAGGCAGCGCCTATTTCCACCCGTTCGGCACCTTCGGGCCGCCGGGCGACGGCGTGATGTTCCTTCACCGGCTGATCCGCGGGCGGCTAGACGGGCTCGACATCGCCACCGAAGACGTGTCGCTCACCGCCCGTGCGGCGCGGACCGCCCGCTTCGCCAAGCCCGTCGCCGATCCGCGTTCGCTGCTGTCGACCCTGGGTTACGCCTATCATTTCGATGCCGGTCTCTACGCGCGTTACCTGCGCCGCCACGCCGAGGCGCGCGGGGTGACGCGGATCGAGGGCAAGGTCGCCACGGTCGAGCAGCATCCCGAAACCGGTTGCATCACCGCGCTGACGACCGAGGCCGGTGCGCGGATCGCCGGCGACCTGTTCATCGACTGCTCGGGTTTTCGCGGGCTGCTGATCGAGGAGACGCTGGGCGCCGGTTATGACGACTGGTCGCAATGGCTGCCCTGCGACCGCGCCTGGGCGGCGCCCGGCGCGGCCGAGGCCGCGGTGATCCCCTATACCCGCGCGACCGCAGCGGAGGCCGGGTGGCGCTGGCGCATTCCGCTCCAGCACCGTACCGGCAACGGCTATGTCTTCGCCAGCCGTTTCCAGGACGAGGACGCCGCGCGGGCGTCGCTGCTGGCGGCGCTGCCCACGCCGCCGCTCGCCGATCCGCGGTTGATCCGTTTCACGCCCGGCCGCCGCCGCCGCGCCTGGGTGAAGAATGTCGTGGCGATCGGTCTGTCTAGCGGGTTCCTCGAGCCGCTCGAATCGACCAGCATCCACCTGATCCAGAGCGGCATCGCCAAGCTGCTCGCGCTCTTCCCGCGAAACGGCGACGATGCGCTGCTGGCCGAGCAATATGACCGCGTGCTCGCGCAGGAGATGCGCGACATCCGCGATTTCCTGATCCTGCATTACCGGCAGACCACCGGGCGCGACGAACCGCTGTGGCGCTATTGCCGCGCGATGCCGATCCCGGAGACGCTCGCCTACCGGATCGATCAGTTCCGGCGATCGGGACGGATCATGCTGTCGAGCGACGACCTGTTCCGCGACGCGAGCTGGTTCGCCGTGCTGGATGGCCAAGGCGTGGTGCCCACCGATTACAACCCGATGATCGAAGCGGCGGGCGCGGAGGACAATCGCGGCTACCTGAACGCGGTACGCAAAGCGATCGCAGACGCCTGCGCGAAATTACCGACGCTGGCCCCGCAGTCCGGCTGACCCCGCAGGCGCGGTCGGTAGCGGTCACGCGGCCCGGCCCAAAGCATCGCCAGATAAGGAAAAGCCCCGCCATCCCAGTGAGATGGCGGGGCTTTTGGTGGGCGTGGCAAGGATTGAACTTGCGACCCCTGCGATGTCAACACAGTGCTCTACCACTGAGCTACACGCCCGTAAGGAGGCGGCGTCTAGCGGGGGTTTCTCGCCAGCGCAAGCGGTTCAGTTGCGGCTCGTCGCCGAACCGGGCTCAAACAGCCGGTCCACCTCCATGACGAGGTCGCGCAGGTGGAAGGGTTTGGAGAGGACGCGGGCGTTGGGCATCGCGCGTCCCGCCTTCAGCGTCACCGCGGCGAACCCGGTGATGAACATGACGCGCAGGTTCGGGCGCATCTCGCCCGCACGCTGCGCCAGTTCGATTCCGTCCATCTCGGGCATCACGATATCGGTGAGAAGCAGGTCGAAGGTCTCGGCTTCGAGCAGCGGGATCGCCGCGGTGCCACGGTCCACCGCGCGGACGGCATAGCCCGATCGCTCCAGCGCGCGCGTCAGATATTCGCGCATGACCTGGTCGTCCTCGGCCAGCAGGATTCGGTACATGGATCGCCCCTTGGATGAAGCCCGGTCGATACCGCGCAGGGTGTTAAAAGTCTGTTCGAAAACGCGCATCGGGCGCACTTGTCGGGCGATATGCGGCATGAACGCGCCCCGGGGACATTGCAGCGGCCCGCACGTGCGCCTAGCCTGATGCCGGATGGCATCGTTCGCGCATTTCGGCCCCTGGCCCCCTGCGAGCCCCGTCATCCTGTCCGTGCCGCATGCCGGGCGCGATTACCCGCAGGCGTTGCGATCGGCGTTGCGCGTGCCCCTGGCGGCGCTGTTGCCGCTGGAGGATCGCTTCGTGGATCGGGTCGCGAGCGCAGCGCGGGGGTTGCGGACGATGCTGGTGCAGACCGCACCCCGCGCCTGGATCGATCTCAACCGCAGCGAGGACGAACGCGATCCGCGCGTGGACGAGGGCGCGCGGCCGACCGCGCTGCCGATCGCCTCGCCCAAGCTGCGCAGCGGCCTGGGCCTGGTGCCGCGCCGCGCGAGCGGCACCGCGGAATTGTGGCGCCGGCGGTTCACCGAAGCCGAGATCGCGGCGCGCATCGCGGAGGATCACCGCCCCTATCACGCCGCGCTCACGCGGACGCTGGCGGCGGCGCACACGCGGTTCGGCGTGGCGGTGCTGCTCGACGTGCATTCGATGCCGCCGCTGGGAGGGGCGAGCCCCCCGCGGATCGTCATCGGCGATCGCTTCGGCCGGTCGGCGGCGTCGCGCTTCGTCGCCCGGATCGAGGCGGAGGCGGCGAACGCCGAGACCCCCGCCGCGCTCAACAGCCCCTATGCCGGCGCGCATATCCTCGACATGCACGGCCGGCCCGCAGACGGCATCCATGCGGTGCAACTGGAGATCGACCGGTCGTCCTATCTGGGCGCGCGACTCGACCAGCCCGGCCCCGGTCTGCCGGCCACCGTCGCGCTGCTGGCCCGGATCATCGCCGCGCTGGAGGACGAGGCCCTGGCGCCGCTCGCCCAGGCGGCGGAATAGCGCGCCCTTCAGCCCCCTGCGCTTGCGGACCGCGAAAGATCGTAGGACTTAAAAAAACCGCCCCGCGCATGAAGCGCGAGGCGGCCAAGGTTCAGGGAGGAGACACGCTGAAAGCGCGTCATACGGCGGCGCGAAAGGGGGGGGACACGTCGCCGTACGAGTAAGATATAGGCCCCCTTTTTCGGGGTTCAACCCGAAAATGGGGGCCTGTCGCTTTTTTCAGGAAAGCCGCATCAGAACGACAGTTGCGGCTGCGGCTGCTTGCCGAGCATCGTCTGGCGCGCGAAGATCTCGCGCATCAGCGCCAGCGAGAAGAGATGCGCATAGACGAGGGGCAGCAGCCCCGACTGGGTGATCTTGCGGAGCTGATCGCCGCGCAGCGCCATCAGCTTTTCCTCGTTCACCATCTGGAACCCGCGATAGAGGAAGGGCTGTGCCGCACCGTCGGGCTGGATCGTCACCTCGCCCTCCATCAGCAGGTCCAGATCGCGCAGCTCCTTCATGAAGTTCTGCGTGCGCGCGCCGGCCTGTTCGAAGGTTTCGTTGAAGGCGAGGATATCCTTGGTCACCTGGCTCGGCTGGCCATCCTCGAACAGCGGCTGGCCGTCCTCGAACGCGCCGATCGTGTCGGTGGTCGGATCGAAGCACAGCGACAGTTCCTGCGCATCGGGGCGCAGGCGTGCGAGCATATAGGGATAGCGCCGGATATAGGCGGGGATGTAGAGATTTTCCTCGGACAGCTTGCCCTCGTCGTCGACGAAGACGTTGACGCCCTCGTTCAGCCCCATCAGCGCGAGCGGGATGGCATCGTCGCCCACCGAAAACACGATCGGCATGTGCCGCTGGACGAGCTGGAACTCGTCGGTCGTGATCGGCACCGCGTGCTGGCCGACCAGGAAGGGCGCGGTCGGCTGGGCGCGGATGCGCCAGTCGGCATGGGTTTCGCTCGAAAGCGGCTCCAGGCCGTTGTAGAAAAGCGGAAGCTGAGCGGCGCTGGCCATGGGATCTCCAATCGGGTTGCCGACGGTGTTCGCTCCCGCCGATTGGGAGGGCGCTCTATGGCGTAGGCGCGGCCCGTGCAAGCACGGGCGCGACGAGCTTGCCCGGATTGAGGAGGCCCTGCGGATCGAACGCGGCCTTCACCGCGCGCAACGCGGCCATCCGCGCCGGCGACGACAGCCGCGCGAGTTCCCCCAGCTTCATCTGCCCGATGCCGTGTTCGGCGGAGATCGATCCGCCCGCCGCCACGACGAGATCGTGCACGAAGCGGGTGATGCCCGGCGCATCCTCGGCATACCAGCGGACGGGATCGACGCCGGCCGGCGCGCGGACGTGGAAGTGCACGTTGCCGTCGCCCAGGTGACCGAAGCCGCTGGCATGCGTGCCGGGAAAACGGGCATCGCACGCGGTGGCGGCATCGATCATGAAATCGGGCATCGCCTCCACCGGTACGGAAATGTCGTGCTGGACGGCGGGCCCCTGCGCGCGCTCCGCATCCGACAGCGAATCGCGCAGCCGCCAGAAGGCCTGCGCCTGCGCCTCGCTCGCCGCAACGATCGCGTCGGCGGCATTGCCGGCCTCCAGCGCCTCGCCCAGCAGCGTCTCGAGCAGCTGGGCGGGATCGCCCTGCCCCTCGCCCGCGGTCGCCTCGATCAGCACGTGCCAGGGATGGCGCCCCGCGAGCGGCGGCTGCGCCGACAGATGCGCCAGCGCCGCGCGCAGCGATTCCTCGGGCAACAACTCGAAACTTTCCAGCGTGTCGGTCCGCGCCTCCAGCCGGCGCAGCAAGGCGAGTGCGGCATGCGGACTGGCGACGCCGGCCCAACCGACGGCGCGCGCCGCGACCGCGGGCACGATCCGCAGCGTGGCGGCGGTGACGATGCCCAGCGTCCCCTCCGCCCCCACCAGCAGCTGCGTGAGGTCATAGCCGCGATTGTCCTTGCGCAGCGCCGCCAGCCCGTCGTGCACCGATCCATCGGGCAGCACCGCCTCCACGCCGGCCACCAACCCGCGCATCGTACCGAAGCGCAGCACCTGCGTTCCGCCCGCATTGGTCGAGACGAGGCCACCGATCGTCGCGGTTCCCCGCGCGCCGAGCGTGAGCGGGAAACGGCGCCCCGCCGCCAGCGCGGCATCGTTCAGGTCCGACAGGATCACGCCCGCTTCCGCCACCGCCAGGCCGCTTGCCGGATCGAGGCGGCGGATGCGGTTCATCCGGCGCAGCGACAGGATCAGCGCCAATCCGTCGGGAGGCGGGGTCGCGCCGCCCACCATCGAACTGTTGCCACCCTGCGGCACCAGCGCCACGCCGTGATGCGCCGCCGCCGCGACGATCGCCGCCACCTCCGCGGTCGATTCCGGCGCGAGCAAGGCGGGCGCGGCACCGCGGAAACGCTTGCGCCAGTCGACCAGCCAGGGTGCGATCGCGTCCGGATCGGTGACGATCGACCGGGGCGACAGCCGAGGCGCGAGATCCTCGATCATGGCGGCCTGATCCCGGTTCATGACGCGGGCGCTACGCCCAATTCATCGGACGTTCAATGATTTCGCCTAACCAGCGGGTATCGACATGCCGCAGTCCGCGATTCCCTCTTTGCTTGCGCTGCTCGCCGCCATCACGGCCGCGGATTCGCGCATGCCGCAGCCGCCGCCCCAGCCCGGCCTCCGCATCCAGCAGATGACCATCCACGAACGGATCATCATCCGGGTGCCGCGCGTCGATGCGGGGGCGCCCTACACCCCCGTCCCACTCGCCGCCTGGAAGGAGAAGAAGGGGCCGAAATGCCTGATACCCGGCCATTTCGCGGGCGCGATGATCTCGGGGCCGGGGATCGTGGACATCATGCTCGACGACGGCCGCCGGATGCGCGCGAAGCTCGACCGCGATTGCCGGCCACTCGATTACTATCCCGGCTTCTACATCAAGCCCGGTATCGACGGGCAGGTGTGCGCCGATCGTGACAGCATCCGCGTGCGATCGGGCGCAAGCTGCGGAATCGACAGCTTCAAGCTGCTGAAAGCGAAGCGCTGAGCGGCATCCCCGTCCTCTTTCCTTGACATTTCGCCCCAAATCCGCGAGCCGACGGCGGTTGGCGGATGCGCATGTGCTCCTGCCGCGTGGCCTTCCCGGCCCATTGCCTCGGATGCTTGCATGACCTTTGCCGATCTCGGCCTTTCCGACGAACTGCTGAAGGCGGTGAACGATTCCGGCTATACGGAGCCGACGCCGATCCAGGCGGCCGCGATCCCGCCGGTGCTGATGATGAAGGACATCATCGGCATCGCGCAGACGGGCACCGGCAAGACCGCGAGCTTCGTGCTGCCGATGATCGACATTCTGGCGCATGGCCGCAGCCGCGCACGGATGCCGCGCAGCCTGATCCTCGAGCCGACGCGGGAACTCGCCGCGCAGGTGGCCGAGAATTTCGAGAAATACGGCAAGAACCACAAGCTTTCGATGGCGCTGCTGATCGGCGGCGTGTCGATGGGCGACCAGCTCGCCGCGCTCGAAAAGGGCGTCGACGTGCTGATCGCGACGCCCGGGCGGCTGATGGACCTGTTCGGGCGTGGCAAGATCCTGCTCAACGGCTGCTCGCTTCTGGTGATCGACGAGGCGGACCGGATGCTCGACATGGGGTTCATCCCCGATATCGAGGAGATCTGCACCAAGCTGCCCAAGCAGCGCCAGACCTTGCTGTTTTCGGCGACGATGCCGGCACCGATCAAGAAGCTGGCCGACAAGTTCCTCGACAATCCGAAGCGGATCGAGGTGGCGCGCCCCGCCTCCACCAACACCAACATCACCCAGTATCTCGTCCCCGTCGCCTCGCAATCCGCCAAGCGCGAGACGCTGCGCCGCATCCTGGCGCAGGACGAGGTGACCAACGCGATCATCTTCTGCAACCGCAAGACGACGGTGCGCGAGCTGAATAAGGTGCTGAAACAGGCCGGCCTGAAATCGGGCGAGATCCATGGCGACATGGAACAGCGCGAGCGGCTCGCCGAACTGGAATTGTTCAAGACCGGCGCCGTGAACGTGCTCGTCGCCTCCGACGTCGCCGCGCGCGGGCTGGACATCAAGGGCGTGAGCACCGTCTTCAACTATGACGCGCCGTGGCATCCGGACGATTATGTCCACCGCATCGGCCGCACCGGCCGCGCGGGCGCCACCGGCACCGCCTATACCTTCGTCACGCCCGAGGATGCCGAGAACATCCAGAATATCGAGAAGCTGACCGGCCAGACGATCCAGCGGCTCGAAACGCCGAAGACCGCCGACGCCGCGGCCCCGGCCGAGGAAGTCCGCGCCCCCCGCCGCGAACGCAGCAGCCCCCGTCGCGAGAGCAAGGCACCGCAGACCGAGGCATTCCAGGCCGAGGCCGCGCCAGCACCCGAGCCACGCGCCGAGCGCGCCCGCGCCGCGCGTCCTTCGCGCAGCGATCGCCCCACCCAGGCGGAGCCACACGTCGAACAGCCGCGCAAGGATCCGTCGCGCCGCACGAACCGCAACGACACCCGCGACGATGGCCCGGACGAGGGTTGGAACGGCCCCATCCCAGAATTCCTGCGTGCCGTGATAGGCGGTTGATCTTGCCATCGGCGACACGGGCTGGTGAATGATCGCGACGGCCCCGACCTTTTCAGGAGAATCCCGATGATCCGCGCCCTGACCCTCGGCCTCGCCGCCGCCGCGCTTGCCGTTTCCGCGGCGGACGCGCGCACCGTGGCCGCTCCGCATGTCGCCGCTCAGAATTTCGAGCAGCTGAGCAAGCCGCTCCCGTTGCCGTATAACGAGGGCGCGAACGCCGATGCCGCCGTCGCCGCCGCCAAGGCGCGCGCGCTGCGGGGGCACAAGCGTCTGCTGATCGATCTCGGCGGCAATTGGTGCCTCGACTGCCGGCTGCTGGCGGGAACGATGGAGTTGCCCGAGCTGCGTGCGTTCGTGGCGAAACATTATGAGGTGGTCACGGTGGATATCGGCCGGTTCGACAAGAACGGCCAGGTGCCCGCCGCCTACGGCATCACCGGCCGGCTGAAGGGCGTGCCCGCGGTGCTGATCGTCGATCCGCGTACCAACCGGCTGGTCAATGCCGGCCACGAAACCGCGCTCGCCGATGCGCGTTCGCTGTCGCCCCAGGCGCTGGCGGACTGGCTGGCGCAATGGGCGGCGTGATCCGCCCCGCCGCTCGCCCCGCACCCGCGGGATTGGCGGCCAGGCCGGACGGCGATCAGACCGCCGCCGGCATCAAGGCATCGTCCATCGCCGCGGCTCGCGCATAAGCCGGCCGCGCCGTCAGCCGATCGGCATAGGCGACCAGCGCCTCGCGCTTTGGCAAGCTGCCGAACTGCATCCCCCAGATCGCCTGCGCCCCCACATAGACGTCGGCCGCGGTGAAACGCGCGCCGGCGATGTAATCGCGCGCGCTCACCGCCTGCTCGAACACGTCGACCATTCGGTCATACGTGCCGTAACCCGCCATCCGCTGCTGCTGCTCGGTCGGCACGACCCCGAGCGACCGGTTCGTCACCGCCGCCTCGATCGGACCCGCGGCGAAAAACAGCCAACGATAATAATCCGCGCGCTCGTCGGCAGTGGGCGCCAGGCCCGCCTCGGGAAAAGTCTCGGCCAGATAGACGCAGATCGCGGCGCCCTCGGTCACCACCTTGCCGTCATGGACGATGGCGGGCACCTTGCCCATCGGGTTGATCGCGAGATAATCGGGCGCCTTCATGCTGTCGGCATAGCCGAGCATCACCACATCGTACGGCGCGCCGACCTCCTCGAGCATCCAGCGCGCGATCCGACCGCGCGACATCGGGTTGGTGTAGAGCGTGAGCATCAGACCAGCGCCCGGTCGAACAGCGCCAGCATCCGGCCCCAGGCCCGATCGGCCTGCGCCGCATCGTACACATGGCTGTCAGGCGGGCACCAGCCGTGCATCGTGCCGGCATAGACCTCGACCTCGGCGGGCCGCCCGGCATCGGCGAAGGCGGTGCGCAGCACGTCCTTGTCGGTCGGCGCGCGGGCGTCGTCATTGGCGGCGATCGCGATCAGATAGGCGGCCCTGGTCTGCGGGATCAGCCGGTGCGGGCTGTCCGGCTTGTCGGTGACGAGGCCGCCGCCATGGAACGTCGCGCCCGCGCGGATCCGGCCGGGAATCGCCGCGGCGGTGCGCACCACCATCGGGCCGCCCATGCAATAGCCGGTGGTCGCCAGCCCGCGCCGCGTATCCACCTCCGGCTGTTTATCGAGAAAGCCGGTGAAGGCGATCGCGTCGCGCACCGTGCCCTCGGGGCTCAGCGCCTGCACGAACGGCATGATCTTCGCGCGCACCTCGGGCTGGTCGTAGGATTCGCCGGGCGCGAGGAACGGCGCTTTGGTCGACCGGTAGAACTGGTTGACCACCAGCACGGCATAGCCCGATTGCGCGAGCCGGTCCGCCATCTGCCGGAACGCGGGGCGGAGGCCCATGATGTCGGGCCAGATCAGCACGCCGGGATGACGGCCGCCGGCTGGCGCGACGAAATAGGCGTCGGCGGCGCCGTCGGGCGTGGCGATCCTCACGTCGCGCCGCGCCACCGGCTTCGCATCGGCGGGCACGGGCAGCAGCATCGCCAGCCCCGCCGCGCCCGTCATCGCCGCGAAGGTGCGGCGGGACACGTCACCCAGCGCCGTGGCATTATCCTGGACGGTATGTTCGTCGCACATGCGGCTCTCCTGCGAATCATCGTTCGCAGCAGGCTAGGCCCGATCGTGGACCGGGCCAACCATCCGTCGCACCGTGCGGGGCGCGCGCGGCGATCAATAGCGCTTGAACGGATCCTCGAACACCGTCTTCACCGGCAACACCCCGCCCTCGGCCACGAATTGCGCGTCCGCAGCGGCCTGGGTGCGCTCGGCGCGGAGCTGCTCGATCAGCGCCTCGCGGTCGCCCTCGAGCCGCGTGTCGGTCGGCGCCTCGATGCCCGCCGCCTTCGCCGCCTTCGCCACCGCGGCGTCGAGCTCGCGCTGCGTCGTCAGGCCCAGAGTCACCGGATCCTTGGGGGTGATATTGGCGATGTTCCAATGGCTGCGGTCGCGGATCGCGGCGATCGTCGTGCGCGTCGTGCCGATCAGCAGGCCGATCGCGCCGTCGGTGATCTCGGGATGGTTGCGGATGATCCACGCGATGCCGTCCGGCTTGTCCTGCCGCTTGGAAACGGGCGTGTAGCGCGGCCCCTTGGTGCGGCGGACCTGCTCGGGGCCCTTCAGCATCTTCAGGCGATAGTTCGGATCGGCCGAGCCCTTGTCGATCTCCTCCTGCGTCACCTCGTGCGCGCGGATCGGATCGCGGCCGGTCAGCTTGGTCGCCGCGGTATCGTCGGCGATCGCCTGCACCTCGAGAATGTGCAGCCCGCAGAATTCGGCGATCTGCTCGAAGCTGAGCGCGGTATTGTCGACCATCCAGGAGGCGGTCGCATGGGGCATGAGCGGCTGGGCCACGGGCGAAACTCCCTAAAAACAGAAAGGGCCGCCCCTCTCGGAGCGGCCGTGCATAGCACCGGACTTAGTGCGTAGGGGGTGGAAGGGCAAGCGGGGTGATGGAGGCGGTGACGACAGCCGTCATTGCCGCGCGCGCCGCCATCCCGGCAGCCCCACCGTCATCCCCGCGAAGCGGGATCCCGCTTCTTCGGCTCCGCCGTTGATGACGGCAAACAGGTCGCGCCATTCGGGATTGGCTTTCTCGATCAACGCGATCTTCCATGCACGCCGCCACTTCTTCATCGCCTTTTCCCGCATGATCGCGTCGGTGATGCGCTCCGCCCGTTTGGCGGAGACGAGCCGCGTCAGATCATAGCGGCGGCAAAAATTCCGAGCCGGTTCGCGTGCCGTGCTGAAACGCCCGCCCACCATGTGGGCCGTCACGCCGATATAGATCGTGCCCGGATAGCGATCCGACATCATGTACGCCCAGCCTTCGCGCATCGCCGATCTCCAAGGGGCAGCGTCATCCCCGCCTTCGCGGGAATGACGCACGAAGGGCTTACTCCATCGTCAGCACGATCTTGCCGACATGATCGCCCGCCTCCATCCGGCGGTGCGCGTCGGCCGCATCGGCCATCGCGAAGGTGCGATCGATCGCGGGCCTGATCCGCCCCGCCTCGACATGCGGCCAGACGGTGCGCGCCAGTTCGTCCGCCACCAACGCCTTGAACCCGGCGTCGCGCGCGCGGAGCGTCGAGCCGGTGAGGGTGAGGCGCCGGCGCATGATCTCGAACAGCGGCACGGTGGCGCTCGCGCCGGCCTGCACCGCGATCGAGACGTGGCGGCCATCGTCCGCCAGGCATTCGAGATTGCGCGGCACGTAATCGCCGCCGACCATGTCGAGGACCGCCGCCACGCCCTTGCCTTCGGTGATCGCCTTGACCCGCGCGACGAAATCCTCCGCCTTGTAATCGATCGCGTGGGTGGCGCCGAGCGCGAGGACGGCAGCGCATTTGTCGGACGATCCGCACGTCACGACGATGGCGATACCGAAGGCGTTGCACAGCGCGATCGCCATCGTCCCGATCCCGCTGGTACCGCCATGCACCAGCACCGTGTCGCCCTCGGTCGCATAGGCGCGCTCGAACAAATTGGTCCACACCGTGAACAGCGTCTCCGGCATGGCGGCAGCCTCCACCATCGACAGCGCCTCGGGCACCGGCAGGCACTGGCCCCAGGGCGCCACCGCATATTCGGCATAGGCGCCGCCGCCGACCAGCGCGCAGACCGGCTGGCCGAGCGCCACCGCGTCGACGCCCTCGCCCACCGCGACGACGGTGCCGGAGAGTTCGAGGCCGAGGATCGTCGGCGCACCCGGCGGCGGCGGATACAGGCCGCGGCGCTGCAACACCTCGGGCCGGTTGATCCCCGCCGCCGCCACGCGGACGAGCACCTCGCCCGCGCCTGGCCGCGGCACCGGGCGCGTGGCGGGCACCAGCACTTCGGCGCCGCCCGGTGCCTCCGGATCGATCGCCAGCATCGTTTCGGGAATAACGTCCATCGGCCTGGCCCCATTCGCCTCGGAAGATGCGCGTTATTGACAGGGGCTGCGCCGGGGTCAACGTATGGCGGTCATGGAATCGGACGACGCCCCTACCCGGTCGAACGACGCGCTGGCCGCGCTGGTGCGGCAGGATCTGGATCCGCTGTCCGTCGCCGAGCTGGAGGCGCGGATCGCCGCGCTGGAGGGCGAGATCGCGCGGGTGCGGGGAAAGATCGAACACGCCGTTAACCATCGTGCAAGCGCCGACGCGCTATTCCGGTGAGGAACGGCACGGCCCCGCCCCGGTACCATGCCCACGGCGGCGCCAGGGACGATGGTCGCGCGGTTCAAGTGCTTGATGAGGCCGCGCGCAATCCCGACATGGTTGCAAAGGGCCGGCGTCTTCGCGGCCCGATCGGAGTAGACTGATGCCATCCTTTGCCCCCGCGCTGGAAACCACCCTCCACAATGCGCTGAAGGCCGCGTCCTCGCGACGCCACGAATATGCCACGCTGGAGCATCTGCTGCTCGCGCTGATCGACGACGAACACGCCTCCAAGGTGATGCTCGCCTGCAAGGCCGATCTCGGCGAGCTCAAGACCACCGTCGCCCATTATCTCGATACCGAGCTCGACGCGCTGAAGGTCGATGCCGCGACCGACCCGGCGCCCACATCGGGCTTCCAGCGGGTGGTGCAGCGCGCGATCCTGCACGTCCAGTCGTCGGGCCGCGACGAGGTGACGGGCGCCAACGTGCTGGTCGCGCTGTTCAGCGAGCGCGAATCCTATGCCGTCTATTTCCTGCAGCAGCAGGACATGAGCCGCCTCGATGCCGTCAGCTTCATCAGCCACGGCGTCGGCAAGGGCGGTGCCGCGACCGAAGCCTCCAGCCCCAAGGGTGCCGAGGAGGAGAAACCCGCCAAGGGACAGGAGAAGGGCAAGACGGAAAGCGCGCTGAAGCAATTCACCGTCGATCTCAACGAGAAGGCGAAGATCGGCAAGGTGGATCCGCTGATCGGCCGCGGGCCCGAGGTGGATCGCACCATCCAGATCCTGTGCCGCCGCTCGAAGAACAACCCGCTCTATGTGGGCGATCCGGGCGTGGGCAAGACCGCGATCGCGGAAGGGCTCGCGCGCAAGATCGTCGAGGGCGAGGTGCCCGACGTGTTGTTGGAAGCGGTGATCTATTCGCTGGACATGGGCGCGCTGCTCGCCGGTACGCGCTATCGCGGCGATTTCGAGGAGCGGCTGAAGGCGGTCGTCAACGAACTCGAGAAGCTGCCGCATGCGGTGCTGTTCATCGACGAGATCCACACGGTGATCGGCGCGGGCGCGACGTCGGGCGGGGCGATGGACGCCTCCAACCTGCTGAAGCCCGCACTCTCGGGCGGAACGATCCGCTGCATCGGCTCGACCACCTACAAGGAATTCCGGAACCATTTCGAAAAGGACCGCGCCCTGCTGCGCCGGTTCCAGAAGATCGACGTGAACGAGCCGACGATCGAGGATACGATCAAGATCCTGGCCGGATTGCGCAGCGCGTTCGAGGCGCATCATTCGGTCAAATACACGCCCGATGCGATCAAGTCCGCGGTCGAGCTGTCGGCGCGCTACATCAACGACCGCAAGCTGCCCGACAAGGCGATCGACGTGATCGACGAGGTGGGCGCGATGCAGATGCTGGTTCCGCTCGCCAAGCGCAAGAAGACGATCACCACCAAGGAGATCGAACAGGTGATCGCCACGATGGCGCGCATTCCACCGAAATCGGTTTCGTCGGACGACAAGGTGGCGCTCGCCAGCCTGGAGACCGATCTGAAGCGCGTGGTGTTCGGGCAGAATTCGGCGATCGAGAAGCTGTCGTCGGCGATCAAGCTGGCGCGGGCGGGTCTGCGCGAGCCGGAAAAGCCGATCGGCAACTATCTGTTCACCGGCCCGACCGGCGTCGGCAAGACCGAAGTCGCCAAGCAGCTCGCCTCGATCCTGGGGATCCCGCTCCAGCGCTTCGACATGAGTGAATATATGGAGCGGCATTCGGTCAGCCGGCTGATCGGTGCGCCCCCGGGCTATGTCGGCTTCGATCAGGGCGGCCTGCTCACCGATGCGGTCGACCAGAACCCGCACTGCGTCCTACTGCTCGACGAGATCGAGAAGGCGCATCCGGACCTGTTCAACATCCTGCTCCAGGTGATGGATAACGGCCGCCTGACCGACCAGCACGGCAAGACGGTCGATTTCCGCAACGTCATCCTCATCATGACGACCAACGCGGGCGCATCCGACATGGCCCGCGAGACGGTGGGCTTCGGCCAGTTGACCCGCGAGGGCGAGGACGAGCAGGCGGTGCAGAAGATGTTCACGCCCGAATTCCGCAACCGTCTCGATGCGGTGGTGCCGTTCGGCTATCTTCCGCCCGAAGTGGTGGCGCGGGTGGTCGACAAGTTCATCCTCCAGCTCGAGCTCCAGCTGGCGGATCGTGCCGTCCACATCCAGCTCGACGACGCGTCCAAGGCCTGGCTGACCGAAAAGGGCTATGACAAACTCTACGGCGCCCGCCCGATGGGCCGCCTGATCCAGGAGAAGATCAAGCAGCCGCTCGCCGAGGAGCTGCTGTTCGGCAAGCTCGTCCATGGCGGCGAGGTGACGGTGAGGATGAAGGACGGCGCACTGTCGTTCGCGATCGAGCCGGCGGCACCGAAAAAGCCCAAGAAGAAGGGTGGCAAGGCCGTAACCGTCGAGGCGGAATAACCACCGGCCGCCTCGGCGGCCATGCAAATCCATCGACCCGGCTGCGGCACCGCCGCAGCCGGGTTTTTCCATGCCGCCGCTATTTACCGAATGTTCGGGGCGTTCGGTATAAGGGCGACCGATGACCTTCGGGCGATGCATCAGGACGGCGGTCGCTGCGGCCATGCTGCTATGCGCGCTGCTCGCCGCGACCGCCGTATCGGCTGCGGTCCGTCGGCCGATTGCGACCTGCGTCCTGCGCGATGCGCCGGGGCTGAACGCCGTCGACCTGCTGCGCACGCCCGGCCGTTTCGACTGCCGCACGCCGCAAAGTCGCTTCGGTGCCGGCGATTTCTGGGTCGTTTCGGAACGGCTGCCGGCGATCGCGTCGTCCGGACTTGGGCTGGACGTCGAGTCGGGCAGCGTGTGGCAGAACCGCACGACGCTGTACGTCCTCTATGCCGATGGCGCGCTGCGCCGCACGGGCTTCTCGAGCGCGAGGATCGGCGACCATCTGCTGGTCGGCGCGCTGTTCACCACGCCTCTCACGCTGCCGGGCGCCGCGGTGCCGCCGGTGCGCCTGCTGTGGCACATTAAGGGCGCGGCCAATACGCGGGGCATCGTCATCGGCCCCGAACTCTACGATCATCGTTCGCAGGAGAAGCAGCAGGTTTTCCTGGCGGGATTTTACGGCAGCTTCATCGGGCTGGCCATCGCACTGATCGTCTACAATCTCGCCTTGTGGCGCGCACTGCGTCAGCGCTTCCAGCCGGTCTATTGCGCGCTGGTGCTGTGCCTGCTGGGCTATGCGCTCAGTTCCTCGGCGATCCTCGGGCTGCTGTTCCCGGGGCTCGCCAATAATGACCGTATGCGGCTGAACATCGTGCTGCTCGGCGCGTCGGCGGTCTGGATGCTGCTGTTCGCGCGCACCTTCTTCGAGCGTCGGGTGTTCGAAGGACCGATCCGCACGGCCAGCACTGCGGTGATGGTCGCGATCGGGTTCACCTCGGTGTTGATGGCCGCCACCCTACCTTGGCACGCCACCATGGTGGATCGGCTGAACACGCTCGGCTTCTGCGGCTTGATCGCGCTCGTGCCCGCGATCCTCTGGCGCGCCTGGCGGATGCGGAGCCGCTATCTCGTAATGTTCGCGCTTGCCTGGGGGGTGCCGGTCGCATTCACCGTCCTGCGGATCGCCGAAGCACTGAAGCTCCTCCCCTGGAGTTTCTGGATCGACAATTCGACGGTCGTTGCCATGATGCTGGAAGCGCTGCTCTCCAGCATGGCGATCGCCTATCGGATCAAGCTGCTCAGCCTCGAGCGCGACGAGGCCCGCGAACAGGAAAGTGCTGCCCGGATACTGGCGGACATCGATCCGCTGACCGGCCTGCTCAACCGCCGCGCGTTCCTGGCGCGCGCGATCGAGCGCAAAGGCGAGCAGATGCTGCTGATCGCCGATCTCGATCACTTCAAGGCCGTGAACGAGACGATCGGCCATGACGGCGGCGACGAGGTGTTGCGGATCGTGGCACGCGCGCTGCGCGCCGCGGTTCCGGCCGACGCGCTGGTGGCGCGGATCGGCGGCGAGGAATTCGCGATCATCGTCGATGCCACAGCGGGGATCGCGGCGTCCGACATATTGGCGGCGCTGCGAACCGAACGCATGCCGTTCGATCTGCGCGTGACCGCGAGCATCGGCACGTGCAACGGCCCAATCACGCGGGAAGCCGATTGGAACACGCTCTACCGCGAGGCCGATCGTGCGCTGTTCGAGGCCAAGTCCGCCGGGCGCGACCGCGCCCGCCGTGCCCGGCGGGCGGCCGCCTGATCCAGGAATCGCCCATGTTGCACAAACTACCAAATGTCCTAGTATAACAGCATGGTATCTCAAGATGTGGTGCGGTCCGGCCATTCGGTCGGGGACGGAAACGGCGTCATCCTGGCCGCGGATGCGAATGTTTGCGATCTGCTCCAGCGTACCGAGATCGAGCTCATCGGAATGAGCTATCTGCAGATCACCCATCCCGACGATCTTCCGGCCAATATCCGCCAGATCGACGCGCTTCCCAGCGGCGCTGCACCGATCACGATCCGCAAACGCTATCTGCGCCGCGACGGCAGCGCCGTGCCGGCCGAGATTTCAGTGTCCCGCCTGGGCAATGGTCCGGGGGTCGACCGGCTGGTCGCGACCGTGAAGTGGCGTGCCGTCGCCGCCGCGACGCCGAGGCCGGATCAGCTGTGGCGAACGGCACGCAAGATCGAGGCGCTCAGCAAGCTGCGCAAGGAGGTCCTCGGGGCCGAGCTGTTCGCCGATCATCCGATGGGCGTTCTGCTGCGCACCTATGTCGCGGAAATGGAGGGCCGCTCGACCACGCCGGAGCAACTCGCGATCGATCTGGGAGCGTCACCGATTCTGGTCGCCCGCTGGGTGACCGCGTTGACCACGCATGGTCTGCTCGATCGTGCCGCCGGCCCCGTTGAGCCGCTCCAGCTCAGCGATTCGGGAATCGCCCGGATCGAACATCTGCTCGCCGTCGCCCGCAGTGCCCCGGTCGACTGAGTTTGGCGCACGTTCGGGCGTGCGCCCGCGTTCGCTTATGATGCCGCTGGCCGCCTTGACCCCCGCCGAGCGCCTGCGCCATAGCGCGGGCATGGAAACGCCGATCGAAGACCTCTCGTTCGAGGATGCGCTGAAGGAACTCGAGCGGATCGTATCGCGGCTGGAAAGCGGCGACGCGACGCTCGACGAGTCGATCCGGCTCTATGAGCGCGGCGATCGGCTCCGCGTCCGCTGCGCCGAGCGGCTCGATGCCGCGCAGGCGCGGATCGAGGCGATCCGCGTCGATGCCGAGGGCAAGGCGGCCGGCACCCGCGCGTTCGCGGCCGGCTGACGCGACCAGATGCCCACCCCCGCCCTTGCCGCGGCGCTTGCCGATGTGTCCACCGAGATCGACCGCCAGTTCGATCTGTTCCTGGCGCTTCCCGACGATCCGCGCCGCGAGCTGTACCGCGCGATGCGCCACGCCGCGATCGGCGGCGGCAAGCGGCTGCGGCCGCTGCTCGTGTTCGCGACCGCCGCGCTGTTCGACGTGGACCGGGCGCATGCCTCGCGGGCCGCAACCGCGATCGAATCGGTCCATGTCTATTCGCTGATCCATGACGATCTGCCCGCGATGGACGATGACGACATGCGCCGCGGCAAGCCCACGGTGCACAAGGCCTTCACCGAGGCAACCGCGATCCTGGCGGGCGACTGCCTCCATGCGCTGGCGTTCGAGATCCTGTCGCATCCCGCGACGCACCCCGACGCGATCGTGCGCGCCGAACTGGTGTTCGACCTCGCGCGCGCGGCGGGCCCCTCGGGCATGGCGGGCGGCCAGATGATGGACATCGAGGCGGAAAAGGCGCGGTTCGACCTGCCGACCGTCACCCGGCTCCAGCAGATGAAGACCGGCGCGCTCATCACCGCCTCGGTCGAGGCGGGTGCGATCCTCGGCCGTGTGCCGGCCGACGCACGCACCGGGCTTCGCGGCTATGCGCATGATCTGGGCCTCGCCTTCCAGATCGCCGACGATCTGCTCGATGCCGAAGGCGACGAGGCCGCGGTCGGCAAGAAGCTGCGCAAGGACGGCGGCGCGGGGAAGGAGACGTTCCTGACGCTGATGGGCGCCGAACGCGCGCGCGAACAGGCCGCGATGCTGGTCGAACAGGCGGTCGAGCATCTTCACGGCTATGGCGCGGATGCCGATCTGTTGCGCGACATCGCGCATTTCGTCTTCGAGCGCGATCGGTGAACATGCGGGCGGCCAGCGTGCGGGTCGGCGTCTATCCGGGGACGTTCGATCCCGTGACGCTGGGCCATATGGACATCATCCGGCGCGGCGCGAAGCTGGTCGACCGGCTGGTGATCGGGGTGACGACCAATCCGTCCAAATCGCCGATGTTCTCGGTCGAGGAACGGCTGGCCGCGGTCCGGCGCGAAGTCGCCGGGGTCGACGGCGAGATCGCGGTGGTCGCGTTCGATTCGCTGCTGATGGATTTCGCCGAGGCGCAGGGTGCGAAGATCATCGTGCGCGGCCTGCGCGCGGTCGCCGATTTCGAATATGAATATCAGATGGCGGGGATGAATCAGCAGATCAATCCGCGCGTCGAGACGGTGTTCCTGATGGCCGACGTGGCGCTCCAGCCGATCGCCAGCCGGCTGGTGAAGGAAATCGCGATCTATGGCGGCGACATCCGGCGGTTCGTCCCACCGGCGGTCTGCGCCGAGGTGGTCGCGCGCGTCGCGGTGATCGGGCGGCGGGGTACGTGACGTTCAGTTTGGCGCAATGCCCGATCTGGTCTAGGTCGCGCGCTTTCCCTCGTTCGAGTATGCTGCCCATGCGTCTCCTCGCCCTGTTCGCGTTCGCCGTCGGCGCGCTTGCCGCCCCCGCCGTCGCGCAGACCACGCCAGCCCCCGCCGCGGCACCCGCGATCGACCCGCAGAACGAGTGGATCCTGGATCTTTCGACCGGCGGCCGCGTCACCATCCGGCTGCGGCCGGACATGGCGCCCAAGATGGTCGAGCGGATCAAGGTGCTCACACGCCAGCATTTCTACGACGGCCTGACGTTCCACCGCGTGATCGACGGCTTCATGGCGCAGGGCGGCGATCCCAAGGGCGACGGCACCGGCGGCTCGACGCTGCCGAACGTGGCCGCGGAATTCAACACGCTGCCCCATGTCCGCGGCGCGGTGTCGGCCGCGCGCGCCGACGATCCCAACAGCGCGAACAGCCAGTTCTTCATCGTGCTGCTGCCGAAGCTCAACCTCGACAAGAAATACACCGTCTTCGGCCGCGTGACGTCGGGGATGAACTATGTCGACGCGATCGAAAAGGGCGAGCCGCCCGCGAGCCCTAGCCGGATCGTCCACGCCTATATCGCCGCCGACAATCCGCCGGCCTACACGCCCGCGCCGCCGCCGCCCATGCCGACGCTCGGCGCATCGGTGACGCTGCCGGGCACGGGGGCCAGCGCCGGGGTGGCCGCGCCTAAGCTCGCGCCCAAAAAGACGGCGCCCGCAAAGAAGTAACCGTCCGGATGGACGTCGGCCTTTTCGATTTCGCCCTGCCGCCCGAATCGATCGCGCTGCGCCCGGCATCGCCGCGCGATTCTGCGCGGATGCTGGTACTGGTGGACGGCGCGGCGACGCGCGATGCGCGGGTGACCGATCTGCCCGGCGCGCTGCGCGCGGGCGACCTGCTCGTGTTCAACGACACCCGCGTGATCCCGGCGCAGCTCGAAGGGCGCCGCGGCGACGCGCGGATCGGTGCGACCCTCCACAAGCGCGAAGGGCCACGCCGCTGGCGCGCCTTCGTCCGCAACGCGCGCCGCCTGCGCGACGGCGACACGATCGATTTCGGCGAAGGCGTGACGGCGATCGCCTCGGACCGCGACGACGACGGCAGCCTTGCGCTGGACTTCGCCGGCGAAGAGCCGGTCGAGACGCTCCTGGAGCGCGCCGGCCGCATGCCGCTGCCGCCCTATATCGCCGGCAAGCGCCCGACCGACGCACGCGATCTGGACGATTACCAGACGATGTTCGCCGCCGAGCCCGGCGCGGTCGCGGCACCTACGGCGGCGCTCCATTTCACGCCGGCGCTGATGGCCTCGCTGGAGGCGGCCGGGATCGGTCGTGCGACGCTGACGCTGCACGTCGGCGCGGGCACCTTTCTCCCGGTAAAGGCGGAGGATACCGATCAGCATCGCATGCATGCCGAATGGGGCCGGATCGATGCGGCCACCGCCGAACGCCTGAACGCCGTGCGCGCTGCAGGCGGGCGGGTGATCGCGGTCGGCACCACCTCGCTCCGGTTGATCGAAAGTGCATCGGACGCGGCGGGGATTGTCCACCCGTTCGAAGGCGACACCGCGATCTTCATTACGCCCGGCTATCGCTTTCGCGGGATCGACGGGCTGGTGACCAATTTCCACCTGCCGCGCTCGACGCTGTTCATGCTGGTGTCGGCATTGATGGGGCGGGAGCGGATGCAGGCGGCCTATGCGCATGCGATCGAGACGGGCTACCGCTTCTATTCCTATGGGGATGCATCGCTTCTTCTGCCCTGAGAAGAGCGACGCACCCCAGCAGACAAGGGGAGCCTGACGCTCCCCTGCCCGCTTATTTGCCGCGCAGCGTGTTGAACACCGCGACGCCCAGCGTCCCGACCAGCGCGGCGGTCGTCCACGGCCGATCCTTCGCGAACGCGCGCGCCTTGTCGAGCAGCGGGCCGGGATTGCCGATCGCATCGCGCGCCGCACCCGCCATCTGCTTGGCATCGCCGATCACCTGATCCGCCGTGCCCTTGGCCTGCAGGCTGTCGTCGCCCGTCACCTTGCCGACGGCTTCCTTGACGTTGCCGGTGAGGTTCTGGCCCTGGCCTTCGAGCGTGGTGCTGTTCATCATTCGTCTCCATCGATGGTCACCGGGCTGGTGACGTCCGGGGGCGTAACGATCGGAAACCGATAAGGGTGCGAAGAACCGGGTCAGCCCGGCTCGATATCCTGCCGGGAGACGTGACGCACGATCCATTTCGGATAGCCCTCGGGCGCCAGGACGATGTCCGGAAACGCGATCGGATCGTCGCCGGTCTCGATCCAGCCCGCCCCCAGGCAATGCCCGCACGCCTCGCGGCGGCAGCGAAAGCTCACCAGATCGATCTCGACATTCCACTGCCCATGGCCGCGGCAGATCGGGCAGCGCGCATCGAGCGTGCCGTTGCGCGGCTGGAGCGGCACGATGTCGAACGCATGCGGGCTGTCGGGCCCGGCGCAATAGATCGGTTCGCTGACGTGCGGCACGGGCGCCTCCTTGTGTTGCCGCCCGAACGCACCGCGCAGCGGACGGCTCCGTAACGAACCGCGCGGCGCGAGTCAGCCCGCCATGCTCAGCGCGACCGCCTCCGCGGCCTTGATCCCGTCCACCGCGGCGGACAGGATGCCGCCGGCGTAGCCGGCACCTTCGCCGGCGGTGAAGAGCCCGGCGGTGTTGAGGCTCTGCATGTCGTCGCCGCGGGTGAAGCGGATCGGCGACGAGGTGCGCGTCTCCACCCCGGTCATCACCACGTCGGGATGATCGTAGCCCGCGATCTGCCGGCCGAAGACGGGCAGCGCCTCGCGCATCGCAGCGACGGCGAAATCGGGCAGGCACAAGGCGAGGTCGGTCGGCTGGACGCCGGGCTTGTACGAGGGCACCACCGTGCCGAGCGTCGTCGAGGCGCGCCCTTCGAGAAAATCGCCGAGCCGCTGCGCCGGTGCCTTGTAGCTCGAGCCGCCCGCGATATAGGCGCGCTCCTCCCAATGGCGCTGCAGCGCGATGCCGGCCAGCGGATCGCCGGGAAAATCACGCGCGGGATCGATCGCGACGACCAGCCCCGAATTGGCGTTGCGCTCGTTGCGCGAATATTGGCTCATGCCGTTGGTCGCGACGCGCCCGGCCTCCGATGTGGCGGCGACGACGGTGCCGCCGGGGCACATGCAGAAGCTGTAGACCGTCCGCCCGTTCGAACAATGGTGCGAGATATGATATTCGGCCGCGCCCAGGATCGGGTTGCCGGCATCCGCGCCGAAGCGGGAGCGATCGATCCAGGATTGCGGATGCTCGATCCGCACGCCGATCGAAAAGGGCTTGGCCTCGACATGGACGCCCGCCGCATGCAGCATCGCGAAGGTATCGCGGGCGCTGTGCCCGACGGCCAGCACGACGCGGTCCGCCGCCAGATAGTCGCCGGTGTGCAGATGCAGGCCGCGCACGCGCCGCGCGCCCGTGCCGTCGGTGACGATATCCAGCCCGTCGACCCGCGTGGAGAACCGGTATTCGCCGCCTAGCGCCTCGATCGTCTCGCGCATGCTTTCGACCATCGTCACCAGCCGGAACGTGCCGATATGCGGATGCGCCTCGGTCAGGATATCGGCCGGCGCCCCCGCCTTCACGAATTCGGTCAGCACCTTGCGGTTGAGGTGCCGCGGATCCTTGATGCGGCTGTAGAGCTTGCCGTCGGAAAAGGTGCCCGCGCCGCCCTCGCCGAACTGCACGTTGGATTCCGGATCGAGCACGCCGCGGCGCCACAGGCCCCAGGTATCCTTGGTCCGCTCGCGCACCGCCTTGCCGCGGTCGAGGATGATCGGCCGGTGCCCCATCTGCGCCAGGACGAGCGCGGCGAAGAGACCGCATGGCCCCGCCCCAACCACGACCGGCCGGGTTTCGCCCGCAGGGGGCCCGGCCGGCGGGCGATAGCGCGTGTCGGGGGTGAGCTGGACGTCGCGGTCCTTGCGGAATCGCGCGAGCACCGCCGCTTCGTTCTTCACCGCCACGTCGACCGAATACACCAGGGTGATGGCGCTCCGATCGCGCGCATCATGGCCGCGCCGCGCCACCGTGTAACGGATCATCTCGCGCGGGGTGATACGCAGCCGCTTGTGGATCGCCGCCGGCAGCGCCTCGTCGGCATGATGGAGCGGCAGTTTCAGCTCGGTGACGCGGATCATCGCGACGCCTTACCGCGCCACGATCGGTTGCGCCAACCTTGCGGTCGCGAGAGGATGGCGAGCGGCGCGGGTCATGCGAAGGCCTTCGCGCCCTTCAACTGCTGATAGGCGGCGATCACCTTTTGCAGATCGGCCTCGTGACCGCGGTCGCCGCCGTTGCGATCGGGATGATAGCGGCGCACCAGCTCGCTATAGCGTTTGCGCAGCGCCGTGCGGTCGATATCGGCATCGAGCCCCAGCACGCGAAGCGCGCGGCGCTCGCCGTCCGACAGCGTGCGGCCATCGGTACGCGCCTTGGCACGCGTGCCGAACCGTCCGCCGATCGCGTCCAGCGGATCGGCGAACTCGGCCCAGCGGGGCGGTGCATCGCCGACACCGCCATGCGCGAAGGCCCGGGTCTCGCGTTCCCAGCCGGCAAGCGGCCGCTGGGCGCGGTGGATCTCGTCCGCGGTCATGCCGTCGAAGAAATTATATCCGGCGTTGAAGGCGCGGACATGATCGAGGCAGAACCAGCGGAACCGGGGCGGCCCGCCATCGCTCGCGCCTTCGAGAGGGGGCGCGCGAAACTCGCCGGCCTCGTCGCATTCGGGGTGCATGCACGCCTGCCCGGTGCCTTCCACCCGACCATGGAAGCGCGGGGCCGGCCGTTCGTTCTTGCTGTGCGCCACTGGCTCCCCAAACCCCGAAAAGCCCGGTATATGGGGATGATGATCGCACGCGCCACCTCGCCGCTCGCCGACGAAATCACCAGCCGTCTGACGCGGCTGCTCGATCCCACCAGCCTCCGCGTCACCAACGAAAGCGCGCTTCATGCCGGCCATATGGGCGACGACGGGACGGGCGAAACGCATTTCCGCGTCGAGATCGAATCCGCCTCGTTCGTCGGCCAGTCGCGCGTCGCGCGGCAGCGTCTGGTGAACAAAGCGCTCGCCGATTTGTTAGCGAACAACATCCATGCACTCGCCATCCAGGCCCGCGCTCCCGGAGAAGGATAATGCCCTACAAGCTCTGGTATTGGCCGACGATACCGGGGCGGGGCGAGTTCGTTCGTCTGGCGCTGGAAGCGGCGGGGATCGCCTATGACGACGCCGCACGCGCGGTCGGCGCGGAGGGCCTGATCGCCGACATGGCGGCGCGGCAGGGACGACGGCCATTCGCGCCGCCCTATATGGAGCTCGACGGGCTCATCATCGCGCAAGTCGCCAATATTCTGAACTATCTGGGCGAGCGGCATGGCCTCGCACCCTCTGGCATCGCGGACCGCGCGTGGCTCATGCAACTGCAATCGACCATCACCGACGTCGTGGCCGAGGTGCACGGCGTCCACCATCCCGTCGCCACATCGGCCTATTACGAAGACCAGAAGCCCGAAGCGGCGCGCGCGGCGGCGCAGTTCCGCGCCGAGCGCATGCCGAAATTCCTCGGCTATTTCGAAGAGGCGATCGACGCCAATCCGGGCGACTGGACCATCGATCACCGCTGGACCTATGTCGACACCTCGCTGTTCCAGCTGGTCGAGGGACTGCGCTATATGTTCCCGAAGCGGATGGCGGCGATCGAGGGCGATTATCCCAACGTGATCCGCATCCACGATCAGGTGACCGAATTGCCCGGCATCCGCACCTATCTGAAGAGCGATCGCCGGCTGGCGTTCACCAACGACGGCATCTTCCGCCATTATCCCGAGCTGGATGGCGCGTGAGGGCGCCGCGACCGGCGGCGCGCATCCTGCTGGTCGATTCGCGCCGCCGCACTTTGCTGTTCCGCTTCACGCCGGCCGATCGTCCGCCTTTGTGGTGCACGCCGGGCGGCGCGGTGGACCCCGGCGAAAGCTATGCCGCCGCGGCCCGGCGCGAATTGTGGGAAGAGGTGGGCCTCGACCGGGATTGCGGGCCCGAGGTCGCCCGGCGGATCGTCGATTTCCGGACGTTCGAGGGGGTCGAGGTGACCGCCGACGAACGCTATTTCCGGATCGACATCGACCGATTCGACGTTGCGCCCGGCGCCTTGACCGAACTGGAGCGGACGTTGCTTGTCGGGCATCGCTGGTTTTCCAGAAACGAGATCGCGACGCATGACGAAGTGATCTACCCCGCGGACCTGATCGCGTTGCTCGACGCCACCGAGCCGCCGCCACGGGACGACGCTCATGTTTGACGATTTCATTCTCCAGACCATCCTGCCCGTCACTCATGATCTGGGCGGCTTCAAGGTGCACCGCACCTTGCCGAGCAAGGCGCGGACGATGGTGGGGCCGTTCCTGTTCTTCGACCAGATGGGCCCGGCGCAGATGGGCGTGGGCGAAGGCATCGACGTTCGGCCGCATCCGCACATCAACCTGTCGACCGTCACCTATCTGTTCGACGGCGCGATCGATCACCGCGATTCGCTCGGCACCGCGGCGCGGATCGAGCCGGGCGCGGTCAATCTGATGACGGCGGGCCACGGCATCGTCCATTCCGAACGCTCTCCGGGCGACGCGCGGGCCGAGGGCCCGGTGCTGTCGGGCATCCAGACCTGGCTCGCCATGCCCGAGGCGGCCGAGGAAATGGACCCCGCCTTCGAGCATGTCGAGCGCGATCGCCTGCCGACGATCGACGCGCAGGGCGTGCGGGCGCGGATCATCATGGGATCGCTCTGGGGCCAGACCGCCCCGACCACCACGCATGCCGGCACCATCTATGCCGATCTCCTGCTCGAACCCGGTGCCGCGATCCCGATCGACGCGGCGGCGGAAGAGCGCGCGGTCTATCTCGCGATGGGCGAGGCGACGCTGGAGGGCGTGCCGCTCACCCCGCAGACGCTGTACGTGCTGCGGCCCGGCATCGCCGCCACGTTGCGTTCCGCAAGCGGCGGGCGGGCGATGCTGTGTGGGGGCGACGCCTTCACCACGCCGCGCCACGTCTGGTGGAATTTCGTCTCCTCGCGGCGCGACCGGATCGAACAGGCCCGCTGCGACTGGAATGCGGGGGCGTTCCCCAAGGTGCCCGGCGACGATCAGGAATGGATTCCGATCCCCGCCGTGCCCAAGACGGTCAGCTATCCCTGATCCGGCGCCTGCCGCTTGCGGGCGGGATCGGGCACGTTCATGATCGAACGACCCCAGGCGATATCGATCGCCGCGGGCGGGAGAGGAAGACATGGCCGAGGGTCTCCAGCGCATAGCACTTGCCACCGGAGTCGAACTGGACGTGGCGGTGGCCGGCGATCCCGCCGCGCCGCCGATCATCCTGCTCCACGGTTTTCCCGAATCGCATCGCACCTGGCGGCACGTGATGCCCGATCTCGCGCGCGACCATTTCGTGCTGGCCCCCGATCAGCGCGGCTATGCCCGCTCGTCCAAGCCCGAGGGCGTCGCCGCCTATGCCGCCGATCGGATCGTGGCCGATCTGCTCGCGCTGGCGGATCATTTCGGGATCGCGCGTTTCACGCTCGTGGGGCATGATTGGGGCGGCGCGGTCGCCTGGATGGCGGCGCTGAAGCATCCGGATCGGGTGGCGCGGCTCGCGATCGTCAACGCGCCGCATCCGTTCGTCTTCCAGAAGACGATCTTCGACGAACCGGCGCAGCGCCGGGCGAGCCAATATATCCGCGCGTTCCGCGACATCGGCATCGACCAGGGCCTGGTCGGCGCGGGGCTGGAGCGGTTCCTCGGCACCACCTTCACCAAGCATATCACCGGCGCGATCGCGGGCGAGGACAAGGCTGCCTATCTCGACGAATGGAGCCAGCCCGGCGCGATGACCGGCATGCTCAACTGGTATCGCGCGAGCGCGGTGATCGTCCCCGCCATGGACGAGACACCCGAACGCCCGGGCTTTCTCGACGGCCCCTTCCCGCCGACGCAGATGCCGGTGCTCGCGATCTGGGGCATGCAGGACACAGCGCTGCTGCCGAGCCAGCTCGAAGGGCTGGCCGATCATGTGCCGGACCTGACCGTCGCGAAGGTGGACGCCGGGCATTTCGTGCCCTGGGAAAAGCCGGACGCGGTGATCGCCGCGCTGCGGCGCTGGCTGCCCGAGTAAGCCGGCGGTCCGGCACCTTACGCCGGCCCCGGACTATTTCTTCCGCTTGAAATCCACCGCGACGACATTCGAGCCGTCCTCGACGGGCACCGCCGTCGGGCCGTCATTCTCGGCCGAGTCGTGCGGCTCGGGCCCATCGTCGGGGCCCTCCTGCGCCTGGAAGCGCAGCTCGAAATTGACCGCGGGGTCGTGGAAGCCGGTGATCGCCGAATAGGGCACCACCAGTTTGGACGGCACCTGGTTAAAGCTCAGGCCCACCGAGAAGCGCGAATCGTCCACCAGCAGATCCCAGTACCGGTTCTGCAGGACGATCGTCATCTCGTCGGGGAACCGTTCCATCAGCCGCTGCGGGATGTCGACGCCCGGCGCCTGCGTCTTGAACGTGATGTAGAAATGATGCTCGCCGGGCAGGCCGCCGCTTTCGGCGACGCTGCCGAGCACACGGCCGACGACCGCGCGCAGCGCCTCCTGCACGATTTCGTCATAGGGAATCAGGCTGTCGGGCATTCCGTCGGTCATGCCCCTTGGACTAGCGGGGTTTGGGGGGCGGTCAAGATTGCATGGTGCGGCAGGGCCGTTATGAACGGCGGCCATGCGCATCGCCACGATCAACCGCTCCACCGCCGAGACCCGGATCGACGTCACGGTGAACCTCGACGGCTCCGGCGCGTACCGAATCGCGACCGGCATCGGCTTTCTCGACCACATGCTCGAACAGCTTTCGCGCCATTCGCTGATCGATCTCGACGTGAGCGTGGCGGGCGACCTGCACATCGACGGGCACCACACGACCGAGGATTCGGCGATCGCGATCGGCGAGGCGGTGGCCAAAGCGCTCGGCGACAAGCGCGGCATCCGCCGCTATGGCGACGCGCTCTCGCCGATGGACGAGACGCTCACCCGCGTCGCGCTCGACATTTCGGGCCGGCCCTGGCTGGTGTGGAAGACCGCGTTCACGATGAACCGCCTGGGCGATCTCGACACCGAGTTGATCGAACATTGGTTCCACAGCTTCGCGCAGGCCGCCGGGATCACGCTGCACGTCGAGACGCTGTACGGGCAGAACAACCACCATATCGTCGAGAGCGCGTACAAGGGCCTCGCGCGGGCCCTGCGCACCGCGATCGAGATCGATCCGCGCAAGGCGGACGCGATCCCGTCGACCAAGGGCGTGCTGTGACGGGGAGCGTTGCGCTGATCGATTACGGCGCGGGCAACCTCCATTCGGTCGAGAATGCGTTGCGCGCCGCCGGTGCCGCGGACGTGGCGGTGACCGCCGATCCGGAGGTGGTCGCGAAGGCCGACCGGATCGTGCTGCCCGGCGTCGGCGCGTTCGGGGCGTGTGCGGCGGCGCTGCGCGGCGTACCCGGCATGATCGAGGCGATGGAGACGCGCGTGCGGCGCGAGGCAGCGCCGTTCCTGGGCATCTGCGTCGGCATGCAGCTGATGGCGGACACCGGCGAGGAGATGGGCATTCATGCCGGCCTCGGCTGGATCGCGGGCACCGTGCGGCGGCTCGATCCGGCCCCTAAGTTGGCGAAGGTGCCACATATGGGGTGGAATGATGTAGCACCCAAACTGTCCCATCCGCTGATCGCGGCGGGCGAGGCCTATTTCCTCCACAGCTATGCCTTCGACGGCGCCGACGTGATCGCGACCACCGACCATGCCGGCCCCGTCACCGCCGCGATCGCGCGCGACACGATGGTGGGCGTGCAATTCCATCCCGAGAAGAGCCAGCGCTACGGCCTGGCCCTGCTCGAACGCTTTCTGGAGTGGCGGCCTTGAGCCTCATCGTCTTTCCCGCGATCGACCTGAAGGCAGGCCAGGTCGTCCGCCTCGCCGAGGGCGATATGGACCGCGCCACCGTCTATGGCGACGATCCCGCCGCACAGGCGATGCTCTTCGCCGGGGCCGGGGCGCAGCATCTGCACGTCGTCGATCTCGACGGCGCGTTCGCGGGCAATTCGGTCAACGGCGAGGCGGTGAAGGCGATCGTCGAAGGCTTTCCCGGCCATGTCCAGCTGGGCGGCGGGATCCGCACCCGGGCCAGCGTCGAGCGCTGGTTCGACCTGGGCGTGGCGCGCGTGGTGATCGGCACCGCGGCTCTGGAGGATCCCGAATTCGTCCGCGCCGCCGCACGTGACTTTCCCGGCGGGATCGTCGTGGCGGTGGACGCGAAGGACGGCATGGTCGCCACCAAGGGCTGGGCCGACGTCTCGACCATCTCCGCCACCGATCTCGCGCGCCGGTTCGAGGATGCGGGCGTGGCCGCGCTGCTGTTCACCGATGTGGGCCGCGACGGCATGCTGAAGGGCTGCAACGTCGAGGCGACGGTCGATCTGGCGCGCGCGGTGGCGATCCCGGTGATCGCGAGCGGCGGCGTGAAGGGGATCGGCGACATCCACGTGCTGGCGCTCCACGCCCGCGCCAAGGATGGAAACGGGGGCGTGGAGGGCGTCATCACCGGCCGGGCACTGTATGACGGCCGCCTCGACCTGGCGGCGGCGCTGAGCGTGGCGGCGGCGGCGTGAGCGTTCACGCGGAGGCGCGGAGGCGCGGAGGGCCGGTAGCACTGTGGGCGAGTTCTCGCGCGAAGACGCAAAGACGCGAAGAGGTTCTTCGCGGCGCGGCCGCTTCGATTTTTACGGCAGCGGGCGCCCCGTTCGAAGCGAAGAGCGACCGCGAAGCACCCCCACCCTCTTTGCGTCTTCGCGTCTTCGCGCGAACACCCTGCCTGCGGCGCAACGCCCCCCTCCGCGCCTCCGCGCCTCCGCGTGACCCATCATCGGAGCACCGCCCATGACCGTCCGCGCGCGCGTGATCCCGTGTCTCGACGTGGCGAACGGCCGCGTGGTGAAGGGTGTGAACTTCGTGGCGCTGCGCGATGCGGGCGATCCGGTCGAGCAGGCGCGCGCCTATGATGCGGCGGGCGCGGACGAATTGTGCTTCCTCGACATCACCGCCACGCACGAGGCGCGCGGCACGATCCTTGACGTCGTGCGGCGCACCGCGGCGGTGTGCTTCATGCCGCTGACCGTCGGCGGCGGGGTGCGCGGGATCGACGATGCGCGCGCGCTGCTGCTGGCGGGCGCCGACAAGGTGGCGGTCAATTCCGCCGCGGTGGCGCGGCCCGAGCTGGTCGGCGAGATGGCCGAGCGGTTCGGCAGCCAGTGCGTCGTCGCCTCGATCGATGCGCGCCGCTCGGGCGAAGGCTGGGAGGTGTTTACGCATGGCGGGCGGCGCGGCACCGGGATCGACGCGGTGGCGCACGCGATCCGGCTGGCCGAACTGGGCGCGGGCGAGCTGCTCGTCACCTCGATGGACCGCGACGGCACGCGCGGCGGCTACGACCTGGCGCTGACGCGCATGATCGCCGATCGCACCGGCGTGCCCGTCGTGGCGAGCGGCGGCGTGGGCGGCCTGGACGATCTCGTCTCGGGGATCGTCGAAGGCGGCGCCTCGGCCGTGCTCGCCGCGTCGATCTTCCATTTTGGCGAAGCTTCGATCGGCGAGGCGCACGCCGCACTCGCCGCCGCGGGCGTGCCGGTGCGCACGCCGCTCGCCGGCACGCACACGGGCTGACGGCCGGGCCATGCGCGCGCTTCCCGCCCTTCTGCTCGCCGCCCGCGCAGACGCGGTCCAATCGGGGCATAGCGGCGTCGCGCATCCACGCACCGGGCCCGAGATTTCGGATTTCGCGCTGTTCGCCTGCGCGGCGATCGGCGTGTGGCTGGTGCGCCGGGCGCTGCGCGCGCGCTTCCGCAAGGATTGACCGCCTCCGCCGCTTGCGCCAGCAGGAGCGTCATGAGCGACGACAGCTTCGACCGCCTGGAAGCCACCATCCGCGCGCGCCGCGATGCGCCGGCCGAGACCTCCTACACCGCCAGCCTGTTCGCCCGCGGCCGCGCCAAGATCGCGCAGAAGCTGGGCGAGGAGGCGGTCGAGACGGTGATCGCGGCGATGGGCGACTCGCCCGCCGCGATTGTCCCCGAGGCCGCCGACCTGATGTTCCATCTCGCCGTGCTGCTGGCGGACGCCGGGCTGTCGCTCGACGACGTGCGCGCCGAACTGGCGCGGCGCGAGGGGCTGTCCGGGATCGCCGAGAAGGCCGCCCGCGCGAAGGCCATTACCGGGGATTGACCATGCCGATCGACGCCACGCTGCCCTATGACGACCAGAACGTCTTCGCGCGGATCCTGCGCGGCGAGATCCCGTCGCGGCGGGTGTATGAGGACGAATGGGCGATCGCCTTCCACGATCTGGCGCCCCAGGCACCGACGCACCTGCTCGTCATCCCGCGCGGCGCCTATGTCTCGTGGGACGATTTCAGCGCGCGCGGGAGCGAGGCGGAGATCGCCGGCTTCGTCCGCGCGGTAGGCCAGGTGGCGCGCGCGGCCGGGCTGGTCGCGCCCGGCTATCGGCTGCTCGCCAACACCGGGCCGCATGCCGGGCAGGAAGTGCCGCATCTCCACGTCCACCTGTTCGGTGGCGCGGCGCTCGGGCCAATGCTGGCGCGCTGAACGCCGGGGATTGCGTTGACGGGTTTTGCCACTAGGCTCGACCGCTTAACCGGAAGTGGCGGCCGCCGGGGGGTGGCCAAGGGAGATTTGATGGCAGAACCCGCACACGGGCTTCTCGCACGCATGATGCTTCGCAAGACGGTCGAGCAGGTGCAGCGCGAATCCGAGACGAGCGAACTCAAGCGCACGCTGGGGCCCTGGAACCTGGTGTTCCTCGGCATCGGCTGCATTATCGGCGCGGGCATCTTCGTCCGCACGGGCAGCGCGGCGTCGCTCCACGCCGGGCCTGCGGTGCTGCTGTCGTTCCTGATCGCGGGCGTGATCTGTGCGCTGGCCGGGCTCTGCTATGCCGAGCTGTCGTCCACCCTTCCCGTGTCAGGCTCCGCCTATACCTATAGCTATGCGACGGTGGGCGAGTTCGCGGCCTGGATCATGGGCGCGCTGCTGCTGCTCGAATATGGTCTGGCGGCATCGGTCGTGGCGGTCGGCTGGGGTGGCTATGTCGTCAGCCTGCTGGGCGATTTCGGCATCGTCATTCCGCCCGAGCTGACCGGCCCGGCCGGCTATCCGATCCTGAAGGACGGCGTGGCCGTGCTCGGCGCGAACGGCCAGCCGCTGCACACGCTCTTCAACCTGCCCGCCTTCCTGATCTGCGCGGTGCTCGCCTGCCTGCTCGTCGTCGGCGTGTCGGAAAGCGCGAAGGTGAACAACATCATCGTCGCGGTTAAGATGACGGTGATCGTGGCCTTCATCCTGATCGTCGGCTGGTACGTGATCGAGCATATCGACACGCTGAAGCAGAACTGGACGCCGTTCATCCCCGATAACAACGGCAACAAGGGCGAGTTCGGCTGGAGCGGCATCATCCGCGCCGCGTCGATCGTGTTCTTCGCCTATATCGGCTTCGAAGCGGTCTCGACCGCGGGCCAGGAGGCCAAGGACCCCAAGAAGGACATGCCGATCGGCATCATCGGCTCGCTGGTGGTCTGCACGATCCTCTACATCCTCGTCTCGATCGTGATGACGCTGGTGGTCAACTACAAGATGCTGAACGTGCCCGATCCGGTCGCCGTCGCGGTCGACGCGCTGGGGCCGCAATGGGCCTGGTTCGCCAAGCTGGTGAAGGCTGGCGCGATCGTCGGGCTCACCTCGGTCGTGCTGGTGCTGATGTACGGCCAGACGCGCATCTTCTACACGATGGCGCGCGATGGCCTGTTGCCGCGCGTGTTCGCGACGGTGCACCCGAAGTTCAAGACGCCGTGGGTCAACACGATCGTCGTCGGCATCATCACTGGCGTCGCCGCGGCGATCTTCGACATCAACGCGCTGGGCGACATGACCTCGGTCGGCACGCTCCTGGCGTTCGCGATCGTCTGCCTGTCGGTGATCTGGCTGCGGCGCACGCATCCCGAACTGCCGCGCGGTTTCGTCGTGCCCTTCTATCCGGTGCTGCCGGCGCTCGGCATCATCTCGTGCATCTGGCTCATCAGCGGCATCGAGTGGAACGTGCTGGTGTTCTTCTTCTGGTATGCGGTCGCCGCGATCGTGCTGTATTTCGTGTACGGCATGCGCAACAGCCGGCTGTACCACGGCGTGGACGACAATGGCCGGCCGCTGGGCGGCGCGATGGCGCCTCCGGGGGTGCAGCCCTGATCGCCGGACCGGTGGTTTGAGAAAAAGGGCCGCGGGAGAATGCTCCCGCGGCCCTTTTCGTTTGGTCGTCCCGAACCCGTTCCCCGGCGAAGGCCGGGGCCCAGTTGAGAAGGCCGTGGTGGATCATCACCAAGCTTCACCCACCTGGGCCCCGGCTTCCGCCGGGGAACCAAATTTCACCCTAGCCGGCTGGCCGCCAGCGCCTTCAGGTCCACCTGCGGCCGCGCGCCGACATGGCTGATGATCTCGGCCGCGCAGATCGCGCCCAGCGTCAGCGACGCGTCCAGGCCGTGGCCCTGCGCTTGGCCGTGGAGGAAGCCCGCGGCGAACAGGTCGCCCGCGCCCGTGGTGTCCACCACCTTGGCGATCGGCTGCGCGGCGACGGTGGCGCGCGTGCCGTTCTGGATCGCGCACGCGCCCTGCTCCCCGCGCGTGACGACCAGGGTCGGCACCTGCGCCGAGACCTGCGCCAGCGCCCCCTCGAAATCCGCGCCGCTCGCCAGCGCCAGCAGCTCGGCCTCGTTGGCGAACAGGATGTCGATCAGCCCGTCGGCGATCAGCTTGCGGAAATCGTCGCCGTGGCGGCTGATGCAGAAGGTGTCGCTCAAGGTGAACGCCACCTTGCGGCTGGCCTTGCGCGCCACCTCGATCGCGGCGCGCATCGCGGCGCGCGGCTCCTCGGGATCCCACAGATAACCCTCGAGATACAGGATCGCCGCGTCGGCGATCAGCGTGCGGTCGAGCGCCGATTCGGGCAGGAACTGCGATGCGCCGAGAAACGTGTTCATCGTCCGTTGCCCATCGGGCGTCACGAAGATCAGGCAGCGCGCGGTCGTCGGCTCACCGGCGCGGACCGCGGTGTCGAACTGGATGCCGACCGAGCGGATGTCGTGCGCGAACACCTCGCCCAGCTGATCGTCCGCCACCTGGCCGATGAAGCCGCACTTGCCGCCCAGCGCCGCGATCCCCGCGACGGTGTTCGCCGCCGAACCGCCGCTCGCCTCCAGCCCCGGGCCCATCTTGGCATAGAGCGCATCGGCCTCGGCGGGCGAGAACATGAGCTGCATCGAGCCCTTCGTCATGCCCTCGGCGGCGAGGAAAGCGTCATCGGCCTGTGCCAGGATGTCGACGATGGCGTTGCCGATCGCGACGACGTCATAGGTGGGGGTGCTCAAGGCGCTCTCCGATACAGCGATAAAGCCGCCGCCGTAGAGGGCGCCCACCCCGCGTGCAACCGAACGCGTTGACGCGCGCGGGCGCACGTTCCAAGCCACCCGGCATGTTCCGCGCGCTCGCCCTGTCGCTGGCGCAGCTCGGCGATCCGCCGATCCTGCGCGTGTTCGCCAAATCCATGGCGCTGACGCTCGCGCTCTTCGCAGCGCTGGGCTTCGGCCTCTGGTACGGCGTGCGCGGGCCGATCGAAGACCTGATCGGCGAACGCGCGGATACGCTGGCAGGCGCGGTCGCGGTAGCGATCGACGCGGTCGCGCTGTGGCTGTTGTTCCGCGCGGTTGCCATCCCCGTCATCGGCATCTTCGCCGACGAGGTGGTCGCCGCGGTGGAGGCGCGCCACTATCCGGACGCGCTCGCCACCGCGCGGCCGGTGTCGAAGCCGCGCGCCGCCTGGATGGGGCTCGGATCGGGCCTGCGCGCGCTGCTGGTCAATCTCGTCCTGCTGCCCGTCTATTTGGCCCTGCTGGTGACGGGGGTGGGCACGGGGATCGCGTTCATCGTCGTCAATGGCTGGCTGCTCGGCCGCGATCTCGGCGACATGGTGGCCGCGCGCCATCTGTCGGGTGCGGCGCTCCGGGGCTGGCGCCGGTCGAGCCGAGGCGGTCGGTTCCTGATCGGGGTTGCGGATGCAGCGCTGTTCGTGGTTCCGCTGGCCAATCTCGTGGCGCCCGTGCTGGGCGCGGCGATGATGACCCATATCTTCCACCGGAGGCGGACGTGACGCGCAATCTGTGGCCTCTGCTCGCGACGGCAGGCGCGCTCGCGGCCTGCGGGCCCGTCGCCCCCCCGGTGGCGATCGGGCAGCGCGTGGCCGTTCCCTATACCAGCGTCGGGCTGGAGCGCGTGATCGGCCAGAACGCGGCCGGGCTGGTGCAATTGTTCGGCACGCCCGATGCCGACGTGCGCGAGGGGAGCGCGCGCAAGCTGCAGTTCCAGGGGCGGTTCTGCGTGCTCGACGCCTATCTCTATCCCAAGAGCGGCGCGGAGCCCCGCGTCACCTATCTCGACGCGCGCGAACCCGATGGCAGCACGATCGACCGCGCGAGCTGCGTCGCCGCGCTCACCCGGCGCGAGGGCGGGAAGTGAGACGATAGGCTGCGCACGGTCGCGCGGCTCCTGGCGGCCCGTTCCACCGATGTCCGAGACGGCGCGGCCGAAAACGATATTCGGCGGGGTCACCCGGAAGTCATGAGAACGTAGCGTACCCGAAACGATATCGCGTCATCGCCCCTGTCGAACAGGGGGAAAGCATGTCCATCAGAAATCGCCGATCCATCGCTTTGCTCACCGCGACTGCCGCGGTTATCCGCTGCCGCGCCCGCGCCGCATGATCGGCTACTGCCGCTTGAAGGCGGTCGCAACTTCCGCGATCTGGGCGGCTATCGCACCACCGATGGACGTCATGTGAAATGGGGCCTGCTGTTCCGCTCCGGATCGATGCACGGACTGACCCCGCGCGACTATGCCGATCTCGCCAGGCGCGGCATCCGCGTCGTGTGCGATTTCCGCGACGTCCGCGAGCGGCGCGAGGAGCCGGTGAACTGGCCCGGAGAAAACCCGCCGCGCGTGCTCAGCGAAGATTATCGGCTCGACAATGCGGGCGTCATGCCGGCGGGCGATCCCAAGAGCTGGACCGCCGAACAGGCACGCGCCGCGATGACCGCCGGCTATCCGCGCATGCTCGACCTATTTCGCGGCCAGTACCGGCGGATGTTCGCCGAGCTGCTTGCGGGCGATGCGCCGCTGGCCTTCAACTGTTCAGCCGGCAAGGACCGCCCGGGCATCGCCGCCGCGTTGCTCCTGACCGCCCTGGGCGTGCCCGCGCGACCGTGATCGACGATTATCTGCTCACGAACCGCTATCTCGACCCGCGCAAGCTGATCGCTCAGGCGGGGAATGCCGGTCCACTGGCGGCGATGCCGCCCGCCGCCGCGCAGGCGATGATGGCGGCCGATCGACGCTACATCGAAGCCGCGTTGAAGGTGGTCGATACGCATGCCGGCGGCGCGGCGGGTTGGCTTCGCGACGACATGGGGCTGTCCGCCGCGGACATCGCCAAGCTGCGCGGGATGTATCTGGACTAAAATCCGCGCCGCGGTTCGACGGTTTTACCTTGCTCCGTTCGCCCTGAGGTTGTCGAAGGGCCCGTGCCGCACGTGGGCAACAGCCCCTCCCACTCCCCAACCACCCCCGCATCCTCCTCGCCCGCGATCCGCGCCGCCCGCTCCACCCGCCACCGCGCGGGATCGAGGTGGGCCAGCGCCCACACCGCCGTCCCGCGCACCACCGGGGCGGGATCGTCGAGCAGCGCGGCCACCGTGCCGGCCAGCGCGGCGTGGCCGCCATTGCCGGCCGCGATCAGCGCGTTGCGGGTCATCCGGTCGCGGCCGATGCGCTTGATCGGCGAGCCGGCGAACACCTGGCGGAACCCCGCATCGTCCAGCGCGAGCAGGTCGGCGAGTTCGGGCGCGGCGAGTTCGGCGCGGGGCGCGAAGGCGAGGTTCGCGGCGGCCGCGGCGGCGAACTTGTTCCAGGGGCAGACCGCCAGGCAATCGTCGCAGCCATAGATGCGGTTGCCGATCCCGGCGCGCAGGTCGGGCGGGATCGGCCCGGCATGTTCGATCGTCAGATAGGAGATGCAGCGCCGCGCATCGAGCCGATAGGGGGCGGGGAAGGCGTCGGTCGGGCACGCGCGCTGGCAGGCGTCGCACGATCCGCACGCGCCGCCGCCCGGCGTATCGGGCGCGAGATCGCGCGTGGTGTAGATCGCGCCGAGGAACAGCCAGGAGCCGTGCGCGCGGCTGACGAGATTGGTGTGCTTGCCCTGCCACCCCAGCCCCGCCGCCTCTGACAGCGGCTTCTCCATCACCGGCGCGGTGTCGACGAACACCTTCAGATCGGCGCCCGATTCCACCGCGAGCCAGCGCCCCAGCGCTTTCAGCGCGCGCTTCATGACGTCGTGATAATCGCCGCCCTGCGCATAGACCGAGATGCGGCCCACATCCCCCACGTTCGCCAGCCGCAGCGGATCCTCGGCGGGCGCATAGCTCATGCCGAGCGCGACGACGCTGCGCACCGCGGGCCAGAGCGCCGCCGGGCTCTCGCGCTGGTGTGCGCGCTCGGCCATCCAGATCATGTCGCCGTGCCGCCCCTCGGCCAGCCACTGGTGCAGCCGCACCCCCGCCATCGGCGCCGCATCGCCGCGCGCGATGCCGCAGGCGACGAAGCCGAGTTCGGCGGCCTTCGCCTTGATCCGCGCTTCCAGGCCCAACGGGAGGTTGTGTTCGTCCACGCGAACCCGCTACCACAGGCGCCGTGGTCGGGGGAATTGGCACGTGGCGAACGGGTTGGCGGTGAGTGCCACGGGGCTGGTGAAGCGGTTCGGCGACCGGCGGGTGGTCGACGGGCTCGACCTGGCGGTGCCTTACGGTGCGATCTACGGCGTGCTCGGCCCCAATGGTGCTGGCAAGACGACCAGCCTGCGCACCCTGCTCGGCATCCTCGAACCGGATGAGGGCGCGCGCGAGCTGCTCGGCCACGCCTCGCCCAGGGATGCCAGCGACCGGGTCGGCTATCTGCCCGAGGAGCGCGGCCTGTATCCGCAGATGAAGGCGCGCGACGCGATCGCGTTCATGGGCGCGCTGCGCGGGCTCGATCGCAAGACGGGGCGCGCCCGCGCCGCGGTGCTGATGGAGGCGGCAGGCCTGGGCCATGCGGTCGACAGCAAGATCCGCAAATTGTCCAAGGGCATGGCGCAGCTCGTCCAGCTGCTCGGCTCGGTGGTGCACCAACCCGATCTGCTGGTGCTCGACGAGCCCTTTTCGGGGCTCGACCCGGTCAACCAGGAGCGGCTGGAGGCGCTGATCCTCGCCGAGCGCGATCGGGGCGCGACCGTGCTGTTCTCGACGCATGTGATGGCGCATGCCGAGCGGCTGTGCGACCGGCTGGCGATCATCGCCGGCGGCCGGCGGCGGTTCGAGGGGACGGTGGACGATGCGCGCGGGCTGCTGCCGCAACGCGTGCTGTATCGCCCCAGCCGCACCGACGCGGCGGTCGCTGCCGATCTGCCGCGTGATGCGGTGGCCGAAGGCGAGGCGTGGCGCTTCGAGCTGCCGGCGGACGGGATCGAGCCGCTGCTCGTCCGGCTGATCGATGCGGGTCACGGCATCGCCGGCCTGTCGATCGAACGGCCGGGGTTGCACGAGGCGTTCGTCCGCATCGTCGGTGACCAGGCGGTGGAGACGGTGCGATGAGCCGCGTGTCGCGCACCCTGCGCCAGACGCTGACGATCGCGCGGCGAGATTTCATCGCCACCGTCTTCACGCCGATCTTCCTCCTCTTCCTCTTCGCGCCCGTCATCATGGGATCGTTCGGCGCGATCGGCGGCCTGGGCGCGGCGAGCGTGGCGGACGGCGGGCCCGAGCGCAGCCGGATCGTGGCGATCGTGCCCGTGCCGCTCGCGCGCCCGATCGCCGAGGTCGACACGCGGCTGCGCGGCGTGTTCCGCCCCGACGAGCAGCCGCCGGGCCTCACCACCCTCGCGCCCGCCGCCAATGCGGCGGCGCAAGCGCATGCGGCGTTCCGCGCGCGCGATTACGATGCGGCGGCGGTGCTGTACGGGCCGCTCGATCGCCCGCACATCCTCTATGGCGCACGCGGGGATCGCGCGGCCGAATATCTGGTGACGCTCGCGCAGGCGACGCTGGCGGCGCAGCGGCTGGGCGGCGCGCTGCCCGTGGTGACGCCGGTGCGCATCCCCGTCGTCCGCGCGGCCCCCACGCGCGGCGGGCGGCACCAATCGGCGTTCTTCGCGGTCTTCGGCATCTTCTTCCTGACGCTGTTCCTGGCGGGGCAGGTGGTCGGCACGATGGCGGAGGAGCGCAACAACAAGGTGATCGAGATCCTGGCCGCCGCGGTGCCGCTCGAATCGGTGTTCCTGGGCAAGCTGCTCGGCATGTTCGGCGTGGCGGTGCTGTTCGTCGCCTTCTGGGCGACGGTCGTCGGGCAGATCGGCATGCTGATGCCGCCGTCGATCCATGGCGCGCTTGGCGAACTGCGCCCCGCGGTGGGCACGCCCGTCTTCACCGGCTTGTTCATCGTCTATTTCACGATGGCGTATCTGCTGCTCGGCTCGGTGTTCCTCGCGGTGGGTGCGCAGGCGACCACGCCGCGCGAGATCCAGATGCTGTCGCTGCCGATCACCATCCTGCAGGTGGCGATGTTTGCGCTGGCGTCGGCTGCGGTGCACGCACCGGGAAGCTGGGTGGCGACGCTGGCCGAGACGTTCCCGCTCTCCTCCCCCTTCGCCATGGCGGGCCATGCCGCCAACGCGCCGGGGCTGTGGCCGCATGCCGCCGCAATCGCGTGGCAGGCGCTGTGGGTGGCGATCTTCATCGCGATCGGCGCGCGGATGTTTCGCCGCGGCGTGCTGCAATCGGGCAGCGCGCGGCCACGGTGGCGGCGCGCCAAGGCCAATTGACAGGGATGTCAGTTGTCGCCCATCCTCGTCCCGAGGAGAGCGGACGATGGCGACTTTGGCGACCGACGTGCAGGCCGGGATCGATCCGCTCGACGTAAGCCGGGCCGAACTCTACCGCGACGACTTATGGCAGGCGCCCTTCGCCCGGCTGCGCGCCGAGGCGCCGGTGCACCACGTCGCCGACAGCGATTACGGACCTTATTGGTCGATCTCCAGCTACAAGGGGATCGTCGAGGTCGAATCGCTCCCCGATCTCTATTCGTCGGAAGCCGGCGGGATCACGCTCGCCGATTTCCTGCCCGACAGCGACGTGCGCATGCCGATGTTCATCGCGCGCGACCGGCCCGTCCACACCCAGCAGCGGCGCACCGTCGCGCCCGCCTTCACGCCGTCCGAGATGGCGCGGATGGCCGCCGACATCCGCGCGCGCACCGCCGAGATCCTCGATGCGCTGCCCCAGGGCGAGACGTTCGACTGGGTGGCGACGGTGTCGGTCGAGCTGACGACGCAGATGCTCGCCATCCTGTTCGACTTTCCCTGGGAGGACCGCGCGAAGCTCACCTTGTGGTCGGATTGGGCGGGCGACATCGAACTCATCAAGACGCCCGAGCTGCGCCGCCAGCGGTTGGAGCACATGTTCGCCTGCGGCGCCTATTTCCAGCAATTGTGGGACGCCAAGGTCGGGCAGGCCCCCACCCCCGACCTGATCTCGATGATGATCCATTCGGATGCGATGAGCCATATGGATCATCACGAATTCCTCGGAAACCTGATCCTGCTGATCGTCGGCGGCAACGACACGACGCGCAATTCGATGTCGGCACTGGCTTACGGCCTCGATCGCTTTCCCGATGCGCGCGCGAAGCTGGAGGCGGATCCGGGGCTCATCCCTAACACGGTGCAAGAGATCGTCCGCTGGCAGACGCCGCTCGCGCATATGCGGCGCACCGCCACGCGCGACACCGAGCTGATGGGGCAGACGATCCGCGAGGGCGACAAGCTGGCACTCTGGTATATCTCCGCCAACCGCGACGAGACGGTGTTCGGCGACGATGCCGACGCGATCCGGGTCGACCGACCCAACGCGCGCCGGCACCTGGCGTTCGGCCACGGCATCCACCGTTGCGTCGGCGCGCGCCTGGCCGAAATGCAGATCGGCATCCTGCTGGAGGAAATGGCGAAGCGGCGGTTGCGCGTGAACGTAGTGGGCGAGCCGACGCGCGTCGCTGCCTGCTTCGTGCACGGCTATCGCGCACTGCCGGTAGAGATCGGCCGCTATTGAGCGGCAGACTCAGTTCGGCTTGACGATCTCCGCACGCATCGGCTCGTCGGCGCCCGAACAATCGCCACCGCTGCGCGCGACCGCGGGCGGCTTCACGCGGCCCATTGTCCAATTGGCCTGCATCCGCACACGCGGGTTCGGCGCGCACCAGATTTCCCCGGTGTCGTTGATCGCGGTCACCCAGATCAGGTTGTGCTCCTGCCCGTAATCGATCACCGCTATCGCGAACCCCGCGCCCTTGTCGAGCACATGGACGGGGATCGGCGGTTCAAGCTGCTGGAAACTCATGGGGACGCTCCGGTGATACCCCCCTCAAGCGCGCGTCGCCGCATCGGGTTCCACCGGCATCTTCCGGCGCGTCGCGGCGTACCTATATGCCGACGTATGGAGAGCCCGATGACCGATCACGACCGCCGCCAATTCCTCACGCTCGCGGGAACGGGCACCGCCGCGTTCGTGCTGTTCGGGTGCACCGGCAGCCCGGCGCGCGCCGAGAGCTTCGCGGTGACGCACAGCGATGCGGAGTGGCGCAAGCGCCTGTCGCCCGCCGCCTACGACACGCTACGCCACGAGGGCACCGAGCGGCCCTTTTCGTCGCCGCTGAACGGCGAGCATCGCGCAGGGATCTTCGCGTGCGGGGGCTGCGCGCTGCCGGCCTTTTCCTCGAAGACCAAGTTCGAGAGCGGCACCGGCTGGCCGAGCTTCTGGGCGCCGCTGCCGAACGCGGTGCGCACGCGCGACGATTCGTCGCTGGGGATGAGCCGCACCGAAGTGCATTGCAGCCGGTGCGGCGGGCATCTCGGCCATGTGTTCGACGATGGGCCCAAGCCCACCGGCAAACGCTATTGCATGAACGGCGTGGCGCTGACCTTCCGGCCGGGCGCCGCCTGAAACGGTTCGCATCCCCGCACCGGGCGGGGATGCGTCGTCCCGATCAGCGTGGGGCGGTGGAGCCGCCCGTGCCACGACCCGGACCGCCGCGACCACGGCCGCCACCACCGCCGCCGCCGCGACCACCCTGGCCGGCCGGACGCCCACCGCCCTGACCGCCGCCACGGCTGGCGCCGGCATAGTTGCGGCCTCCCGTCGTGCCGGTCGCGCTCGGCGAATGCGTTGCGCGCGGGCGTGGGGGCTGGCGCTGGCGATCGACGCGCGGGGCCGGATCGTCGCCGATCGCCTTGGTGCGCGTCGCCTTGATCTGCGCGGCCTGCTGATTGAAATCCTCCGGCAGCGTTTGGACGGTGATCTTCTGCCGGGTCAGCCGCTCGATATCGCGCAGGTACGGCTTCTCGTCATCGGCGCAGAACGCGACCGCGATGCCGCTCGCCCCGGCGCGCGCGGTGCGGCCGATACGGTGGACATATTGCTCGGCCACGTTGGGCAGCTCGAAATTGATGACGTGGCTGACGCCCGAGACGTCGATGCCGCGTGCCGCGATGTCCGTCGCGACCAGGATCGTCACCTTGCCCGACTTGAACTCGCCCAAGGCCCGCTCGCGCTGGCCCTGGCTCTTGTTGCCGTGGATCGCGTTGGCGGCGATGCCGTTGCCCCCCAACAGCTTCACGACGCGGTCCGCGCCATGCTTGGTGCGGGTGAACACCAGCGCGCGGTCGATGCTCGGATCCGCGAGCGTGATCGTCAGCAGCGCCTGCTTCTCGGCCTGGTTGCAGAAGGTGACATACTGGTCGACGCGCTCCGCGGTGGTGGAGGCGGGCTTCACCGACACCGTCTTGGGATCGATCAGGAACTGGCCCGCCAGCTCACGGATCGCGTTCGGCATCGTCGCCGAGAAGAACAATGTCTGGCGCTTCTTGGGGATCATGCGGACGATCTTGCGCAGCGCATGGATGAAGCCCAGGTCCATCATCTGATCGGCCTCGTCGAGCACCAGGATCTCGATCATCGACAGGTTGACGAAGCCCTGCTCGACCAGATCGATCAGGCGGCCGGGCGTGGCGACGAGGATGTCGACGCCGCGGCTCATGTCCTGGCGGTTCTTGTTGATGCTGGTGCCGCCGAACACGGTCGTCACCGACATTTTGCTGAACTGGCCATAGCCACGCGCGCTGTCGGCGATCTGGCTGGCGAGTTCGCGCGTGGGGGCGAGAACGAGCATGCGGCAATGCGTCGGCAGCACGCGCTTGGGGCTTTCGGTCAGCCGCTGGATCGAGGGCAGCACGAACGCCGCCGTCTTGCCGGTGCCGGTCTGCGCGATGCCGAGCAGATCGCCGCCTTCGAGGCAGATCGGGATCGACTGCGCCTGGATCGGAGTGGGGGTGGTATAGCCCTTGGCTTCGAGCGCGCGGACGAGCGGCTCGGCAAGGCCGAGATCGGAAAAGGACATGGAAAGACTTTCGACACTGATGCCGAACGCGCGTCAACGACACGCGGAGGGCGGGGGAAAATGACGCCCCGCGTGAAATGGGAAGCCCGTTGATTCAACGATCGTGGCGGAGCTGGGTGCGGGAGTTGCTCCCGTCGCCCGATCACGCTGCTAGACGCCTCGATTGCGGCGGCAGTTATGTTGCGATGCGGGGAAAGTCAAGATCGCTGTTCCCCGGCGAGGGCCGGGGAACGAGAGGAGGAGCGCCGAAGACGCTTCCCGCTATCGCCCGCAGCGATTAAGGTCGCGCAAAAGCCTGAAGGAGAGCGCGCGTGAAACTGGCAAGCCTGAAGCAGGGGCGCGACGGCGCGCTCGTCGTCGTCTCCAACGATCTCGCCTGGTGCGCCGATGCGGGCCATATCGTGCCCACGCTGCAGGCCGCGCTCGACGATTGGGACCGGGTGGCGCCGCTGCTCGAAAATCTGGCGACCGATCTGGCGCACGAGGCGATCCCGATGCGGCGCTTTCACGAACATGCCGCCGCCGCGCCCCTGCCCCGCGCCTACCAATGGGCGGACGGCTCGGCCTATGTGAACCATGTGGCGCTCGTGCGGCAGGCGCGCGGCGCCGAGATGCCCGAGACCTTCTGGCACGATCCGCTGATGTACCAGGGCGGATCGGACGGGTTTCTGGGGCCGCGCGACCCGATCCCGCTCGCCGACGAGGCCTGGGGATGCGATCTGGAGGCCGAGGTGGTGGTCGTCACCGGCGATGTGGCGCAGGGCGCGACGCGCGACGCGGCGCTGGCCGCGATCCGGCTCGTGGGGCTCACCAACGACGTGAGCCTGCGCAACCTGATCCCCGGCGAGCTGGCCAAGGGCTTCGGCTTCTTCCAGTCCAAACCCGCGAGCGCCTTCTCGCCGGTGTTCGTCGCCCCCGATTCGCTCGGCGGCTGGTGGCGCGACGGCAAGCTCCACCGCAAGCTGATGGTCGACCTGAACGGCCAGCCGTTCGGCCGGGCCGAAGCGGGCGAGGACATGACGTTCGATTTCGGCACGCTCGTCGCGCATGCCGCGCGCACGCGGCGGCTGGGCGCGGGCACGATCGTCGGCTCGGGCACCGTGTCGAACCGCGATGCGGATGGTGGGCCTGGGCGCCCGATCGCGCATGGCGGCGTCGGCTATTCCTGCCTCGCCGAAGTGCGCACGATCGAGACGATCCGCGGCGGCAAGCCCGAGACCCCGTTCCTCAAACGCGGCGACACGGTGCGGATCTGGGCGGAGGACGACCGACACCACTCGATCTTCGGCGCGATCGAACAGGTGGTGGAATAGCGCCCATACCGGTTGGCCCCGCTTCCCCCCTCGCCACGGCTCTTGAAATTTTATAACAAGGGTCCGAAAGCGGACCCGAGCGTTCCACCAGGGTCCGCGAGATGGAGAGACGAGTGGCCAGCGACAGCCCGCGTGCCAATTTGCAGCCGCTTTCGCTGCACGTGCCCGAGCCGAAGTTCCGGCCGGGCGACGCGGTCGATTTCGCCGCGGTTGAAGTGCCGCCGGCGGGCGAGGCGCGCCGCCCCGACACCGCCGCCGACGCCGGCGAATTCCGCGATCTGGCCTATACGCTGATCCGTGTGCTCGACGAGGACGGCCAAGCGGTGGGGCCCTGGAATCCGAAGCTCTCGCCCGACATGCTGCGCCGCATGTTGCGCAGCATGGCGCTGCTGCGGGCGTTCGACGAGCGCATGTTCCGCGCCCAGCGCCAGGGCAAGACGAGTTTCTACATGAAGGCCACGGGCGAGGAGGCGGTGTCGATCGCCGCCGCCTATGCACTCGACCGCGACGACATGTGCTTCCCCTCCTATCGCCAGCAGGGGCTGCTGATCGCGCGCGACTGGAGCCTGGTCGACATGATGAACCAGATCTATTCGAACACCGCCGACCGGCTGCAGGGCAAGCAATTGCCGATCATGTATTCGGCGAAGGACGCCGGGTTCTTCTCGATCTCGGGCAATCTCACCACCCAATATCCGCAGGCGGTGGGCTGGGCGATGGCGAGTGCCGCGAAGGGCGACACCCGGATCGCGGCGACCTGGTGCGGCGAGGGCTCGACCGCGGAGGGCGATTTCCACTCCGCCTGCACCTTCGCTGCGGTATACCGCGCGCCTGTCATCATGAACGTGGTGAACAACCAATGGGCGATCTCCAGCTTTTCGGGGTTCGCGGGTGCCGAGGCGACGACGTTCGCGGCGCGCGGCGTGGGATACGGGATCGCCGGGCTGCGCGTGGACGGCAATGATGCGCTGGCGGTCTATGCCGCGACGCTCTGGGCGGCCGAGCGCGCGCGGACCAATGCCGGGCCGACGCTGATCGAGCATTTCACCTATCGCGCCGAGGGCCATTCGACGTCGGACGATCCGGGCCAGTATCGCTCCGAAGGCGAGCCCAATGCCTGGCCGCTGGGCGATCCGGTCAAGCGGCTGAAAGAACATCTGATCGCGATCGGCGAATGGGACGAGGAGCGGCACGCCGCGCAGGACCGCGAGCTCGCCGATTTCGTGAAGGCCGCGCAGAAGGAGGCCGAGGCGAACGGTATTCTCGGCCACGGCCTGCACCAGCCGCTCGACACGCTGTTCGACGGCGTGTTCGAGGAGATGCCTTGGCATCTGCGCGAGCAGCAGCAGCAAATGATCGACGAGGAAACCGCGAGCGGCCGGCCATGGGACCGGAAGTGAAACGCTTCTCCCCTCGTGGGAGAAGGTGGCGCGCAGCGCCGGATGAGGGGGCGTGTGTCCAAGCAGCGTCCCCCTCGCCCTCCCACTCGGTTGCATCGAGCGGGCCCCTCCCTCTCCCACAAGGGGAGAGGGGCAATGAGTGAGACCATGACCGACAACGCCCCCACCACGCGTATGAACATGATCCAGGCGATCAACTCCGCGCTCGACGTCGTGATGGCGCGCGATGCAGCGGTGATCGTGATGGGCGAGGATGTCGGCTATTTCGGCGGCGTATTCCGCGCGACCGCTGGGCTGCAGGCGAAGTTCGGCAAGACGCGCGTGTTCGACACGCCGATCACCGAATGCGGCATCATCGGCGTGGCGGTCGGCATGGGCGCCTATGGCCTGCGCCCGGTGCCCGAGATCCAGTTCGCCGATTACATCTATCCCGCGCTCGACCAGCTCGTCAGCGAGGCGGCGCGGCTGCGCTATCGCTCGGCAGGGGAATTCACCGCGCCGATCACGGTGCGCTCGCCCTTCGGCGGCGGCATCTTCGGCGGGCAGACGCATTCGCAGAGCCCCGAGGGCATCTTCACCCACGTATCGGGCATCAAGACGGTGATCCCGTCCACCCCCTATGATGCCAAGGGCCTGTTGATCGCGGCGATCGAGGACAACGACCCCGTCCTCTTTTTCGAGCCCAAGCGGATCTACAACGGCCCGTTCGACGGCCATTGGGACCGCCCGACGCAGAACTGGTCCAAACATCCGGCGGGCGAGGTGCCCGAGGGCTATTACCGGATCGACCTCGGCACCGCCAACATCGTGCGGCCGGGCGAGGCGCTGACGATCCTGGCATACGGCACGATGGTGCATGTCTGTCAGGCGGTGGTCGCGGAAGCGGGGATCGATGCCGAGATCGTCGACCTGCGCACGCTGGTTCCGCTCGACATCGCCACGATCGAGGCGTCGGTGAAGAAGACCGGGCGCTGCATGATCGTGCACGAGGCGACGCGCACCGGCGGCTATGGCGCGGAGCTGTCCGCGCTGGTGCAGGAACGCTGCTTCTATCATCTGGAGGCGCCGATCGAGCGCGTGACGGGCTTCGACACGCCCTATCCGCACAGCCTCGAATGGGCCTATTTCCCGGGGCCGGTCCGCATCGGCGAAGCCCTCAAGAAAATCATGAAGGACGCATGATGGCGCGTTTCACGTTCAAGCTGCCCGATATCGGCGAAGGCATTTCGGAAGCCGAGATCGTCGCCTGGCACGTCAAGGTGGGCGACCGGATCGAGGAGGACCAGCCGGTCGCCGACATGATGACCGACAAGGCGACCGTCGAGATGGAATCGCCCGTTTCCGGCACGGTGGTCGAACTGGCGGGTGACGTCGGCGACCAGGTGTCGATCGGCGCCGCGCTGGTGGTGATCGAGACCGAGGCGGCCGCCGGCGACACCGTCGTCGCCGCGCCCGAAACCGCGGCACAGGCCGAGACGGCCGAGCAGTACGAAGCGGAGAACCCGGGGGTGGAGGAGGGGGTGGAGACGGCTCTCCCCGCCGCATCCGGTTCCCCGGCGAAGGCCGGGGCCCAGGTGGGAGGCGCCGGCGACGACGCGCAGCCCTCCACCACGCCCGACGCACCAACTGGGCCCCGGCCTTCGCCGGGGAACGAAAAGCCTGCCGCTCACGCGCTCGCCTCCCCCGCGGTGCGCGCCCGGGCGCGCGATCTGGGCATCGACCTCGCCACGGTGAAGACCGAGGGCGACCGCGTCCGCCACGCCGATCTCGACGCATATCTGCGCTACGGCTCGGGCCAGGGCTATCATGCGCCGGGCGCCTCGCGCGCGCGGGCGGACGAGGCGATCAAGGTGATCGGCATGCGCCGCCGCATCGCCGAGAACATGGCGGCGTCGAAGCGCGCGATCCCGCATTTCACCTATGTCGACGAGATCGACGTGACCGCGCTGGAGGCGATGCGCACGGACCTGAACGCAAACCGGGGCGGCCGGCCGAAGCTCACGCTGCTGCCGCTGATGATCGTCGCGATCTGCCGCACCCTGCCCGATTTTCCGATGCTCAACGCGCGCTACGACGACGAGGCGGGCGTGGTGACGCGCGGCGGCCGGGTGCATATGGGCATGGCGACGCAGACCGATGCCGGCCTCACCGTGCCCGTCATCCGCGACGCGCAGGATCGCAACGTCTGGCAGCTCGCCACCGAGATCGCCCGCCTGGCCGAAGCCGCGCGCGCGAACCGGCTGACGCCGGGCGAGATGGGCGGCGGCACGATCACCGTCACCAGCCTGGGGCCGCTCGGCGGGATCGCGACCACCCCGGTCATCAACCGCCCCGAAGTGGCGATCATCGGCCCGAACAAGATCGTCGAGCGCCCTGTCTTTGTCGCCAATGGTCGAGGGGGCGACGAGATCCGCCGCGCGAAGCTGATGAACCTGTCGATCAGCTGCGACCACCGCGTGGTCGACGGCTGGGACGCGGCGAGCTTCGTGCAGGGGCTGAAACGCTTCCTCGAAACGCCCGTTCTGCTCTTCGCGGACTGAGGAGGGACGGCAATGAAGGGCATGCACAGCGGATCGCTGGTGATCGAGGGGCGGTTTGGCGGCATGCTCCGCGGCACCGCGATTGTCCCCGCCGGCGCCAGTGCGGAAATTGCCGGCATCGTCGACGGGATTCTGATCGTGGAGCCCGGCGCTACCGTCCTCGTCAGCGGCATGCTGAACGGCGAGATCGTCGATCGCGGTGGTCAGGTGCGCATCACCGGAATGGTCACTTGAGTCCTGCCCCACGCGCTATCCGGGGAATGCGGTTAATCGTCTCCTAACCATTTACGGCGATGGTCGCCCCGATCAGAGGAGACGACCGTATGCCGACCACCCGCGCCATCCGCGCGACCGACATCGCCGACTTGCTCGACGCGCTGCCGGCGGGCGTCACGACGATCAGTCTCGATTGCTTCGACACGCTGATCTGGCGCGCGACGCATGCGGCGGTCGACGTGTTCGCAGGCATCGATCTGCCGGGCGGCGCGATGGGACCGCGGATGTGGTCGGAGGGATCGGCGCGGCAGATCGCGGCGCAGCGCGGCGGAACCGGGAACAGCGGGGCGGTGGAGATCCGCCTGGCCGATGTCTATCGCCATCTTCACATCGATGCCGCCCCGGAGCGGATCGAGGCGGCGGTGGCGCATGAACTGGGCGAGGAAGCGCGTCACGCCTTCGCGTTCGCGCCCATGGTCGCGCTGATCCGCGAAGCGCATGCGCGCGGCCTGCGCGTGGTGATCGTCAGCGACATGTATCTGAGCGAGGCCGAGCTCCGCCGCCACATCGCGGGCGCCGCGGGCGACGACGTGCTGGCGCTGATCGCGCACGTCTTCGTCTCGGCCGACCATGGTTCGGGCAAATGCGACACGCTGTTCGATCATGTCCTTGAAGCGCTGGACGCCGATCCGGCGACGATCCTCCACATCGGCGACAATCCCGCCGCGGATCTGAAGGCCGCCGCCGCGCACGGGCTGCACGCGGTCCACCTGCTGCAGTTCGACGCCGCCAGCGAGACCCGGCTGCGCCACGAGGCGATCGCCGCGACGATGATCGATCCCGCGGCGCGCGTCACCCGCCCGGTGCTCCAGCCGCACCGCGCCGCGGTGTCGCTGCGCGCATGCGACGAACCCGCCTATCGGCTGGGCCATGACGTAATAGGCCCGGCGATGCACGGCTTCGCGCTTTGGGTAAAGGCCGAAGTCGATGCGATGACGGCGCGGCTCGGCCGGCCGGTGCGCCCGCTGTTCATGATGCGCGACGGGCATCTGCCGCTGCAAGCGTTCGAGACGCTGTTCCCCGATGCGGGCGCCGTGGGCGTCGAGATCAGCCGCTTCGTGGCCGGGCGCGCGGCCATGTTCGACCCGGACAGCCTGGAACGCTATCTGGGCGACTGGCTGCCGCGGTTGCCGGTTCAGGCGCTGGCCCGCCAGATGATGCTCACGCCCGACGATTGGGGCAAGATCGCGAAGATCCCGAACCGCGCGGCGCAGGAGGCCGCGTTCGTCCGGCTGATCGGCAAACCCGAAATGCGGCGCAAGATCCTGCGGCGCACTGACACGTTCGCCACCAAACTGTGCGCGCATCTGGCGGCGGCCGGGGTGACGCCCGGCGATGCCGTGATGCTGGTCGATCTCGGCTATAACGGCACCGTCCAGAATCTGGTGACGCCAATGCTCCAGCACCGGCTGGGGCTGACCGTCGCCGGCCGCTATCTGTTCCTGCGCGAAGGGCAGATGTCGGGCCTCGACAAGCGCGGCATGCTCGACACGCGCCGCTATGAGGCGCGCACGCTGCACGCGCTCACCTCCAGCGTCGCGCTGCTCGAGCAATTGTGCAACGTGGCGCAGGGATCGACGGTCGATTTCACCGCCGACGGCACCCCGATCCGCGAGAAGCCCGACATGAAGGCGGAACATAGCGCGGTGCGCGACGCGGTGCAGGCGGCGTGCATCGATTATGTCCGCACCTGCGACGCCGGCATCCAGGCGCCGGCGGCGAGCGACGATCTGGACGCGCGCGTCCAGGCCGCCGCCGCGGCGCTGGCCCGGCTGTTCTTCCTGCCGAGCGCCGACGAGGCCGCCTTGTTCGCCACGTTCAACTTCGACACCAACATGGGCACGAACGCCTGCAAGCCGCTATTCGATACGCAAGGCGCCGAGCGCGGATTGCGGCGTCTGGGGCTGCCCTATCTCAACCAGGGCAACGGCATGTACGTGCCCGGCGAGATCCAGCCCAAGGGCCTGCCGCTCGCACTCACGCTGTTCGCCAGCGCGCGATTCTCGATGGACCTGCGCACCACCGATTTCGACACCGGCGGCGTGACTATCCCCGTCATCCTGCTGGGCGACGGCGGCGAGGGGATCGTCGAGCGCCCCGCCTATCCGACGATCGACGGCTATTATCGGATCGACGTGCCGGTCGGCGCGGGACGGTTCGTGCCCGGCATCCAGTTCGGCCATGTCTGCGAATGGCTGCAGATCGAGGAGGTGCTGTATCGCCCGGTGGCCGCCGACGATACCACGACGCCCCGCGCCGCCGCGCATGTCACCGACGCGATGGAGGCGATGGCACCCGGCCTCTACCGCGCATCGCCGCAAGGCCTGCTGATGGCCCCGCCCCCGCCCTCCACCACGCCGCAGATGCTGACCGTGGTGTTCCGCCCGATCCAGTGGCGCGGCGCGGCGGCCGAAGTGGCGCGGGCGGCTTAGCGCGAAAGGACGTTCGTTCGATCCGGTGTCCAAGTCCGTTCGTGCTGAGCTTGTCGAAGCACGCTTTCCACCGTTGAGCCCTCGCGTGCGGAACAGGCCCTTCGACTAGCTCAGGGTGAACGGTCGAGAGTGCGACCGGCTGAACTAGCCTCGTTTCCGCGGCCTCACGCCCGACCCGGCAAAGCCGTGTCGTCGGACGCCGCTGTAGCGGCGCCGGCCGATCGTCTAGCGAGCGCCGGCTTCGCCAGGGCGCGCGCTAGACGATTTCAAACAGCCCCGCCGCGCCCATGCCGCCCGCCGTACACATCGACACCACGACATAGCGCACGCCCCGCTTGCGCCCCTCGATCAGCGCATGGCCCACCAGCCGCGATCCGGTCATGCCGAACGGATGGCCGACCGCGATCGCGCCGCCATTGACGTTGTAGCGTTCGGGATCGATGCCGAGCGTGTCGCGGCAATAGAGGCATTGCGACGCGAACGCCTCGTTCAGCTCCCACAAGCCGATATCGCCGACCGACAGCCCCGCGCGCGCGAGCAGCTTGGGGATCGCGAAGACCGGGCCGATCCCCATCTCCTCGGGCCCGCAGCCCGCCGCCTGGAAGCCGCGATAGATGCCGAGGATGTCCTTGCCCTCGGCCTCCGCCGTGGCGCGGTCCATCACGATCTGCGCCGACGCGCCGTCGGACAATTGGCTGGCATTGCCCGCCGTCACGCTGGTGCCGGGGCCGGTGAATTCGCCGCCGGGCCACACCGTCTTCAGCCCCGCCAGCGCCTCGGCGGTGGTGCCGGCGCGGATGCCCTCGTCCTGCGAGACGGTGACGGTCTCGGTGCCGGTCTGCGTGCCGGCCTTGTCGAACAGCGCCTTTTCGACGGTGATCGGCACGATCTCCTCGGCAAAGGCGCCGTTCGCCACGCCGGCGGCGGCGCGCTGCTGGCTCGTCGCGCCATATTCGTCCTGCGCGGCGCGGGTGATGCCGTAACGTTCGGCCACGATCTCGGCCGTCTCGATCATCGGGATATAAGCGGCGGGCTCGCGCGCGGTGACCGACCGGTTGACGTAGCGCGGCGCATCCTTGTTCACGGTGAAGCTGATCGATTCCATGCCGCCGGCCAGCGCCACGTCCAACTCGTCGCACATGATCGAGCGCGCGGCGAGCGCCACCGCGGTCAGCCCCGATCCGCATTTGCGATCGAGCGTGAAGGCGGGCACCGATTGCGGCATCCCGGCGGCGAACACCGCCATCCGCCCGGCATTGCCGCCTTGCGTGCCCCATTGATTGCCCACGCCCCAGAAGATCTCGTCGATCCGTGCGGGATCGATCCCGGCGCGCTCCACCACGGCATTCATGACATGGCCGGCGAGCACCGGCGCCTCGGTCGCGTTGAACGCGCCGCGGTAAGCCTTGCCGATGGGGGTACGGGCGGTGGCGACGATTGCGGCTTCGCGCATGGGGGTGCCTTTCGAGGATCGGGTATGGATTTCGTCTAGGCCTTCGCCGACGCTGTGGAAAGAGCGCCATTGTGATCGCGGGTCGGTTGCGCGCATGGGGACGCCGATGAACGAAACCGCCAATCTCAGCGGCGCGGCGCATGTCGTGCAACTCGCGCTAACCCCGATCTTCCTGCTGACGGGGCTCGCCTCGTTGCTGAACGTGTTCTCGACGCGGCTCGGCCGGATCGCGGACCAGGTCGATCGCCTGTCGGGCGATCCGGACCGCCACCCGCGCCAGCTCGCGCGGCTCCGGGTGCGTTCGCTGGCGCTCGACGTGGCGGTGCTGCTGGCGGCGCTGGCAGGCGCGCTCACCTGCTGCGCGGCGTTCACGCTGTTCCTCGGCGCGCTGCGCAACGCGAGCACGGGGCGGCTGCTGTTCGGCTTTTTCGGCTTCGCGCTGGGCTTTGCGGTGATCGCGCTGGCGGCCTTCGCGTTCGAAACGGTGCTGTCGGGCCGATCGGTGCGCGAACAGGCGCAGCCCGAGGGCGATACGCAGGAAGCGCCCCAGCCCTGATCTACGCGCCGCCGTCGGCGATCGGATGATGCGGCTCGAGGATCAGCGTGCCGTCCTCGACGCGCCAGGATTTCAGCCGCGACAGGAAGTTCATCCCCAGCACGTCGAGATCGCCGAACGCGGGCGAGACGACCACCGCCAGATCGCGCGCGGTGACGTCGCCCAGCCGGAGCGTCGCGACATCGGCGCTCTGCGCGCCCACGTCGCCGTTGGCGGTGCGGATCACCACGGGCACCAGCCCCTCGCGCAGCGTGAGCCCCGCCGCCGCCGCGGTGCGCGCGGACAGCGCGGTCGTCGTCGCGCCGCTATCGACCAGCAGCCGCCGCTCGACGCCGTTGATCCGCACCTTGGCCCAGAAATGCCCGTCGGGCGCGATCCGGATCCGCGTCTCGCGGCCCACCACCTGCTGCGTGTCCATCCCCAGCGCGCGGGTCAGGCGGCCGAGATAGGGATCGATCCGGCTGTGCTGCCCGATCGCCATCACCAGCACCGCGAACAGCGCGACCGTGATGCCGAAGCGCAGCACCGATCCCACCACCGGCAGACGCAGCGCTACCACGAAGGCGATGGCGATCAGCAGCACCGGTACATAGGTGGCGCGATTGGCGAGGATATGGGCGATCAGGTCGTGCACCGCGGTCATGCGCCCGCCTTATACCCGCTGGGCTGTACGGGGGCTGACCGGCATCCCCCCTTCACCAGCGCCACGATCGGCGCGACGAAGCCGGGGGCAAGCGGCAAGGCGGGATCGCCATAGGTGGCGATGTTGGCGGCGCGATCGTCGCTGCCGACGGGCTTCAGCACATGGTTCGCGCCCGCCACCAACCGATACGCCGCGCGCGGGTTCGCCGCCGCGAGCCGCGCCGAATCGGCCACCGACACCTGGATGTCGCGCGTGCCTTGCAGGATGAGCGCGGGGCCGCGCCAGCCGGCGATCAGCGTGGCCGGATCATAGGACAGCACGCTGCGCCAATAGGTGGCGAGCTTGGCCGGGAACAGCGAGGCGAGCGGCGCCGGCAGGGTGGCGGGATCGATCGTCCGCCCCGCGGCCGCCAGTTCCAGCGCCGCATCCAGCGCGGGCAGCAGCGGCGCGTTCGCCGGGTTCGCCGCGATCTGTTCGCGCAGCACCTGGCCCAGGGGCCGCCCCGCGGTGGAGACGAGGATCAGCCCGCACAGATCGGCCGGGTCCTGCGCCGCGACCAGCGCGGCGAGCCCGCCTTCGCTATGCCCCAGCACCCACACGCACGGCACGCCGGTGCGCGCGCGGATGGTGCGCGCCCAGGCGTGGATGTCGCGCGCGTAATCCGCCATCGTCACCGCGTTGGGATTGGGGATCGCGGCAGCGCTGCCGAACATGCCGCGCTTGTCGATCCGCACGCTCGCCACGCCCTCGGCCGCCAGCCCTTCGGCCAGCAGCCGATAGGGCGCCGCGCGAATGCCCATCGGATTGTCGCCGTCGCGGTCGGTCGGGCCCGAGCCCGGCACGATCAGCACCACCGGCCTGCCCGCCCCCTCGCCCAGCAGCGTGCCCGCGAGCGGACCGTTCGGCCCCGGCGCCTCCACCGGAACCCCGGCCCCCAGGGTCGCCGCTGCCGCCATCGTCATCGCCCATCCGATCACCGCCATGTCCCCTTCGCTCGCGCCGCCCGATTGTGGGCGCCGCGTGGTGGGCGTCAATCGGTGAAGATCGGGTCGCGCTTGTCCATATTAGCACGCACCGCCTCGATCTGGTTGGGGGTGCGCAGGATGCCGCCCTGCACCGCGCTTTCGGCGCGGAGCATCCCGGCGCCGTCAAGGTCCGCCGCCTGGTTGTAGAGCGATTTCGCGCCGCGGATCGCGTGCGGGTTCTTCGTGGCGATGCTGCGGGCCAGCGTCATCGCCGCCTCGTGCGGATCGTCCGCCAGCCGGGTGACGAAGCCATGCGCCAGCGCCTCGTCCGCGGCGAATTCGCGTGCGGTATAGGTCAGCTCGCGCAGCACGTCGTCGCGCGCCAGCGTCCGCCACAATGCATAGCCCGCCATGTCGGGCACGAGCCCCCAGTGAAGCTCGCGGATCGCGAAGCGCGTCGCGGGCGCGGCGATCCGGATATCGGCGCCCGACATGATCTGGAAGCCGCCGCCGAATGCCACGCCGTGCACCGCGGCGATCACCGGCATCGGCAGCGTCCGCCAGCCCCAGGCGACCTGCTGCACCAGATTGGCGTCGCCATAGATCCGGTCGTCGAGCGACAGGCCCGAACCGCCGCCCGCCATCGCCGCCATGTCGAGCCCCGCGCAGAACGCCCGCCCCTCGCCCGATAGAACGACGCAGCGCACCGCGGGCGCCGCCGTCAGCGTGGCGATGGCGTCGGCAATCCCGGCGAACATCGCCCCGTCGAGCGCGTTCATCTTGTCCGCGCGGGCGAGGCGGACATCGGCGACCCCGCCCTTCAGCGCGATGGTGACCCGGTCGTTCATGCGTCTCTCTCCTCGGCGGCCTGCCCGGCGCGGTGGATAGCAAATCTTGCGGCCCAGCGCGCCTCGTGTAGAGCAAGCGCGCATGGGCTTCGACATCCAGCGTTTTCTCAGCGGCCGCCTCAGCGGCCATGCCGGCGTGCTCGGCATCGGCTATCACGCGCAGGGGCCCGGCTGGCTCGAACTGTCGCTCCCCTATGACGCACGGCTGGTGGGCGATCCGGCGCGCGGCGTGATCGCATCGGGCGCGATCGTCACGCTGATGGACATGGCCACCAGCCTGTCGGTGTGGGTGAAGCGGGACCGATTCACCCCGCAGGCGACGCTTGACCTGCGCGTCGACTATCTCCGCCCCGCGACGCCGGGCAGAACGGTGATCGGCCGCGGCGAGTGCCTGCGCCTCACCCGCTCGATCGCGTTCGTGCGCGGTCAGGCGCATGACGGAGATCCGGACGATCCGCTGGCGCATGTCGCCGGCACCTTCATGCTGCTCGACGCATGACCGCGCTGCCCCCCTATGCCGAATTGCTCGGCCTCGTCGCGGAGCCGCAGGCGGGTGGCCCCGCCGTGCTGGCGATGCCGTTCGGCGACGACGTGCTCGGCCGCCCAGGCTTCCTGCACGGCGGCGCGATCGCCGGGCTGCTGGAGATGGCGGCGATCGTCGCGCTCACCCATGCGCTGGAGGGCGAAGGGGGGGGCCGGATCAAGCCCGTGAACGTCACCGTCGACTATATGCGCGGCGGCCGCGACAAGCCGACGCGCGCGATCGGCATCGTCACGCGGCTCGGCACGCGCGTCGCCAATGTCGAGGCGGTGGCGTGGCAGGACGATCGCGCAAAGCCGATCGCGGCGGCGCGGATGAACTATCTGATCGTGCGCGACGAGAACGGGGTGACGTCGGGTTGATCCCGTATCTCTGAAACCGTTCGTGCTGAGCTTGTGGAAGCACGTTCTCAACAGGCATGACTTCGCATTCTGAACAGGCCCTTCGACACGCTCAGGACGAACGGATCGAGGCAATGTTCTCGAACGCTAGGTCTTGGGCGTCAGGCGCATCAGCTTTCCGCCCGCACCCTTTTCGCCGTCTTCCAGCAACCAGATCGACCCGTCGGGCGCCTGCGCCACGTCGCGGATGCGCGTGCCCATCGCCCATTGGTCGGCGGGTTTCGCGCGCGCGCCGTCCACGGTCACGCGGACCAGCGATTCGTCCGATAGCGCGGCGATGAACAGCGAGCCGCGATAGGCGGGGAACATCGCGCCCGAATACAGCATCATGCCGCCCGGCGAGATCGCCGGGTTCCACCACAGCACAGGCGCAGACAGATCGGGGCGGCTGGGATGATCGGGGATCGGCTTGCCGCTATAATTGTCGCCGTTCGACACGATCGGCCAGCCATAGTTGCGGCCCGGCTCGATAAGGTTCAGCTCGTCGCCGCCCTTTGGCCCCATCTCCTCCTCCCACAGCCGCCCGTCCGGCGTAAAGACGAGGCCGTAAGGGTTGCGGTGGCCGCTGCTCCACGTCTGCGCGCGCACGCCGCCGGCCTTGTAATCCGGATTGCCGGGCCATGCCTTGCCGTCGAGCGTCAGGTGGAGGATCTTGCCGAGCGCCTGTTCGGGATCTTGTGCCGGCGCGAATCGCTGGCGTTCGCCCGAGCTGAGGAACAGCGATTGACCATCGGGTGCGAACGCGATCGTCGCGCCATATTGGCCACCCGGGCCGTCGGAGCCGGCGCGCCAGATGACCCGCAGATCCTCCAGATGCGGGTTCGCTCGGTCACCGGCCGAGACGAACCGCGCATCGGCGAGCGCGAGGCTGCTGCCGCCATTCGGCCGCGGCTCGGCATAGGTCAGGTAGACACGCCGACTGCCGGCGAAATTGGGCGCCACCGCGACGTCGAGCAGGCCACCCTGCCCACCCGTCGCGACGGCGGGAACGCCGCTGGTCGGATAGGTGGCGCCATTGCCGCGCCGCAGCTTCAATACGCCCGCTTTTTCGGTCACCAGCAGATCGCCGTTCGGCAGGAACGCCATCGCGAACGGCTCGGCGAACTGGCCGATCGTCGCGATCGCAAAGGGCGGCTTCGTCTTGGCGAGGTTCGCGCGGCCGGTGGTGGCGGGCACGTTGGTGATGCCCGGATAGGTGGGCGCGTCGCGCGGCACCGGCAGGTTGGATCCTGCCGGCTGCGGGCCCTGCGGCCCCGACTCGGGGCCGGCGGTCGCCTGGGGCCGGGCGCCGCACGCGGTGCCGACGAGCAGCGTCAGGATCAGGGCGTGACGGATCATCGGCGGTCTCCCAGGAAGGACTGCGGCAAGAACGTCCCGCCCATGGCCCGGTTGCGTGCTTGCGGAAAGGGGCGCGTCCGCGTATATCGGCCTCGCTTTCTCTTACATCGTCAGATGCAAGGGGCTGCGGGGCTCGCTCCGCGGCGGGGTTTTCCCGTACGTGGATCGGCCGCATTCATGGAGTGTCGCTTGGCGGATCTCGCCGCATTGTCCGATCTGATCGAACCCGAGGCCAAGGCGCTCGGCCTCGCCCTCGTGCGCGTGAAGATGCAGGGCGGCAAGTCCGACCCGACGCTTCAGGTGATGGCCGAGCGGCCCGACACGCGCCAGCTGACGATCGACGATTGCGCCGATCTGTCGCGGCGCATCTCGGACCTGCTCGACGCGCTCGAGGCCGAGGGCAAGGATCCGATCGAGGGCGCGTGCCGGCTGGAGGTGTCCAGCCCCGGGATCGACCGGCCGCTCACCCGCCTGCAGGATTTTGCCGACTGGGCGGGGCACGAGGCGCGGATCCGGCTGGTCGAGCCGTTCGAGGATCGCAAGCAGCTTTCGGGCGACCTGATCGGCGTCGAGGGCCAGGCGATCACGATCGACGTGAACAAGCACAAGCCGATGACGATCGATTTCGCGCAGGTCGCCGATGCGAAGCTGGTGATGACCGACCGGCTGATCGCCGCGACCGCCCCGCTTTCGACCGAAGGCGCCGAAGAATTCACCTATCTGGAAGCGCCCGCAGACGGCGCGAACACGCAAGAAGGACAGCACTGAGATGGCCACCCAAGCGACATCCGGCGTGACCGCCAACCGTGCGGAACTGATCGCGATCGCGAATTCGGTCGCTTCGGAAAAGATGATCGACAAGGCCATCGTGATCGAGGCGATGGAGGATGCGATCCAGCGCGCCGCCCGCTCGCGCTACGGTGCCGAGAACGACATCCGCGCGAAGCTCGATCCCAACACCGGCGATCTGCGGCTGTGGCGCGTCGTCGAGGTGGTCGAGGGCGTCGACGATTATTTCAAGCAGGTCGATGTCGCGCAGGCGCAGAAGCTGCAGAAGGGCGCGGTCGTCGGCGACTATATCGTCGATCCGCTGCCCCCGATCGAATTCGGCCGCATCGCAGCACAGGCCGCCAAGCAGGTGATCTTCCAGAAGGTTCGCGATGCCGAGCGCGAGCGCCAGTATGAGGAGTATAAGGACCGCGCGGGCGAGATCATCACCGGCGTGGTGAAGCGCGTCGAGTTCGGCCATGTGGTGGTCGATCTGGGCCGCGCCGAGGGCGTCATCCGCCGCGACGCGCAGATCCCGCGCGAAGTGGTGCGCGTGAACGACCGCATCCGTTCGCTGATCCTGAAGGTGGTGCGCGAGAACCGCGGGCCGCAGATCTTTCTCAGCCGCGCGCATCCCGACTTCATGAAGAAGCTGTTCGCGCAGGAAGTGCCCGAGATCTACGACGGCATCATCGAGATCAAGGCCGCCGCGCGCGATCCGGGCAGCCGCGCCAAGATCGGCGTCATCAGCCATGACAGCAGCATCGATCCGGTCGGCGCGTGCGTCGGCATGAAGGGCAGCCGCGTGCAGGCCGTCGTGCAGGAGATGCAGGGCGAGAAGATCGACATCATCCCCTGGTCGCCCGACACCGCCACTTTCGTGGTGAACGCGCTCCAGCCCGCCTCGGTGTCGCGCGTGGTGATCGACGAGGAGGAGGACCGGATCGAGGTCGTCGTGCCCGACGACCAGCTCAGCCTCGCGATCGGCCGCCGCGGCCAGAATGTCCGCCTCGCCTCGCAGCTCACCGCCAAGGCGATCGACATCCTGACCGAGGCCGATGCCTCGGAGAAGCGTCAGAAGGAATTCACCGAGCGCACCGAGATGTTCCAGAGCGAGCTCGACGTGGACGAGACGCTGGCGCAGCTGCTGGTCGCCGAAGGTTTCGGCGAGCTGGAAGAGGTCGCCTATGTCGATCTCGAGGAGATCGCGGGCATCGAGGGCTTCGACGAGGATCTGGGCCAGGAGCTGCAGAGCCGCGCGCAGGAAGCGCTGGAGCGCCGCGACGCCGCCAACAAGGCGCTGCGCACCGAACTGGGCGTCGAGGACGCACTGGGCGAACTGCCCTATATCACCGAGGCCATGCTGGTGACGCTCGGCAAGGCGGGCATCCTGACGCTCGACGATCTCGCCGATCTGGCGACCGACGAGTTGGTCGAGAAGAAGCGCGTCGAACAGCGCCGCCGCAACGACGATGCCCCCAAGCGCCCCGAGCCCAAGGGCGGCATCCTCGCCGAATACGGCCTGAGCGACGAGCAGGGCAACGAGATCATCATGGCCGCGCGCGCGCACTGGTTCGAGGACGACGCGCCGGCCGCCGAGGCCGCGGATGCTCCCGCCGCTGCCAATGCGACGGACGGTGAGGACGCCTGATGCCCTTCGTCTCAATTCGCATCTCCGGCACGGCGACCAAGGACCAGAAGTCCGCCATCGTCGCCGATGTCACCCGGTCGCTCGTTGAGCGGCTGGGCAAGAACCCCGCCGCGGTGCAGATCGTGATCGAGGAAGTGTCGACGGAAAATTACGGCGCGGGCGGCCAGTTGCTGGTCGACCGCGACGCCGCCAAGCCACGGGAGGACGCTCATGCGGAACCCTCCCGATGACACCCGAACGCTAAACTCTCCCGCCGCTCGCGGCCGGAGCTCCAAAGCCCGGCCCGCGGCATCGGCCGGTGGCGATGATGCGGATGGCGTCGGTCCCATCCGTCGTTGCATCCTGTCGGGCGAGCGTGCGGCGCGCGATCATCTCGTGCGGCTGGCGCTGGCGCCCGACGGCTCGATCCATCCCGACGTGCGCGCCAAGGCGCCGGGCCGGGGGGCGTGGATCGGCGTGACCCGCACGGAGCTGGAGGTCGCGCTGAAGAAGGGCAAGCTGAAAGGCGGCCTGGCGCGCGCGTTCAAGACGGGCGAGTTCGTCATCGCTCCCGAGCTGCCGCAGCAGATCGCGACGGCGCTGGAGCGCACCGCGATGGACCGGCTGGGACTGGAGGCGCGCTCCGGCACGCTGCTGACCGGATCGGACAAGATCGAGACCGCGGCACGCTCGGGCAAGCTCCACGCCCTGTATCATGCCGCCGATGCCGGCACCGACGGCAACCGCAAGCTCGACCAGGCCTGGCGCATCGGTAACGATGTCGAAGGCAGCGATCTGAGGGGCTTGGCACTCCCGGTGCCGCGCACCATATTGGGGTTGGCGCTGGGCCGCGAGAATGTGGTACATATCGGTCTGACCGACCGCGCTGCAGCGAAGCGGGTGAGCGAGGCGCTTGCCCGGTGGATGCACTTTATCGGACCCGAACCCTTTGCCGCACCTTGCGAAACGGCCTCGCAGGGCGCATCGGCGTCTGAAATGGATGGGGCGTCGGGACCTTCCGGCGACCTGACGGCCGTGGCGATACACGAGGAATTTGAGTGAGCGACACCGACAACGAAAAGCCGAAGCTTGGCATGCGCGCGCCGCTGGGCGTCAAGCGCACGGTCGAGACCGGCAAGGTGAAGCAGAGCTTCAGCCACGGACGGTCGAACACCGTCGTGGTCGAGGTGAAGCGACGCCGCGTGATCGGCGGACGGCCCGGCGAGGCCGAGGCCCCGGTGCAGGAGGCGGCACCCGTCGCCGCCCCCGTGACGCCGCCGCCCGCCCCGGCCGCCGCACCGCAGCGCGCGCCCGCGCCGTCTGGCGCAAATCTGTCGCCGCAGGAGCGTCAGGCCAAGTTGTTGCGCGAAGCCGAAGAGCAGCGCATGCACAGCCTTGAGGACTCGCGTCGCCGCGAGGAGATTGACCGCCATCGTGCGGCCGATGACGAGCGCGCGCGCGCCGAAGAGCGGGCCCGCATCGCCGCGGCCCCGCCGGCGCCCGAGCCTGCTGCCGCCGCTCCCGCCGTGGAGGCGACGCCTGCTCCCGCAGCCGCACCGGCCGAAGCACCCGCCCCGCAAGTGGTCATGCCGAAGCCGGTGATGTTCTCGCCGGTGGTGCGTCCCGTTCCCGCCCCGCCCGCGCCGGAGGAAGCCACGCCCGCGGCTGCCGCTCCCCCGGCGCCTGCACCGACGCCGGCGCCCGCGCCCGCCCCGGTTCAGGTCGCGCGTCCGACGCCGGCGCCTGCCCCCGCCGCGCCGCCGGTGGTGGAGCTCGCCCGCGATCCGTCGATGCCGGCACCGCGCCGCTTCTCCCCGGTCGCCCGTCCCGAGATCCCGAAGCCGCAACCGAAGCCCGTCGAGGCGCCTGCTCCGGCCGCCACGACGGCCGCCGCTGCCGCCGCGCGTCCGCCGGTGGGCGGCGCTGCCGCGCCCGTGCGCCGCGACGGCCCCGCCGCGCGCCCGCAGCAGCGTGACCGCAAGGGCGACGATCGCCGCCAGTCGGGCAAGCTGACCGTCAACCGCGCGCTCGGCGACGACGGCGCGCGTTCGCGCAGCCTCGCCGCGCTGAAGCGCGCCCGCGAAAAGGAACGCCGCGGCGTCGGTGGCCCGCGCGAGGCGCAGGCCAAGCAGGTTCGCGACGTGGTGGTGCCCGAGGCGATCACCGTGCAGGAACTCGCCAACCGCATGGCCGAAAAGGGTGCAGACCTGGTCAAGACGCTGTTCAAGATGGGCATGCCCGTCACGATGACGCAAACGATCGACCAGGATACGGCCGAGCTGCTCGTCACCGAATTCGGCCACAACATCGTCCGCGTGAGCGACTCCGACATCGATATCGCGCACGACACCGACGAGGATGCGGTCGAGACGCTGCGTCCGCGGCCCCCGGTCGTCACGATCATGGGCCATGTCGATCACGGCAAGACGAGCCTGCTCGACGCGCTGCGCGGCACTGACGTGGTGCGCGGCGAGGCCGGCGGCATCACCCAGCATATCGGCGCCTACCAGGTGACGCTGAAGGACAAGCAGAAGATCACCTTCCTCGATACGCCCGGCCACGAGGCGTTCACGCAGATGCGTGCGCGCGGCGCGGACGTGACGGACATCGTGGTGCTGGTGGTCGCGGCGGACGACGGGCTGATGCCGCAGACGATCGAGGCGATCAACCACACCAAGGCGGCCGGCGTGCCGATGATCGTGGCGATCAACAAGGTCGACAAGGAAGGCGCCAATCCGCAGAAGGTGCGCGAGCGCCTGCTGTCGGAAGAGATCGTCGTCGAGGACATGGGCGGCGACGTCCAAGACGTCGAGGTGTCGGCGCTCAAGAAGACCGGACTCGACACGCTGATCGAGAAGATCCTGCTCCAGGCCGAGCTGCTCGAACTGCGCGCCAACCCCGATCGCCAGGCCGAAGGCACGGTGATCGAGGCCAAGCTCGACAAGGGCCGCGGCCCCGTGGCGACGATCCTCGTCAGCCGCGGCACGCTGAAGGTGGGCGACGTGTTCGTCGTTGGCGCCGAAAGCGGCAAGGTGCGCGCGCTGGTCGACGACAAGGGCAAGCAGGTGAAGGAAGCGGGGCCGGCAATGCCGGTCGAGGTGCTCGGTCTCTCGGGCGTGCCGTCCGCGGGCGATCCGCTCCAGGTGGTCGACAACGAGGCGCGGGCGCGCGAAGTGGCGGAATACCGTGCCGGCGTGAAAACCGACAAGCGGACGACCTCAACCCCTGCCAGCCTGGAGTCGATGTTCTCCGCGCTGAAGGAAAAGCAGGCGATCGAATATCCGCTGGTCGTGAAGGCGGACACGCAGGGCACGGTCGAGGCGATCGTCGGCGCGATCAACAAGATCTCGACCGACCTCATCAAGGCGCGCGTGCTCCATTCGGGCGTCGGCGGCATCACCGAATCCGACGTGACGCTGGCCGGCGCGTCGGGGGCGCCGATCATCGGCTTCAACGTGCGCCCCAATGCCAAGGCGCGCGAGATCGCCGAGCGCCAGAAGGTCGCGTTCAAATATTACGACGTGATCTACGACCTGACGGACGACATCCGCGCCGGCATGGCGGGCGAGCTCGGGCCGGAGGCGTTCGAGACGGTGGTCGGCCGCGCCGAAATCCGCGAGGTGTTCTCGGCGGGCAAGCACGGCAAGGCGGCGGGTCTGCTCGTCACCGACGGTATCATCCGCAAGGCGCTCCGCGCGCGCATCACACGCAATGACGTCATCATCTACCAGGGCGAGATCGCCTCGCTGCGTCGCTTCAAGGACGACGTGGCCGAGGTTCGCGCCGGTCTCGAATGCGGCGTGACGTTCACGCAGAACTTCGTGGACATTAAGGCGGGCGACTATCTCGAAACCTTCGAGGTCGAGATGCGCGAGCGCACGCTGTAAAGGGCTTCCCCTCCCGCCCGCGCGGGAGGGGATATCGCGATGAAGAACGACACGCCCGAAACCAAATCCGTCCGCACGCTGCGCGTCGGCGAGCAGGTGCGCCATGCGCTCTCCGCGATCCTCCAGCGCGGCGACGTGCATGACGACGTGCTGGCGAAGCATCCGGTGACGATCACCGAGGTGCGCATGTCGCCCGACCTGCGCCACGCCACCGCCTTCGTGAAGCCGCTGCTCGGCGCCGACGAGGAGAAAGTGTTGAAGGCGCTGCGCACCAACACCGCCTTCCTCCAACGCGAAGTCGCCGCGCGCGTACAGACGCGCTATGCCGCCAAGCTGAAGTTCCTGGCCGACGAAAGCTTCGACGAGGGCACGCATATCGACCGGTTGCTGCGTGATCCCAAGGTCGCGCGCGATCTGACCGACGATTGACGGGGGCACCGGCAAGCCACATCTTGCCGGCAGGCGCGCTCGGCCGCATCCTCGTCAGGCCGCCAGTGTCCGGAAGCCCCATTCCCATCGAGACGCTCGCCTGATGGCCAAACTCTATTTCTATTATGCCTCGATGAACGCAGGCAAATCGACCAACCTGCTCCAGGCCGATTTCAACTATCGCGAGCGGGGTATGGCGACGATGCTATTCACCGCGGGCGTCGACACCCGGTTCGAACGCGGCACGATCACGTCGCGGATCGGGCTGTCCGAACCGGCGATCGCGTTCGATTCCGGCACCGATCTGGGCGCCTGCGTGCGCGAGCGTCATGCGCGCGAGCCGGTTGCGTGCGTGCTGGTGGACGAGGCGCAGTTCCTGAGCGGCGCACAGGTCGATCAACTCGCCCGGCTGTGCGACACGACCGGCATCCCGGTGCTCGCCTATGGGCTGCGTACCGATTTTCGGGGCGCGCTCTTCGAGGGATCGGCGCGGCTGCTGGCGATCGCGGACAGTCTGGTCGAAATCAAATCGGTATGCACCTGCGGGCGCAAGGCGACGATGAACCTGCGGGTGGATTCCCAAGGCCGAGCGATCGCCGATGGCGAACAGACCGACATCGGCGGCAACGAACGCTATGTCGCGCTGTGCCGCCGGCATTTTACCGCGGCATTGGGTTAGGGCGTCGCACCGCATGCATGGCTGGATCATTCTCGACAAGCCGCTGGGGCTCGGATCGACGCAGGGCGTGTCCGCGGTGAAGCGTGCGCTGCGCCAGGGCGGCTATGGCAAGTGGAAGGTGGGCCATGGCGGCACGCTCGACCCGCTGGCAACGGGCGTGCTGCCGATCGCGATCGGCGAGGCGACGAAGCTGGCCGGGCGGATGCTCGACAGCGACAAGCGGTATGATTTCACCATCGCGTTCGGCACGCAGACCGACACGCTGGACGGTGAGGGCGTGCCGGTCGCCACCGCGCCGCTGCGCCCGACGCGCGAGGCGGTGGCGGCGGTGCTGCAGCGCTTCACCGGGCCGATCGCGCAGGTGCCGCCCGCCTATTCCGCGCTGAAGGTGGATGGCGAACGCGCCTATGATCGGGCGCGCGCGGGCGAGGCGGTGGTGCTCGCCAGCCGCGACGTGACCGTCCATGCGCTGGGCATCGTCGGCGACCCGGCGCCGGGCGCGTTGGAGGCGATCACGCTCGGCGCCCATGTCTCCAAGGGGACCTATATCCGCAGCCTCGCGCGCGACATCGCGGTGGCGCTCGGCACGGTCGGCCATGTGACGATGCTGCGGCGGACAAAGGCGGGGCCGTTCGGCCTCACCCAGGCGATATCGCTGGACAAACTCGACGAACTCGGGCAGGCGCGCGCCCTTGAACACCTACTCCTGCCGTTGAGGGCGGGGCTGGACGACATCCCGGCTCTATCCCTCACCCCCGCCCAGGCAGGAGCGCTCCGACAGGGGCGCGTGCTGGACGGGATCGCCGATGACGATGGCCTCCGCTTCGCCGTCCTGGACGATGTCCCGGTTGCGCTGGTCGAGGTTCAGGCGGGAAACGCCGTCGTCGTCCGCGGCTTCAACCTCCCGATGTCGAAGGAAGCATCATGACGATCACCGCCGAACGCAAGACCGAACTCGTCCGCGAACATGCCCGCCAGGACGGCGACACCGGTTCGCCCGAAGTCCAGGTCGCGATCCTCACCGAGCGGATCAAGAACCTGACCGAGCATTTCAAGGGCCACAAGAAGGACAATCATTCGCGTCGCGGCCTGCTGATGATGGTCAACAAGCGGCGTTCGCTGCTCGACTATCTCCGTCACAAGGACGGCCAGCGCTATCTCGATCTCATCGCGAAGCTCGGCCTTCGCAAGTAACCCGAAGGGCGCCCCCGTGGCGCCCTTCTCGTATGCGCCAGTTCCGCAATCCGGCGAACTGGCCGCGGGTCATGACAGACCCGGAACCGCCGCGGACCGGCTTAGTCCGCACATAGGCCCCGGCCGGCATCCGGCCGCCGGAGTGAAGGAAAACAGATGTTCGATACCCAGACCGTAAGCGCCCAGTGGGGCGGCAAGACGCTGACGCTCGAGACGGGCCGCGTCGCCCGCCAAGCGAACGGCGCCGTGCTCGCCACCCTGGGCGAAACCGTGGTGTTGTGCGCGGTCACCGCCGCACGCACCGTCAAGGAAGGGCAGGATTTCTTCCCGCTTACCGTCCATTACCAGGAAAAGTTCTCCGCCAGCGGCCGCATCCCCGGCGGCTTCTTCAAGCGGGAGCGTGGCGCCACCGAGAAGGAGACGCTGACCAGCCGCCTGATCGATCGCCCGATCCGCCCGCTGTTCCCGGAAGGCTTCTACAACGAGATCAACGTGATCTGCCAGGTTCTCAGCTATGACGGCGAGAACGAGCCCGACGTGCTCGCGATGGTCGCGGCGTCGGCGGCGCTGACGATCTCGGGCGTGCCGTTCATGGGCCCGATCGGCGCGGCGCGCGTCGGCTATGTCGATGGCGAATACATCCTGAACCCGACGCTGGAAGAGACCAAGTCGGGCGATCTCGACCTCGTCGTCGCCGCCACCGGCCAGGCCGTGATGATGGTCGAATCCGAAGCCAAGGAGCTGTCGGAAGAGGTGATGCTGGGCGCGGTGCAGTTCGCGCACACGGCGTGCCGCGAGGCCGCGAACCTCATCATCGATCTGGCCGAAAAGGCCGCCAAGGAGCCTTGGGAAATGGCTGAGCAGGCCGACCTGTCGGCCGCCAAGGACAAGCTGAAGAAGCTGATCGGCAAGGACATCGCCGCCGCCTACAAGGTGACCAACAAGTCCAAGCGCTCGGACCTGCTGAACGCCGCGCGCGCCAAGGGCAAGACGGCGTTCGCCGATGCGAGCCCGCAGGACCAGATGGCTGCCGGCAAGCTGATGAAGAAGCTGGAGGCGGAGATCGTCCGCGGCGCCATCCTGAAGGACGGCACGCGCATCGACGGCCGCACCACCACGCAGATCCGTCCGATCGAGGCGATGGTGCATTTCCTGCCCCGCACGCACGGCTCGGCGCTGTTCACGCGCGGCGAGACGCAGTCGATCTGCACCACGACGCTCGGCACGCGCGACGCGGAGCAGATGATCGACGGGCTGAACGGCCTGTCGTACGAGAACTTCATGCTGCACTACAACTTCCCGCCCTATTCGGTCGGTGAAGTGGGCCGCTTCGGTGCGCCCGGTCGTCGCGAAGTCGGTCACGGCAAGCTCGCCTGGCGCGCGCTGCATCCGGTGCTGCCGTCGAAGGACGAGTTCCCCTACACGATCCGCGTCCTCAGCGACATCACCGAGAGCAACGGCTCGTCGTCCATGGCGACGGTCTGCGGCGGTTCGCTCAGCATGATGGACGCCGGCGTGCCGCTGAAGCGCCCGGTTTCGGGCATCGCGATGGGCCTGATCCTCGAAGGCAAGAACTTCGCGGTGCTGTCCGACATCCTCGGCGACGAGGATCATCTGGGCGACATGGACTTCAAGGTGGCGGGCACGTCCGAGGGCATCACCACGATGCAGATGGACATCAAGATCGCCGGCATCACCGAAGAGATCATGGGCAAGGCGCTGGCGCAGGCCAAGGAAGGCCGCGCCCACATCCTGGGCGAGATGGCCAAGGCGCTCGACCACACCCGCGAGGAACTGTCGGCGCACGCGCCGCGCATCGAGACCTTCACGATCGACAAGTCGAAGATCCGCGAAGTGATCGGCACCGGCGGCAAGGTGATCCGCGAGATCGTGGCGCAGACCGGCGCCAAGGTCGATATCGACGACGAGGGCGTCATCAAGGTCAGCTCGTCCGACAGCGCGCAGATCGATGCCGCGATCGCGTGGATCAAGGGCCTGGTCGAAGAGGCCGAGGTGGGCAAGGTCTATGACGGCAAGGTCGTCAACCTGGTCGATTTCGGTGCGTTCGTGAACTTCATGGGCGGCAAGGACGGGCTCGTCCACGTTTCCGAGATCAAGAACGAGCGCGTCGAAAAGGTGTCGGATGCACTGTCCGAAGGCCAGGCCGTGAAGGTGAAGGTCCTCGAGATCGATCCGCGCGGCAAGGTGCGCCTGTCGATGCGCGTCGTCGATCAGGAGACCGGGGCCGAGCTGGAAGACACCCGCCCGGCGCGCGAACCGCGCGAAGGCGGCGATCGTGGTGCGCGCGGTCCGCGGCGCGACGGCGATGGCGGCCGTGGCCCGCGTGGCGACGGCAACGGCGGCAATGGCGGCGGCGGCCGTGGCGGCGATCGTGGTCCGCGCCGGGACGGCGATGGCGGCCGCGGCCCCCGTCGCGATGGCGGCGGCGCTCCGCGCGGCGAGCGTTCGGGCGGTGACCGTTCGGGCGGCAAGGACGAGGGCGCGGCGCCCGAGTTCGCGCCGGCCTTCCTGACGGGCGATCGCGACTGATCGTTTCGCCACCGCGAAACGGGAAAAGGGGCTCGGGCGACCGGGCCCCTTTTTCGTTGAGGGCGCCGTCATCGTTAACCGGCCCTTATCCCTGTTTGGCCAGAGCGGATCCCGGCTCGGGGATGCGTCCGCCGGGACAAGCGGGGTCGGTCATGGCGGTAAAGCTCATCATCTGGGATCTCGACGATACGCTGTGGCGGGGAACGCTGGCCGATGGCGAGCCCGTCACCCCCTTCCCCGCGCGCGTCGCGCTGATCCGCGCGTTCAATGCCCGCGGTGTCGTCTCGGCGATCTGTTCGAAGAATGATTTCACGACTGCGCAGGCACGGCTGACCGAACTTGGGCTGTGGGACGAATTCGTCTTTCCGCACATCGCGTTCGAGCCCAAGCCGCAGGCGATCGCGCGGATCATCGCGGACATGCAGTTGCGCGCCGTCGACGTGCTGTTCATCGACGACAATCCGCTGAACCTGGGCGAAGTCCGCTTCCTGCTGCCCGAGATCCAGTGCCTCGACGCCACCGCCGCCGATGCCGACACGGTGCTGGCGGCGCTGCTCGCCGCGCAGACCGGCACACGCAGCCGCGTGGCGGATTATCGGATGCTGGAGACCCGGCGTGCCGATCGCGCCATGGGCCTTCCGCTATCCGACGTGGAATTCCTGCGATCCTGCGAGATCCGCGTCTGCCTGCCGTTCTGCATGGAGACGCTGGATCATGTCGGCCGCATCGCCGAACTCATCAACCGGTCGAACCAGTTGAACTACACCGGCTCGCGCGTGACAGTGGAGGAACTGCGCGAAACCATCATCGACGTCGTTCGCCACGCCAGCCTCGCGGTCTTCGCATGGGACCGATACGGCGATTATGGTCTGGTCGGCTTCGTCATGCTGGAGCGCGACCATGATCGCGCGCCGTTCGGCGTCCGCCATTTCGTGTTCTCGTGCCGCGCGATGCATATGGGGCTGGAGCGCTATGCGCTCGATCACCTCCCCGTTCGCGGTGCCACGCTCTATCCGGCCATCGCGGAGATGGCAGAGCCCGGTTTTGCCGACCGGTTCGATGCCACACCATCGGACTGGATCGAATGCCGCCTGATCGACGATGACGAAAGCCGCAGCCGATTACTGGCCGATCGCATGGTCGCCAAGCCGGTGCTGCGGATCATGGCGAATTGCCAGTCGGGTGGCCTCGCCCATTTCAGCACGCTTCGCGCGCAGATCCTGTTCGATAATTTTCCGAACGTGTTCCTGCTGCGCAGCGTTCTGGACGATGAATTTCCCAGCCAGCCATTCCCACCCTATCTCGTTTATGCCGTGGGCACTGAATATGCGAACGGCCCGTGGGGGCCACTGGCGCAAATGCTCGATACCGGCCTTTACGCGCTGTGCGCGCGTCGGCTCGCGGCATTCGTTGCCGAACGCGGGATCGAAATGCTGGTGCTGCTGCCCCCCGACGATCAGCCGGACGGCTTCTATCGTCCGGATATCGGCATGAGCGCGGAACGCACCCGCGCGTTCAACGCGATCTGGCGCGATATCGTCACCCCCGGCCTGTCGATCGGGGAGCTGGGCCTGCTGCACGGCCCCGACGAGATGTACGACATCAACCATCACCGGCCGGAGTCGCTGCAAAAGGTCGCCGGCCTGATCGACCTCTGGCATGCGCAGGTTTCGGGCGAGGCGCCGACGATGGATAGGCAAGCCGCCTGATCCTGACGTCCTGCGGTCATCAAGTGGGGAGCTTCTGTTGCTCGGTGCTCCCCGTACCGCCGGTGTCCGCTTCTGTTGCCCGGTGCGGCCCGAACCGCGCTTTTGTTCGTGTAACCTAAGGCCGTGAGGCCGTCAGTTACGCGGCAATCGCGAGTGCTTCGTTATCGTTGGCACTTGTGTATGGGCCGTCGCGGTGGTCCCATTCCGAGCGAAACATAGCGCTTTTCAACACACGTCGATCCTGGTTCGACCCCGTCATCGGCGCCCGCCCCGAAGGATGGAAGCCGGTGGTGGAGTCGCCGGGTACTGCCCCCGGGTCCGCTGCGCCTATTGTACGCCACGCTTTATCGCCATAGCCGGACAGGAGAATCCCGCCGGCACGCCCGATATAGGCGCTGGGCGGGCGCATGGAAACCCCGCCTTTCGCTCGCCACAAACCCGCGCCATAGAAACCTGGATCATGTTGACCCAGCGTTCCCGCTACGCGCTTCGCGCGATGCTCTACCTTGCCGAGGCGCCGATGGGCGCGCCGCCCATCCCCATGGGGCGGATCGCGGCGGAGGCAAACGTGCCGCGCAAGTTTCTCGAGCTCATCCTGGCCGATCTGCGCGAGGCAGGGCTGCTCCACAGCCACCGCGGCAAGATGGGCGGCTATTGCCTCTCGCGCCCGACGCACCTGATCTCGCTCGGCGACGTGATCCGCGTGATCGAAGGCCCGCTCGCGCTGGTCCCCTGCGTCAGCCGAACCGCCTATCGCCGCTGCACGGACTGCAAGAGCGAGGCGGACTGCGCGATCCGCCACGCCATGATGCGCGTGCGCGACGAGACCGCGCGGATCCTGGACGGCACCAGCCTGGCGGATGCGAACGCCGAGGACCTCGCCGCCGCTTGAGCCCGGGCGGGGTGCGGCTCGCTAGGACGGAAAAAAGCCTTCCAGAATGCTCTACCTGAAACCCAAGCCGAACACCGACCCGCCCTAGCCGACGCGGCGCGCCTTCAGTTCGTCGCGGATCTCGCGGAGCAACGTGACGTCGGCGGGTTCGGCGGCGGTCTTCACCTCGGGCTTGGGCATCAGCCGGTTCACCGCGCGGACGACGAGAAAGATGATGAAGGCGACGATCAGGAAATTCACCGCCGCGGTGACGAACGCGCCATAGCCGAACAGCGCGACGCCGGCCTTTTTCAGCGCGGCATAGTCGCTCGACCCCTGAAGCGCCGCGGGAACCGGGCCCATCACGATGAAATAGCTCGAAAAGTCCAGACCGCCGAAGATCTTGCCGATGATCGGCATCAGCACGTCGTCGGTCAGCGACGTCACGATCTTGCCGAAAGCGGCACCGATGATGACGGCGACGGCGAGGTCGAGCACGTTCCCCCGCATCACGAACGTCTTGAACTCTTTCAGCATCGCGCCATTTCCCTCTTCGATTTGGCCTGCATCCTCCACGATGCACGTGGTAGGGATAGGCCAGAAACCGGGAGGGATGTCCATGAAGCTTCGTGCCGCACTCGCAATGACCGCCGCCGTGTCGCTGGCCGGCTGCGGGTTGAACAGCATTCCGACCGCGGAGGAAAATGCCAAGGCACGCTGGGCCGATGTGCAGAACGACTACCAGCGCCGCGCCGACCTGATCCCCAATCTCGTCGCCACGGTGAAGGCTGCGGGCGCGCAGGAGAAGAGCATCCTCGTCGAAGTGACGCAGGCCCGCGCCGGTGCGCAATCGACCCAGCTTTCGGGCGACGATCTGAAGGATCCGGCCAAGGTGGCCGCGTTCCAGCGGGCGCAGGGTGCCGTCACCATGTCGCTCCAGCGACTGCAGGAGGCCTATCCCGAGCTGAAGAGCCAGGGCAATTACACCACGTTGATGAGCCAGTTGGAAGGCACCGAGAACCGCATCGCGATCGCGCGCCGCGACTACAACCAGGCGGTGCAGGAGTATAACACGCGCATCCGCACCTTCCCCGACGCGGTGGGTGCCAAGGTGTTCTACGGTGCCAAGCCGATGGTGCCGTTCGCCGCGACGACGCCAGGTGCGGACATCGCGCCATCGGTCAATTTCGGCAACGCGAACTGATCGCGGTGCGCGCACCGGCCCGCCTCCTGCTCGCGCTGCTGGTCGCGCTGTTCGCGCTGTCGCCGGCGGCGGCGCAGACCTTCCCGAAGTTCACCGGGCTGGTGGTGGATGCCGCCAACGTCCTGCCCGACGCGACGAAGGCGGATCTGACCGCCAAGTTGCAGGCGCTGCAGCGCGATACGCACCGCCAGCTGGTGGTGGCGACGATCCCCGACCTGCAAGGCTATCCGCTCGAGGATTATGGCAATCGCCTGATCCGCGCCTGGGGCGTGGGGCTGAAGGGCGTGGACAATGGCGCGATTCTCTTCATCGCGCCGAACGAGCCCGCGGGCCATCGGGGCCCGCGGATCGAGGTCGGCTATGGGCTCGAGCCCGTGCTGACCGATGCGCTGTCCAGCACGATCATCAACCAGCAGATGATGCCCAAGCTGCAAGCCGGCGACGTGCCCGGCGCGATGGAGGCGGGCACCGATGCGATCATCGGCCAGTTGCGCGCCTCGCCCGATGAAGCCAAGGCCAAGACTGACGCCGCGGTGACGCAGTTCGACCGCGCCCACCGGCGTTCGTCGAGCGGCGGCGTGCCCATCGGATTGATCTTCTGGGCCATGGTGATCGGCTTTATCGGCCTGTCGTTCCTGCGGCGCGGATCTCAGGGCGGCAGCCGCTTCGGCGGCAGCGCGCTGCCGATCTTCCTCTGGGGATCGAGCCTGGGCGGCGGAAGCTGGGGCGGCGGTGGCGGTTCCGGTGGCGGCGAGAGCAGCGGCGGGTGGGGTGATGGTGGCTTTTCGGGCGGCGGTGGCGGCTCGGGCGGCGGCGGCGGGGCATCGGGCGGATGGTGAGCTTCGACGAAGGCGCACGGACGCGGATCGCGGCGGCGGTGACCGCCGCGGAGGCAACGACGGATGCGGAGATCGTGCCGATCGTCGCGGCGCGTTCAGATGCCTATCACGACGTCGCGCTCCATTGGACGCTGATCGGCATGTTCCTGGCGCTGGCGCTCGTCGCGGCAATGCCCGCGCTGCTGGTGGCGCTGCTCGATCGGCTGCACGGCGGATGGGATATGGCGCTGCCGACGGGAATGCTCGTCAGCGCGCTGATCGTGCTCGTCGCGATCGTTTTTCTCGCATTTCGACTTCTCACCGCGCCGCTCACGGTCAGGATGGCGCTGACGCCGGGGCGTACCAAGACGCGGCGCGTTCGGGCGCGCGCGGTGCTGCTGTTTCGCGCTGCGATCGAGATGCGCACCGCGAGCCGGACGGGCGTGCTGCTTTATCTTTCGCTGGCGGAACGGCGTGCGGAGATCGTCACCGATGCCGCGGTCCTCGGGCGTGTCCGGCCCGAGGCCTGGGGCCATGCGATGCACGCACTGGTCGAAGCGCTGCGTGACGGGCGCGCGGGCGACGGGATGGTGGCCGCGATCGCGCAGGTGGGCGCGGTGCTGGCCGAGTCGTTCCCGCACACCGGCACCGATCCGAACGAGCTGCCCGACCGGCTGATCGAATTGTGAGCGATCTGGTCTGGGAGGGCCGGTTCCTGACCGTCCGTAAATCGGGCAGCTGGGAATATGCCGAGCGCCAGGGGAGCCTTGGCGCCGCGGTGATCGTGGCGGTGGACGACGGCCATCTGATCCTCGTCGAGCAATATCGCGTCCCCGTCGGCCGCCGCTGCCTCGAACTACCCGCCGGGCTGGTCGGCGATACCGAGGCGGGCGAGTCGATCGCCCTCGCCGCCGCGCGTGAGCTTGAGGAGGAAACCGGCTATCGCGCCGACCGGATCGTGTCGGAGGGAAGCTTCTATTCCTCGCCGGGCCTGACGTCGGAAAGCTTCACGCTCGTTCGCGCCGAGGGGTTGACCCGGGTCGGCGACGGCGGCGGCGAGGATGACGAGGAGATCATGGTCCACCGCGTCGCGCTGCCGCACGTGCCGGGCTTCATCGATGCCAAACGCGCCGAAGGGATCGGGATCGACGCCAAGCTACTCCTGCTGCTGGGCGCGCGCCTCCTCCCTATTTGAAATTGTCGGCGTAGGCCTGCAGCTTCAGCGTCTTTTCGGGCGCGGGCACCACGACGTAATCGAACCCCTCGCGCTCGCAATGCGCGACCGCGGCCTCCATGGTCGGGAAGCCCAGGCGGATTTGGTCGCGCGTGTCGCCGCTGCCGGCCCAGCCGGTCAGCGGATCGGGGCGCTTGGGCTCGGACGGCTCGAATTCGAGCTGCCACTGGCCGGTCCGATACCGGCCGGACTGCATCGCGTTCTTGGGGCGCTGGAAGATACGGGCTGTAGGCATGGGCTTCTCCTTACCCAGAACCACGGCGGCGCGCATCCGCATTTTTCGTGCGCAGCGTCGGGTCGGCGGCGGCGGGATCGTCGGGCCAGGGATGGCGCGGATAGCGGCCGCGCATGTCCTTGGCCACCGCCGCCCAGCTTCCCGCCCAGAAGCCCGGCAGGTCGCGCGTCGTCTGGATCGGCCGTCCCGCGGGTGAAGTAAGGCTCAGCACCAGCGGCAGGCGCGCGGTGCCGATCGTCGGGTGCACCGCCAGCCCGAACAGCGCCTGCACGCGCAGTTCGACGCGCGGCCCGCCCTCCGCGGCATAGTCGATCGCGTGCGTGCTGCCCGCGGGGCTGGTGAAGCTGGCCGGGGCGAGCGAATCGATCGTGCGCATGCCGTCCCACCCGATCAGATCGCGCAGCGCATCCGCCAGCGCCGCGCCGGGCACCGCATCGAGCCGCCGCCGGCCCGCCAGCAACGGCGCCAGCCATTCGTCGGCGCGGTCGATCAGCGCCGCATCGTCCAGCCCGACGCCGGCGAACGCCGCACGCTGGCGCAGCGCCAGCGCCGCCGCGCTCCACGGCAGCAGCGCCAGGCCATGCGTGCGCACCCCGCCGAGCAGCGCCGCCGCGATCGCCGCCGGATCGGCGTTCGCATCGGTGCCGCTCGACAGGCGCAGCGTGCCGAGCGTCCGTTCGCGCAGCACCCGCACGCCGCCGGTATCGGGATCGAAGACGACCGTCCGTCGAGTCGCGATCCGGTCGGCGAACAGCGATTCGATCGTGGCGAGATCGGTGGCGGCCGCGGCGAGGATTCGCGCGCCGGCCGCCGACCCCTGCGTCTCCGCCACCGCGAGCCATTCGGCGCGCGCGAGCGGCGATGTCGGATCGAGCCGGAAGCCCCGCCCGCCGGCCGACGCCCACGCCTCCCCACGCGCGTCGCGGCGGCGCGCGACCCGATCGGGAAAGGCGAGCGCAATGCAGATGGGCAACCCCGCCGCATGACCCTCGTCCGCGCCGCCACTGCGAACGAGCGCCGCCCAGCGTTCTGCAAGCTTGCGCGCTGCCTGCGCCTTGAGGCCGCGCTCGCTGCGCCAGCGGCGCAGCCGCGTCTCCAGATCGGGGTCGTTGCCGCCAAGCCCGCGTTCGCCGAGCAGCACCGCGATCTCCGCCGCGATGCCCGCCAGCCCGATTTCGGCCGCGCGCACCAGCATATGCGCCAGCCGCGGCGGCATCGGCAGCGTCGCGATCCGGCGGCCATGCGGCGTCGGCCGGCCATCGCCGTCCAGTGCCTCAAGCGCCTCCAGCCGCGTTCGCGCCTCGGCCAGCGCTGCATCGGGCGGCGGATCGATCCAGCGCAGGTCGCGCGGGCTCCCTACCCCCCAGATCGCGCAGTCGAGCGTCAGCGCCGACAGGTCCGCCTCCAGGATCTCGGGCGGATCGAACCGCGGCAGCCCAGCCGTCGCCGCCTCTTCCCACAGGCGATACGCGACGCCCGGCCCCTGCCGCGCCGCACGGCCCGCGCGCTGCACCACCGCCGCCTGGCTCGCACGTTCGGTCACGAGCCGCGTCATCCCCGCCGCGCGATCGTAGCGCGGACGCCGGGCAAGGCCCGAATCGACCACGATGCGAATGCCGTCGAGCGTCAGGCTGGTCTCGGCGATGCTCGTCGCCAGCACCACCTTGCGCCGGCCGTCCGACGCGGGAAGGATCGCGGCGCGCTGCTCGGCCGGGTCCAGCGTGCCGTGCAGCCGGTGGAGCGCGATCCTATCGGGCAGCGCCTCCAGCCGCTCGGCGACGCGCTCGATCTCCGCCACGCCGGGCAGAAAGGCGAGCACCCCGCCCTCCGCCTCGCCCAGCGCCAGCCGGATCGCCGACGCCACCGCATCCTCGATCTGATCGGCGGTGCGGCCGATATGGCGCAGCGCCAGCGCGTGGCTGCGGCCCTCGCTCTCGATCACCGGCGCCTCTTCGCCGCCGCCCATCAGCGCGGCGAAGCGCGCGCCGTCGAGCGTGGCGGACATGGCGAGCAGCCGCAGTTCGGGCCGCAACCCTGCCTGCGCGTCGAGCGCGAGCGCGAGGCCGAAATCGCCGTCGAGGCTGCGCTCGTGCACCTCGTCGAACAGCACCGCGGACACGCCCGCGAGCTCGGGATCGGCCTGGATGCGCGCGACGAAGATACCCTCGGTGACGACGGTGACTCGCGTCGCGGCGGAACGCTTGCTGTCGAGCCGGGTGGCGTAGCCGAACGTCCGCCCCACCGCTTCGCCCGCATTGGCCGCCATCCGCTCGGCCGCCGCCCGCGCGGCGAGGCGGCGCGGGGAAAGCAGGAGGATCTCGCCGGTGCACCAGGCCTGCCCCAGCAACGCGGGCGCCACCGCCGTCGTCTTGCCCGCGCCGGGCGGGGCGACGAGCACGGCGTTGGGCGTGCGGCTGAGCGTCGCGAGCAGGTCCGGCAGGACCGATTCGATCGGCAGCGTGGTCATGATCGGGGGGTGAAGTGGAGGAAGTGGAGGTGCTTCACGGGTGAAGTGGAGAGACGGTGTTCGGGCGTTTGCGGGTAAAGTCCGGAGGGGGCAGGCGCGGGGGGCATGGGGATCGGGTGCCACGAAATGGCGACGTAGGACAGGGCGTGGGTTCGGTCTTGCCGGAGAGCGGCGGATTTCGGAGGCCCCCTCTTCGTTACCAGCATCGCTCCGCCTGCGGCATCCGGTCCGCGCGAAGACGCCAAGACGCAAAGATGGCCTGCTCGGGGCGACGCCCCTCCACGCGCACCATCGACCCGAGGCAGGAGACACGACGCCGCCGGCTCCAAGCCCGCCTCTCGGCGCCTCTCGGCGCCTCCGCGCGGACCGGTCCGGACCGCAGAATGGGTTCACGCGGAGGTGCGGAGGCGCGGAGGGAATAGGTGAGGGCGATGCCATGAACACGCACGCCTGTTCGACCATCAAGCTTTGCCGCTTAAGACCTTATCTTATTCCGTTCGCCCTGAGCTTGTCGAAGGGCCCGTTCTGCAGGCTTAGGCTCGGCCGTGGAGAGCGTGCTTCGACAAGCCCAGCACGAATGGATCTGGAGACTGGATCGGACTGACGTCGTCCCGCTCCCTGCCCCCCGCATTCACGAAACGCCGCTGCCGCCGTTCGCGCCGATGATGCTGCCGCTGGTATAGCTGTTGCCCGCCTCCGCCAGCGTCACGTACAGGCCGGCCAGTTCGGCGGGTTCGCCGGGGCGGCCATAGGGGGTGTCCGAGCCGAACTTCTCCAGCCCTTCCGCCGTCTGTCCGCCGGCCACCTGGAGCGGCGTCCACACCGGGCCGGGCGCCACGCCGTTGACGCGGATACCCTTGGTGGCGAGCTGCTTGGCGGTGCCCTTGATGAAGATCAGGATCGCACCCTTCGTCATCGCGTAATCGAGGATGTCCTTGCCTGGGCTGAACGCGTTGACCGAGGTGGTGCACACGATCGCCGAACCCGGCTTCAACAGCGGCACCGCCGCCTTCACGATCCAGAACATCGCATAGACGTTGGTCTTCATCGTCTGTTCGAACTGCGCCGAGCTGATATCGAGGATCGACTCCTTGGCCTGCTGATACGCGGCGTTGCTGACCAGGATGTCGAGCCCGCCGAGCTGCTGCGCCGCACGCCCCGGCAGCGCCGTGCAGAACGCCTCGTCGCGGATGTCGCCCGGCAGCAGCACGCATTTGCGCCCCGCTGCGCGGATCAGTTTGGCGACGTCCTGCGCATCGGGCTCTTCGGTCGGGTAATAGTTGATCGCGACGTCGGCGCCCTCGCGGGCATAGGCGATGGCGGCGGCGCGGCCCATGCCCGAATCGCCGCCGGTGATGAGCGCCTTGCGCCCGGCGAGACGACCCGAGCCCTTGTAGCTCTTTTCGCCGCAATCGGGGACGGGAGTCATCTTGCTCTGCAGGCCGGGCCAGGGCTGCGACTGCATCTGGAACGGGGGCTTGGCGTAGAGTTCGTGCGGATCGGTCAGCGGCATCGCCCCCGCCCCTGCCCCAGCGGCGTCGGCGGGTGCGGCGATCCCGATCGCGGCGGTGGCGAGGCCGGCGACCGCTGCACCCTTCATCACATCGCGTCGGCTGGTCGAATCGGTCATGGCTAATTCCTTGGAAAGACGGGGCGAGAATCGCATGGGCACGCAAAAGGGTCCGTCGCGCTTGCAGAGGCCACGCCCCCTCCCCTAACCCTGCGCCGATGACGCCGATCCCCGCCACCGAGGCTGAAGCCGCCACCCGCCTCGAAGCGCTCGCGGGCGAGATCGCGCATCACGATGCGCGCTATCACGGCGAGGATGCGCCCGAGATCACCGACGCCGCCTATGACGCGCTGGTGCGCGAGAATGCGGCGATCGAGACGGCGTTCCCGCATCTCGTCCGCGCCGATTCGCCCTCCGCCAAGGTGGGCGCAGCGCCGGGCGGCCATCTGGCCAAGGTGGCGCATGCCCGGCCGATGACCAGCCTCGACAACGCCTTTTCGGACGAGGAGGTGGCCGAATTCGTAGGCCGCGTGCGCCGTTTCCTGAAGCTCGACGAGGGCGAGCCCGTCGCGCTGACCGCCGAGCCCAAGATCGACGGCCTGTCCTGCTCGCTGCGCTACGAGGCGGGCGTGCTGGTGCAGGCGCTGACCCGCGGCGACGGCCAGGTGGGCGAGGACGTGACCGCCAACGTGCGGACGATCCCCGACATCCCCGCGGCGCTGCCCGACGGCGCGCCGGCGATCTTCGAGGTGCGCGGCGAGGTGTATATGGCGAAGGCGGATTTCGCCGCGCTCAACGCGCGGCTGCTCGCCGAGGCGGAGGATCCCGACAAGGCGCGCCAGTTCGCCAACCCGCGCAACGCCGCCGCCGGGTCGCTGCGGCAGAAGGATGCGGGGGTGACGGCCAGTCGGCCCTTGCGCTTCCTCGCGCATGGCTGGGGCGAGGCGAGCGCGGTGCCGGCGGAGACGCAGGCCGGGCTGGTGGCGCTGCTGCGCCACTGGGGCTTTCCGATCGCGGCGGGGTTCGCGCGGGTGGACGATGCCGCGGGTGCGCTCGCGGTGTATCGCGCGATCGAAGCGGCGCGGGCGGACATGGCCTATGATATCGACGGCGTCGTGTACAAGGTCGACCGGCTCGACTGGCAGGCGCGGCTCGGCCAGGTGGCGCGCGCGCCGCGCTGGGCGATCGCACACAAATTCCCCGCCGAGCGTGCGCAGACGACGCTGCGCGGGATCGACATCCAGGTGGGCCGCACCGGCGCGCTGACACCGGTCGCGCGGCTCGAGCCCGTTACGGTGGGCGGCGTGGTCGTGACCAACGCCACGCTCCACAATGCCGACGAGATCGCGCGGCTGGGGGTGCGCCCGGGCGACCGCGTCCTGGTGCAGCGCGCGGGCGACGTGATCCCGCAGATCGTCGAAAATCTCACGCCCGAGGCGGAGCGTGCGCCGTGGATATTCCCGCAGACCTGCCCCGAATGCGGGTCCGCCGCCGAACGCGGCGAAGGCGAGGTGGTCTATCGCTGCACGGGCGGGCTGATCTGCCCGGCGCAGCGCGTCGAGCGGCTGATCCATTTCGTCTCGCGCCACGCGTTCGACATCGGTGGGCTGGGGCTGAAGCGGATCGAGGAGTTCTTCAACGACGGGCTGATCGCGTCGCCCGCCGACATCTTCCGCCTGAAGGACCACCGCGACACGCTGATCGCGCGCGAGCGGCTGGCCGATGTGTCGGTCGATAAGCTGCTCGCCGCGATCGAGGACAAAAGGCGCGTCCCGCTCGACCGCTTCCTCTTCGCGCTCGGCATCCGCCATGTCGGCGAGATCACCGCGCGCGATCTGGCGCGCCGCTACGTCTCGGTGCGCGCGCTGGGCGCGGTGCTGCGCCATGCGGTGCGGCTCTATGGCGCGACGAAGCCGGCGATCGGCGAGAGCGAGCGCAAGTTCGTCCTGCGGCGCGACCGGCTGCTGGTGGCGGCGATCGAGACGGCAGGGATCGGGCCCGAGGTGGCGGGCGCGCTGATCGCCTTCGCCGCCGAGCCGCACAACCGCCGCGTGGTGTTCGATCTGCTGCGCGAGGTGGCGCCGCTCGACGTGGTGCACGAAACGCGCGCGTCCCAGGTGTCGGGCAAGACGCTGGTGTTCACCGGATCGCTCGAGACGCTGTCGCGCGACGAGGCCAAGGCGCAGGCCGAATCGCTCGGCGCGCGCGTGGCGGGGTCGGTATCGGCCAAGACCGATCTGGTGATCGCCGGGCCGGGCGCCGGATCCAAGCTGACCAAGGCCGCGGGGTTGGGCATCGCCGTCATCAGCGAGGCGGACTGGGCCGCGATCGTCGCTGGCGGCTAGCCCCGGATCGGTTCATTTCCGTTGCCTTTTTGCAACGCAGCATGACCGGAATTTCACCTGCGCAAAACTCGGGTGGCATGTGTCACGGAACCGAAATATCCGCCGTGCAGGGGACGGCATCGGCGGAGATGCCGCAGGGCTCGAGCGTGGACGCTCCAGGGGGAATTTTCGATGCGTAACAACCTTTTCATGGGTGTGGCTCTCGTCGCGCTCGTCGCACCGGCCGGCGTGATGGCGCAGGAGACGACCTCCTCCATCCGCGGTTCCGTCACCAATGCGGGCGCGCCCGTTGCCGGTGCGTCGGTCGTCGCGACCAACGTGCCCTCGGGCACGCGCTCGACCGCGACCACCGATGCGGACGGCGCGTTCAACCTGAACGGCCTGCGTCCCGGCGGCCCCTACACGGTCGAAGTGACCAGCCCGCAGGGCAACACCACCGTCACCGACATCCAGACCGTGACGACGCAAACCTATGACCTGCCGATCGACCTCGGCGGTGCAGGCGCGGGCGGCCCGGACATCGTCGTCACGGCCGCTTCGATCGGCAAGGCCGGTTCGAACTCGCAGGGCCCGGTGACCGTGCTGACCTCGGCGCAGATCGCCCAGGTCGCCACGATCAACCGCGACGTCCGCGATCTCGAGCGCCGCGATCCGTTCGCCCGGCTCGACGATACCCCCACCGGCGGCCGCGCCGTGTCGTTCGCCGGCCAGAACGCGCGCTACAACAGCTTCACGGTGGACGGCGTGCCGATCACCGACAATTTCGGCCTCAACACCGATGGCCTGCCGAGCCGGCGTTCGCCGATCCCGCTCGATGCGATCGGCCAGTTCCAGGCGAAGGTCGCCACCACCGACGTGCGCGACGGCAACTTTCAGGGCGGCCTCGTCAATCTCGTCCTGCGTTCGGGCACCAACAACTTCCAGGGCACCGGCTTCTATTCGCGCCAGACCGACGGCCTGAGCGGCGATCGCACCGGCGACCTGCGGATCAACCTGCCCAAATACGGCCAGGACAATTACGGCGCGGAACTGTCGGGCCCGATCATCAAGGACAAATTGTTCTTCATGGTTTCGGGCGAGCGCATCCGCGGCGCCTTCCCGCTCGTGGAGGGCACGGCGACCAACAATGCCGGCACGATCATTCCGAACATCAGCCAGGCCCAGGTCGATCAGGTCGTGGCAATCGCACAGTCCAAATATGGCTACAATGCCGGCGGCGTGCTGACCGATTCGGGCGACAAGGACGACCGCATCGTCGGCAAGCTCGACTGGAACATCACCGATCGCCAGCGTTTCGCGCTGACCGGGACGTATGCGAAGGACCAGATCAACATCAACAGCTCGAACACGTTCGTCACCGGCACGCCGGGGCTGGGCCTGTCGTCGAACGCCTATATCTCGGGCAACCGCCTCTACACCGTCGTCGGCCAGTTGAACTCCGACTGGACGGACAGTTTCTCGACCGAGCTGCGCGGTTTCTACAAGAATTATGTCCGCCTCGCGCAGCCACTGCTCGGCAACAATTTCGCCCAGTTCCGCATCTGCGATGCGGCCACGTCCGATCGCGCCGCGACCGGTGGCACGAGCACGACGGCAGCAACGAGCTGCGCCAGCGGCAATGGCGTGATCTCGATCGGCCCCGACAACTCGCGTCAGACCAACCAGCTCAACTCGCACACCTGGGGCGGCCTCGCTCAGGCTCGCCTGACGATGAACGGCCATGATCTGCGCGTCTTTACGCAAATCCAGGATACGCAGATCTACAACGCGTTCGTCCAGAACAGCGCGGGCAATTACTATTTTGACTCGATCGCCGATTTCCAGGCGGGCAACGCGCAATCGCTGACCTATTCGAACGCGGTGCCTTCGGATAATCCGGTCAACGCCGCGGCGCGCTTCGGCTATCAGTCCTACACGTTCGGCGTGCAGGACAACTGGCGGATCAGCGACACGCTCAACGTGTCCTATGGCGCGCGCTACGACCTGTATGGCGGCCACGCGGCGCCGGCATTCAGCCCGAGCTTCACCAACCGCTATGCCAATGGCGCGGTCGTGATGGGCCAGAACACGATCATCGGGCCCAACACGCAGTTCATCAACGGCCTGGGCCTGTTCCAGCCGCGCGGTGGCTTCGACTACAAGCCGGTCAAGAACCTGAGCATCCGCGGCAGCGGCGGAATCATCGCCGGCGGCACGCCGGACGTCTATGTCTCGAACAGCTTCTCGAACACGGGCATCCTGACCAACACGGTTACGATCCGTCAGCAGAACAACGGCGTCTATACCGGCGTCGATACGCAGGGAACGGGCGTCGCAGCGCTGCAGAACGTGACCGGCACCAGCATCCCGGGTGCGGTGAACACCTATCTCAACAGCGCGACCGTTTCGTCGACGGCCGTGACCAACGCGCTGGCGCGCAACTTCAAGATCCCGTCGCAGTTCCGCGCCACGCTGTCGGCCGACTACAAGCTCGATCTGCTGGGTGGCCAGTGGACGGTCGGCGCCGACGGCTTCTACTCAAAGGTGCGCAACCAGGTCTATTTCACCGACATCCGTTCGACGCCGGTTGCCGGTGCGCTTACCCCGGACGGCCGCCAGCGTTATACGGGCGTGACGAGCTTCGCCGACACCAACTCGGACATCTTCCTGACCAACACGTCCAAGGGCCGCAGCTATATCGGCGTGGCGCGGTTCGATGCGGCTTGGGACTTCGGCCTCTCGCTGTTCGGCAGCTTCACCTATCAGGACGTGAAGGACCAGGCGCCGGCGACATCGTCCACGGCCAGCTCGAACTATGCTAACGGCGCGTTCGTCGATCCGAACAATGTCGCCTACGGCATCTCGAACGATCAGGTGAAATACTTCTACAAGTACGGCGTCACTTACGATCACGCCTTCTTCCGCGACTACAAGACGACCCTCTCGCTGTTCGGCGAGACGCGCATCGGCCATCCGTACAGCTACACCTTCCTCGATCCCTCGACGGGCCGCAGCCCGATCTTCGGGACGATCGGCAGTGGTTCGCGCTATCTGATGTACGTGCCGACCTTCGGCGGAGACTCCAAGGTGTCTTACGATACCGTGGCGCATCAGCAGCAGATCGAGCAGTATTTCCAGGCGGTGGGCCTGGGCCAATATCAGGGTCAGGTGAGCCAGCGTAACGTGTTCCACTCGCCATGGTTCACCAAGCTGGATCTGCATCTGTCGCAGGAACTGCCCACGTTCGTCGGCAAGTCGCGCATCACCGTGTTCGCGGACATCGAGAACTTCACCAATCTGCTCAACCGCAAATGGGGCCAGATCTCGGAATATGTCTTCAACTACAACGTGGCGCCGGTCCGCGTGCAGTGCCTGACGGCGCCGGTCGCCACCGGCGTCGCCGCCACCACGGCACAGCAGGTGACGACGACCGCGCAGACCTGCGCGCAGTATCGCTACACGCCGGCCGTCACCAATGCGGACGGCAGCTTCCAGGCGCCGGCGCTGTCGGTCTATGCCCGCCAGTCGCTCTACGCGATCCGTCTCGGCGCGCGCTTCAGCTTCTAAGCCGACGCCGCCCGATCGGGTCCGAGGGGCCGCCGTTCCACACCGGAACGGCGGCCTTTCGCGTTCTTCGGCCGCGCGAACGCTCCATCCCGCCACTACGCGCGCCGCCGCTTTGCGCACGAACGCCGCGGCGTGTAGGAACCGATGCGATGTCGGCTCCTTCCCTCGCCTCTACGCCAAGCCCGTCCACGCCCGGACGCACACCCTATGCTACCCCCCTGCCCGTCGCGCGGCCGTTCTTCGAGAACAAGAGCCGCGCCTTCTGGACGCTGCAGGCGGCGGGGTGGTCGGGCTATCTCGTGCTGCGCGGGGTCGCGTCGGTGTCGAACGGGCTGACGCTGGAGGCGATCGTCCCGATCATCATCGAGGCGATCGTCGGCTATTGCATCACGCTGCTGCTCTCGACGCTCTATGGCTATTATCGCCAGCTCGCGCGGCTGCCGGGAATCGCGCTGACGGTCGTCACGCTCGCCGCCGCAGTGGGGCTGTATGCGGTGCTCGACGCCTATGCCTTCTCGTTCCAGACGAACGTGCCCGGGATCACGCTCACCCGGCTGCTCGGCTCCACCTATGTCGCCTTCACCGTGCTCGCCGGCTGGTCCGCGCTCTATTTCGCGATCAATTTCTATCTGATCGTCGAATCGCAGATCGACCAGATGCAGCATCTGGAGGTGCAGGCCTCGTCCGCGCAGCTCGCGATGCTGCGCTACCAGCTCAACCCGCATTTCCTGTTCAACACGCTGAACTCGATCTCGACGCTGGTGCTGCTGAAACAGACCGAGCGCGCCAATGCGATGCTCAGCCGGCTGTCGTCGTTCCTGCGCTATACGCTGGCCAACGAGCCGACCGCGCATGTCACGATTGCGCAGGAGATGGAGACGCTGAAGCTCTATCTCGAGATCGAGAAGATGCGCTTCGAGGAGCGGCTGCGCCCCAAATTCGAGATCGATCCGGCCGCCGAGCGCGCGCGCCTGCCCTCGCTGCTGCTCCAGCCGCTGGTCGAGAATGCGATCAAATATGCGGTCACGCCGCAGGAGGACGGCGCCGAGATCCGCGTCGCCGTTCAGTTGAACGGGGAACGCGTGCAGATCGGCGTATCCGATACCGGGCCGGGCTTGAACGGCGCGCGGCAAAGTCCGAGCCTTTCAACCGGCGTCGGCATTGCCAATATACGGGAGAGGCTGGCGCAGGCGTACGGACCCGATCACCGTTTCGAGATCCGTGCGATGCCCGCGGGCGGGTTCGGGGTGGAGATCGAGATCCCCTACCAGCTGGGTGAACCGAATAGAGAGAATGCATGACCATCCGCACCATCCTCGTCGACGACGAACCGCTCGCCATCCAGGGCCTAGAACTGCGCCTGGCGGCCTTCGACGATGTCGAGATCATCGACAAATGCCAGAACGGCCGCGAGGCGATCCGCAGCATCAAGACGCACAAGCCCGATCTCGTCTTTCTCGACATCCAGATGCCGGGCTTTGACGGCTTCTCGGTGGTGCAGGGGCTGATGGAGGTGGAGCCGCCGCTCTTCGTCTTCGTGACGGCATATGGCGATCATGCGCTGAAGGCCTTCGAGGCGGATGCGCTCGACTATCTGATGAAGCCGGTGGACGAATCGCGACTGGCCGACACGATCGAACGGGTGCGGCAGCGGATGTCCGAAAAGCGCGGCGTCGAGGATGCGGACAAATTGCGCGAGGTGCTGGCCGATGTGGCGCCCGATGCCGCAGCCGACATCGCCGATGGCGCGGGCGGTGGCGGCGAGCCCGCGGCGAACCGCTTCGAACGGCTCATCAACATCAAGGATCGCGGCCAGATCTTCCGCGTCGACGTCGACACGATCGAGCGGATCGACGCGGCGGGCGATTACATGTGCATCTATACCGGCGACAACACGCTGATCCTGCGCGAGACGATGAAGGATCTGGAAAAGCGGCTCGACCCGCGCCGCTTCCAGCGCATCCACCGTTCGACGATCGTCAATCTCGATTTGGTCAAGCAGGTGAAGCCGCACACCAATGGCGAATGCTTCTTGGTGCTCAATTCGGGCGCCAGCGTGAAGGTGTCGCGCAGCTATCGCGACGTGGTGGCGCGCTTCGTCCACTGACCGGCGGCATCGGGAGAATGGCATGCGCGACCTGATCCTGAAGATGTCGATGTCGCTCGACGGCTTCGTGAGCGACCCGGAGGGCGACAACCGCTGGATGTTCGGCGGCGATCCCGAGGCGAAGGCCTGGTCGATCGCGCATCTGTGGGAGGGCGGGCTGCACATCATGGGCAGCCGCACCTTTGCGGAGATGGCATCGCACTGGCCCGGCTCCACCGATCCGTTCGCGGCGCCGATGAACGCGGTGCCCAAGGCGGTGTTCACGCAGCACGGGGCGGCGGTGCTGCCCGCCCCCGGCACCGCCGGCGGCTGGGGCGACGCCTATGTGGCGAGCGGCGACCTGGGCGAGGAGATCGCCGCGCTGAAGGCGGAGGGCGGCAAGCCGATCATCGCGCATGGCGGCGTGCGCTTCGCGCGCGGCCTGGTGGCGGCGGGGCTGGTCGATCGGCTGGTGCTGATGGTGATCCCGGTGGCGCTGGGCCGGGGCCTGTCGGTCTTCGCCGATCTGGCCGCACCGCTGCCGCTCACCCTGATCCAGGCCCGGGCCTTTCCGGGCGGTGCGGTGGCGCATATCTATCGGGCGTGATCGCGCCGCCGGAATCCGGCGCTCGCCTCCTCTCGCCGAACGATGCTGCATCTGCTAACGAGCGGCCATGCTGAACCTGAACAACATCACGGTGCGCCTGGGCGGGCGCGTCATCCTCGACGGCGCCACCGCATCGCTGCCGCCGGGCAGCCGCGTCGGGCTGATCGGCCGCAACGGCGCCGGCAAGTCGACGATGGTGCGCGTGATCGCCGGCCAGCTCGAACCCGACGACGGCTCGGCGGACATGCCGCGCGGCGCCAAGATCGGCTATATCGCGCAGGAGGCCCCGCACGGCCAGGCGACGCCGTTCGAGACCGTGCTGGCCGCCGATATCGAGCGCGCCGCACTGATGCTGGAAAGCGAGACGAGCGAGGATCCCGACCGGCTGGGCGACGTGTACGAGCGGCTGATCGCGATCGACGCCTATACCGCGCCCGCGCGGGCGGCGCAGATCCTGCTGGGCCTGGGCTTCGACGAAGAGATGCAGGCGCGGCCGCTCGACAGCTTTTCGGGCGGGTGGAAGATGCGCGTGGCGCTGGCCGCGCTGCTGTTCTCACAGCCCGACCTGCTGCTGCTCGACGAGCCGTCGAACCATCTCGATCTCGAGGCGGTGATGTGGCTCGAGGATTTCCTGAAAGGCTACAAGGCGACGATCGTGGTGGTCAGCCACGAGCGCGATTTCCTGAACAACGTGGTCGATCACATTCTCCACCTGCAGGGCGGCAAGATCACGCTCTATCCCGGCGGCTATGACGCGTTCGAGCGGCAGCGGGCGGAGCGTCTGGCGCAGATCGAGGCCGCGCGTGCCAATCAGGCGGTGCAGCGCGAGAAGCTGCAGGAGTATATCGCCAAGAACAGCGCTCGCGCCTCGACCGCGAAACAGGCGCAGAGCCGGCAGAAGATGCTCGCCAAGATGCAGCCGATCGCGGAAAGCTATAACGATCCTACCCTCTCGTTCGGCTTTCCCAACCCGACCGAGCTGCGCCCGCCGCTCATCACGCTCGACATGGCGAGCGTGGGCTATGCGGACGTGCCGATCCTCAAGCGGCTGAACCTGCGGCTCGATCCGGACGACCGGATCGCGCTGCTGGGCCGCAACGGCAACGGCAAGACGACGCTCGCGCGGCTGCTGGCGGCGCAGCTCGCGCCGATGGACGGCCAGATGGCATCGACCAACAAGATGAAGGTCGGCTATTTCACCCAGTATCAGGTCGAGGAGCTCGACCCGACGGACACGCCGATCGAGCATATGGCGCATCTGATGAAGGGCGCCACGCCCGCCGCGGTGCGCGGGCAATTGGGGCGGTTCGGCTTTTCGGGCGACAAGGCCACGACCAAGGTGGGCAAGCTGTCGGGCGGCGAGCGCGCGCGGCTGGCACTCGCGCTCATCACCCGCGACGCGCCACACCTGCTGATCCTCGACGAGCCGACCAACCACCTCGACGTCGATGCGCGCGAGGCGCTGGTGCAGGCGCTCAACGCCTATTCGGGCGCCGTCGTGCTCGTCAGCCACGATCGCCACATGCTGGAGCTGACCGCCGACCGGCTCGTGCTGGTCGATGACGGCACGGCGCGCGAATATGAGGGCAGCCTGGACGATTATATCGCGCTGGTGCTGAAGGGCGATTCGGCCAAGGGCGACGCGGCGTCGAAGGAAAGCCGCAAGGCCGACAAGAAGGCCGCCGCCGCCAGCCGCGAGAAGGATGCGGCGCTGCGCAAGACGGTGCGCGAACTGGAGGAGCAGACCGCCAAATTCACCAAGGAGCGCAACGCGATCGACCGGGCGATGTTCGATCCGGCGACCGCCGAGCCGCGGTTCGCGCGGCTGTCGATGGGCGAACTCGGCCAACGCCGCGCCGAGGTGAATGCCAAGCTGGAAGCGAGCGAGGCCAAATGGCTGGAGGCGAGCGAGAAGCTGGAGGGCGTGGCGGCGTAGAGCGGGCCGGCATCAGATTGACCGGATCACCAGATCCGTTCGTGCTGAGCCTGTCGAAGCACGCGCTCCGGGGTCGTGCCGTCGCATCCTGAACAGGCACGTCGACATATTCGGGGCGAACGGATCAAGGCACCGCCAGCCAACTCCAGCTACCCGCCGCCCGCGCGGGAGCGGTCAGGCCTCGTCGATCACGTCCTGCGGGCCCGTGCCGCCGGCGGCGGCCCGTTCGAACCAGGCCTCGACCTCGCCGGACAGCTTCAGTGTCAGCGGATTGCCGTGGCGATCGACCTTCTTGCCGAGCGCGACGCGGATCCAGCCCTCGGAGATGGAATATTCCTCGACGTTGTGGCGCTCCTGCCCCTTAAAGCGGATGCCGATGCCGCGTTCGAGCAGCGGCTGGTCGAAATGCGGGCTGCGCGGATTGATCGACAGGCGATCGGGGGGCGTGTCGGTGGAGGGCGTATCGGTCATGCCGCGCGCTTAGCCGCCAACATCGCCCGCACGCCACAAAAAAGCGGCGCGGGGATCGCTCCCCGCGCCGCCTTCGTCAGACCCTGGGTCAGTTGCAGACCCGAACCGGCACGTTGCGGCCGTAATAGGGGTCCCAACGCCACTGGCGCCAGCAATGCGGGGCGTAATAGCCGTTATAGCCCTCATAGCCGTTGTAATAGGCCCGTGGCGGGGGCGGGGGCGCATCATAATAGCCACCGCCATAATAGCCGCCACCATAGTATCCGCGATTATGGTCGCTTGCGATCGCCGCACCGACACCCAGGCCGAGAATGCCGCCGAGCACCGCCGCACCGCCGGCACCGATCCCGCCGCGATGATAGCCACCATGGTATCCGCCGCGATAACCGCCCCAGCGCTGTGCCTCGGCCGGCGCGGTTGCCGTGAGGGCGGTCGCGGCCAGCGCGATGCCCAATCCTGCCTTCTTCAGAAACGCGTTCATCTGAAACCTCCTGTAGCGACACGCCCGGTCCGCATGTTCGTTTCAACGCACCAAGTGCGACCGTGTTTCAGGAGATAGCCGAGTCGCTCTGAACCGAAGCGGAATGCGCCGTTAAGATGAGGTTTAGGTACCGATCAGCGCGTGTGGTGTTAGCGGCATTGCGCGATCTCGATCTGCCGATCGTCGCCCCCGCCTGTCACCCGGTAGACGAGGCGATGCTCCTCGGTGATGCGGCGCGACCACCATCCGTTCAGCTTTTCGCGAAGCGGCTCGGGTTTGCCGATGCCGCAGAACGGCGATCGCATCATGTCGGCAATCAGCGCGTTCAGCCGATCATGGATGGGCGGATCATTGGCCTGCCAATGCAGGTAATCCGCCCATCCCCGCGACGCGAAAACCAGCTTCATGCGCGCTTGTAGGATTGCGCCCGCTCGTCCCACACGACCGCCAACCCTCCGCCGCGATCCAGTTCGGCGACGACCCCATCGAGCCGTTCGGCATTTGCCGGGCTGGAGCGGAGGTACAGCGTCTCCAGCATCGCATCATATTCGCGCTGTGCGAGCATCACGACGGGCTCGCTGCCCTGTCGTGTGATGAGGATCGCGTCACGATCGTCGTTCGCGCGGTCCATGTAATGGGCCAGGCGCTTGCGCAGATCGGTATAGCCGACATGGATCATGCGTACGTCATAACGTACGCATGATCCGGAGACAATGTCAGGCGGTGACCTTGGCGCGGCTGGCCTTCTTGCGCTCGTTGGCGTCCAGGTGGCTCTTGCGCAGCCGGATCGACTTGGGCGTCACCTCGACCATCTCGTCGTCGTCGATATAGGCGATCGCCTGCTCCAGCGTGGCGCGCTTGGGCGGGGTCAGGCGGACCTGGTCGTCCTTGCCGCCGCTCGCGCGGAAGTTGGTCAGCGCCTTGGTCTTCATCGGGTTGACTTCGAGATCGTCGGGCTTGGCGTTCTCGCCGACGATCATGCCCTCGTACAGCGCTTCGCCATGGCCGACGAACAGGATGCCGCGCTCCTCGAGCGGACCGAGCGCATAGCTGTTCGCCTCACCCGCACCGTTCGAGATCAGCACGCCGTTCTTGCGGCCCTCGATCTTGCCCTTGTGGGGGCCATATTTCTCGAACAGCCGGTTCATGATGCCGGTGCCGCGCGTATCGGACAGGAATTCGCCGTGATAGCCGATCATCCCGCGGCTGGGCGCGCTGAAGGTGATGCGCGTCTTGCCGCCCGTGGAGGGGCGCATGTCGGTCATCTCGGCCTTGCGCAGGTTCATCTTCTCGACGACCGTGCCCGAATATTCGTCGTCCACGTCGATGATGACGGTTTCGTAAGGCTCGGTCTTGTTGCCGTTCTCGTCCTGGGCGAACAGCACGCGCGGGCGGCTGATGCCGAGTTCGAAGCCCTCGCGGCGCATCGTCTCGATCAGCACGCCCAGCTGCAGCTCGCCGCGGCCGGCGACTTCGTAGCTGTCGCGATCGGCGGCTTCGGTCACCTTCACGGCAACGTTCGATTCGGCTTCGCGGAACAGCCGGTCGCGGATCATGCGGCTCGTCACCTTGCTGCCTTCGCGGCCGGCCATCGGCGAATCGTTGACCGCAAAGCGCATCGACAGCGTGGGGGGATCGATCGGCTGCGCGTGCAGCGGCTCGGTGACGGTGATGTCGGCGATCGTGTTGGCCACGGTGGCGATCGACAGCCCGGCGAGGCTGATGATGTCGCCCGCCTTGGCCTCCTCGACCGGCACGCGGTCGAGGCCGTGGAACGAAAGGATCTTCGACGCGCGGCCCGTCTCGACGATCTTGCCGTCGTTATCGAGCGCGTGGATCGCCTGGTTGAGCTTGACCGAGCCTGAATTGACGCGGCCCGTCAGGATGCGGCCAAGGAACGGATCGCGATCGAGCAGCGTGACGAGGAAGGTGAACGGCACGTCCTCCACTTCCACCGCGGGTGCGGGCACATGGCTGACGATCGTCTCGAACATCGGGATCAGCGTGCCCTCGCGCGCGTCCATGTCGGTCGAGGCATAGCCGTTGCGGCCCGAGGCGTAGAGCACGGGGAAATCGAGCTGCTCGTCGTTCGCGTCGAGCGACACGAACAGGTCGAACACCTCGTCGAGCACCTCCTGGATGCGCGCATCAGGGCGGTCGACCTTGTTGACGACGACGATCGGCTTCAGGCCCAGCGCCAGCGCCTTGCCGGTGACGAACTTGGTCTGCGGCATCGCGCCTTCCGACGAATCGACCAGCAGGACGACGCCGTCGACCATGCTGAGGATACGTTCCACCTCGCCGCCGAAATCGGCGTGGCCGGGCGTGTCGACGATGTTGATGCGGATGCTTTCGCTGGCGCCCGGCGGCGTCCAATCGACCGACGTGGGCTTTGCGAGAATGGTGATCCCGCGCTCCTTTTCGAGATCGTTCGAATCCATCGCGCGCTCTTCGACGCGCTGGTTGTCGCGGAACGTGCCGGACTGGCGGAAGAGCTGATCGACGAGCGTGGTCTTGCCGTGATCGACGTGCGCGATGATGGCCACATTGCGGAGGCTCATGAAAATTCCTGATTATCGTGAAGGAGCGTTGCGCGCGCCCATAGCGCAAATGGTGCGTTGCGGGAAGGGTGGCTTATGCGATGGGGATATCCGCGACGTCGCGCGCACCGTGCAGGAGCCGCACCAGCTCCATCCCTCCATCGATCGGCCGGTAGTAAAGCACGTAGTTGCCGACCGTAAAGCTGCGCAGCCCGTTGCCAAGCTCGGGCCGTTCGCGGCCGAGCCGCGGATTGGCGGCCAAGAGCCGGAGTTTGGCATCGATCCGCTCGAGCAATGCGTCCGCGAACGCTTCGCTGTCGGTCGCGACATAGCGCCAGATGCCGATCGCGTCCGAACGCGCGAGCGGAGACCGAACGGCGCGCACCGATCAGGCCGAGCGCGCGGCCGCCTTGATTTCGTTCACGTCCCAGTCCGCCGCCGGCCCGCTGTCCAGCCCTTCGGTGATCGCCTCGCGCAGGCGTTCGATCCTGTGGGCGGCGGCATCGGCGGGGGCGTGAACCGGCTCGTCGGAACCGATCGGTTCGAGCACGACCGCGCCGTCGGCGCGGCGATAGATCCGCACCTCGTCGGCCAGAAATCGATACGCCTTGGGTAGGCGGACGGCCTGGCTGCGGCCGGTCCAGAAGATCTTGGCCGTGTCGTTCACCGCACGGGCTCCTTGATAGCTATCGCGGATATATACCATTGCCGCCACTGGACAAGCGTATTATCGTAACAACACACTTGTGGGCGGCGGCTTTCATCGCCAGACTCGTGGACGAACATGGAGCGACGACGATGGCGACGACGGCCGAAACGCTGACCGAAGCACCCGCGCTGGTGCTGACCCCGCCCGATCCCGTGCCCGTCGTGCAGTCGACGAGCGCCGCCGGGCTGGTGCCGGTCGATGCCGGCGTGAAGTCGAAGCTGGACGAGCGCGTCGACGGGTTCGTCACCGATCTGGTCGCACAGGACGTGAACTCGCCCGAATTCGGCAAGCGCGTCGATGCGATCGCCGCGATGGGACAGAAGGAGATCCGCGACGCGGCGGGCCAGTCCAACCGCTTCCTCGATCGCCCGATCCGCGCGATGGACAAGGAAAGCGGCGTCGGCGCCGATCTGGCGCAGCTGCGCCGGGTGATCGAGGAACTCGATCCCGGCCGCAAGGGCGCGCTGTCGGGGCCGCGCAAGATCCTGGGCATCATCCCGTTCGGCAGCAAGCTGAACACCTATTTCGACACCTACAAATCCTCGCAGACGCACATCGCCGCGATCCTGAAGAGCCTGGCTTCGGGCAAGGACGAGTTGCTGATGGACAATGCCGCGATCGACACCGAACGCGCGAACCTGTGGGCCGCGATGGGCCGGCTGGAGCAAATGATCCATCTGTCCAAGGCGATGGATGCCAAGCTGGAGGACAAGGCGAACGAACTCGACGCGACCGACCCCGCCAAGGCCAAGGCGATCCGCGAGACGGCGCTGTTCTACACCCGCCAGCGCAGCCAGGACCTGCTGACGCAGATGGCCGTCACCGTGCAGGGCTATCTTGCGCTCGATCTCGTCAAGAAGAACAATGTCGAGCTGGTGAAGGGCGTGGACCGGGCGAGCACCACCACCGTCTCGGCGCTGCGCACCGCGGTCACGGTGGCGCAGGCGCTCACCAACCAGAAGCTGGTGCTCGAACAGATCACGCAACTGAACACAACCACCGCGAACATCATCGATTCGACGGGCAAGCTGCTGAAATCCAACACCGCCGCGATCCACGAACAGGCCGCCGCCTCCACCATCCCGATCGAGACGCTGCAGCGCGCGTTCCAGAACATCTACGACACGATGGACGCGATCGACACGTTCAAGCTGAAGGCGCTCGATTCGATGAAGACGACGGTCAACACGCTGGGCAACGAAGTGGAAAAGTCGCGCGGCTATGTCGCGCGGGCCGAGGGCGCCGCGCAGGGCAGCCTTTCGGGACCGGCGGCCAGCCCCTTCAAGCTGGAGGCGATGTAGGCCTTGAGCCAGGTGGACGAGCAGATCGAGCGAGCGCGCGCGACGATGGCGCGCATTTCGGACGGGTATCGCGATGCGCCCGCGCGGCGGCGCACGACTCAGGCGATCGGACGCCGGCTGACGCGAATCGCCATGGCCGATGCCGCGATCCTGATCGCCGCCGTGCTGTTCGGCAGCATCGTCGCGCCGCTGGGGATCATGGGCGCCGTGCTGGTGATGGCGCTGCTCGTCGCAGCCACGCTCCTGTTCGCGCTCGTGCCTGCCGAAGGCCGCGCGCCGCCGCCCGAGAAGCTGCGCACGGTAGACCTGAAGGCGCTGCCGGCGCAGACCGAGCGCTGGCTCGGCGCTCAGCGGCCGATGCTGCCCGCCCCCGCCCGCACGCTGGTGGATCAGATCGGCGCCCGGCTCGACACGCTGTCGCCGCAGCTCGGCCGGCTCGACGGCGAAACCGAGGCGGGGCTCGAGGTGCGCCGGCTGATCGGCGAGCAGCTCCCCGCCTTCGTTGCCGATTACAACCGCGTGCCGGGCGCGCTTCGCCAGACCCCGCGTAACGGCAAGACGCCCGATGCCGAGCTCGTCGACGGGCTGCGGCTGATCGAGCGCGAGATCGCGGACATGACCGCGTGGCTGGCGCAGGACGATCTCGACGGCCTCGCCACCCGGCGGCGCTATCTGGAGACGCGCTACGGCGACGACGGCGCGGCGCCTACGCCCTAGGACGCGGCTCGCCGGTCATGGCCGGATCGCAAAAAAGCCGGGCGTCCGCGACGCGCGATTGCCAAGTCCGTGAAGCACCGCCATGTTCGTACCGGACGAACCATGCGAGAGGGCCCTTGGATCCGGAGCAGATCATCGCCATGCGCGACCTTGTCGATCATCTGAATGCGGCGTTGGCGATTGCCGACGGCCTGTCCCAGACGCTGCTGGCCGCTTTGCTGTGCGAGTGCCTCGATAACGCGCAGCGGGTGCTCGGCGCGGCGGTCTCCGATCGCGGCTGAAGCCGCCGATCAGCCGTCCAGCACCTGACGCGCACGATCCGCGATCCGCGTCACGGCGGCGGCGTGGATCCCCGGCGCGGCGGCGATCACGCCGAAGGCGCGCGGATCGGGCCGGTTGAAGCGCAAGGGCGCCCCCAGCGCATCGCTGACCCCCGCGCCCGCTTCGCCCGCGATCAGCACCGCGGCGGCGACGTCCCACTCATGACCCCAGCGCAGCGTCGCGACCAGATCGGCCTCATCCGCCGCGACCATGGCGATCCGGAGCGCGATGCCGTTGGGCTTGTCGACCGCCACGAAATCGCGATCGATCCGCGGCAACGCATCGGCCGGAACGCGCGCGCCCGCCAGGCCGCGGCGCGCGCTCGCATGCAGCGCCGTACCGTTGCGGGTCGCGCCGCCGCCCCGCGTCGCCACCCAATGCTCGCCCCGCGCCGGCGCGTCGAGCACGCCCAGCACCGGCTCGCCATCCTCGACCAGCGCGATCGACACCGCCCAGCCCCGCCGCCCGCGAAGATAATCGCGCGTTCCGTCGATCGGATCGATCACCCACACCCGCGAACGGGTCAGCCGATCGGCGCTGTCGGCGGTCTCCTCCGACAGCCAGCCCGCATCGGGAGCGATCGCCGAGAGCCGCGCGCGCAGCATCCGGTCCACTGCCAGATCGATCTCGCAGGCGGGGCTCGCATCGGCCTTGCTCCAGCTCTCGACATCGGTGCGCCAGCGGGCGAGCGCCAGCGCGCCGGCCTCGCGCGCGACCTGCGCGACCGCGGCGGCGAGATCAGCCACCCGCGACGGTCATCCCCTCGATCCGCACGGTCGGCACGTTGGTGCCATAGCGAAACACCAGATCGTTGGCCGGCACGAGCGCCAGGAACATGTCTCTCAGGTTGCCGGCGATGGTGAACTCGGCGACGGGCGCGGCGATCTGACCGTCCACGATCCGGAAGCCCGCCGCACCCCGGCTGTAATCGCCAGTCAGGCCGTTCACGCCCATCCCGATCAGCTCGGTGACATAGACGCCGTCGGCGATGTCCGCGATCAGCGTCGCCGGCGGCATCGCGCCCGCTTCGAGATACAGATTGCTGGTGGAGATGCCCGGGCCGCCGCCGATGCCGCGCGCGGCATGGCCGGTCGGCTCCAGCGCCAATTGCCGCGCCGATGCCGAATCGAGCAGCCACGTCTCCAGCATCCCGTCCTCGACGATCGTCGTCGGCGATACCGGCAGCCCCTCGCCGTCGAACGGCCGCGAGCGTAGCCCGTGCGGGCGGTGCGGATCGTCGCGCACGCACACGCCGTCCGCGAACACGCGGCTGCCGAGCGCATCGAGCAGGAAGCTCGTCTTGCGCGTGATCGCCTGCCCGCCGATCGCACCGATCAGATGCCCGAGCAGCGAACCCCCGACGCGCGGATCATAGACGACGGTCATCGGGCCGCTCGGTAGCCGGCCGGGATCCAGCCGGGCCACGGCCTGCGCGCCCGCACGCGCACCGATCGCCTCGGGCGCGTCGAGATGCGCGCGGTGCCGCGCGGAGTGATGCGCGTAATCGCGCTGCATCGCGCCACCCTCGCCCGCCAGCACGCTCGCCGATATGCCATAGCCGGTGGCGGCATAGGCGTTCGCAAAGCCGTGGCTGGTGGCGAGCGCCCAGACCGAGCGCGCCGCACTCGCGCCCGCGCCCTCGCTGTTCGTAACCCCCGGCACGGCGCGCGCGGCATCCTCCGCCGCCAACGCCACGTCGCGCAGCTCCTGCGGGCTGGCAGTGCCGCCGTCGTCGAGATCGAGCAGCGGCGCGGCCCCGTGCATCAGCCGCTCGGACGGCGCCAGCCCCGCCCAGCGATCCTCGGGCGCCTCGCGTGCCATGGCGATCGCGCGGGCGACGAGCGTGTCGAGCGCATCGTCCGACAGATCGGAGGTAGAGACGCTCGCGGTGCGGTGGCCGACGAACACGCGCAGCCCCATCTCCGCGCTTTCCGACCGGCCGACATCCTCCAGCGCGCCCAGCCGCACCGACACGTCGAGCGAGGCATCGGCGGCATAGACGGCGTCGGCGGCATCGGCGCCCGCGGCGGTGGCGCGCGCGACGATATCATGGGCGCGGGTCCGCGCGTCTTCTCGGGTCAGCATGGGCACGACTTAGGGACGCGGGGCGCGGCGCGCTACCCCGCCGTGCCCACCACCAGACAGGCTGCGAACATCAACAGCCCGGCGAAGCGGTTGGCGCGAAACCGCGCGAGCGCGCCCGCGCCGTCGTCGGGCGCGAGCGTCGCCGCCTGCCAGCCGAGATGGAGCGCGACCGGGAGCAACGCCGCGAGCGCCAGGATATCGGGCCGCACCAGCCAGAACGCTCCCGCCCAGAGCAGGATCGCCACGGCATAGAAGCCGGCCACGCCCTCCCGCACATGCGCGCCCATCGCGAGCGCGGACGAGCGCACGCCGATCAACGCATCGTCCTCGCGGTCCTGAAGCGCGTAGATCGTGTCATAGCCGATCACCCAGGCGATCGACCCCGCGTAGAGCAGCGCCATCGGCCAGGAGGCGCGTCCCTGGATCGCGATCCAACCCACCGGCAGCGCCCAGGAAAAGACGATGCCCAGCCATGCCTGCGGCCACCAGGTGATGCGCTTCATGAAGGGATAGGCCGCCACCGGCGCGAGGCTCGCCACCGCGACCGCCGCCGCCACGGGCGAAAGCTGCACCAGCACGATCAGCCCGACGAGGCACAGCGCAATGAGCCACGCCCATGCCGTCCGCACCGACACCAGCCCGCTGGGGATCGGGCGGGCGCGGGTGCGCGCCACCTGCGCGTCGAGATCGCGATCGACGATGTCGTTATAGACGCACCCCGCCCCGCGCATCGCGATGCTGCCGATCAGCAGCCAGAGCAGCAGATCCCAGCGCCGCACCGCGCCGCCCGCCAGCGCCACGCCCCAGGCGCCCGGCCAGAACAACAGCCACCATCCGATCGGCCGATCGAACCGCGCCAGCAGCGCAAGGCCGCGCATCCGTCGCGGCAGGCGCCCGACCAATCCGCCATGTTCGCTATCGGGAACGATCTGTTCGGCCATGCCGCCGGTTAGGAACACGGCGTTTGGCGCGCAACCCCGGAATGGTTACGTACGGCGCACGATGCCGCAGCCCTTGCCTCCTCGATGATCGGCCTGTCGGTCGCGGTCGGCCGCTTCGTGGAGGCGTTGTTCTGGGCGATCTTCCGCGTCGCCGGCGTCGTCGCGGGTGTCGCGCTGTCCGGGCTGGTGGCGCTGGCGCTGGTCGTCTGGCTGGTGCGCCGCCTCTGGCGACGGCGCAAACCTCCTGCCGAGCCGGAATAGCCGCCACCGCCCCCCTCCCCGTGGCCCGGCGGATTTGTTACGGGGTGCCATGCCCGCCACCCCCGCCTGGCCGCCGCGATCGACGCCGCGGCTCTTCGTCGCCTCGCCGCTGTCGCTCGGGGCCCTCGCGCTCGACGGGCCGGCCGCGCATTATCTCGCCGGCGTGATGCGGATGCGGGTGGGCGATCCGGTCAAGCTGTTCGACGGCGAGACCGGCGAATGGCTGGGCGTCGCGCAGAGCGTCGGCCGGCGCGATCTGGTGCTCGACGTGACCGAGCGGTTGCGGCCGCGCGAGCCGGTACCCGATCTGTGGCTGTGCGCCGCGCCGCTGAAGAAGGGCCGCGTCGACTGGCTGGCGGAAAAGGCGTGCGAACTGGGCGTCGCGCGGCTCGTTCCCACGCTCACCCGCCGCACCGTGATCGACAAGCCCAACACCGAACGCCTGCGCGCGCACATGATCGAGGCGGCCGAGCAATGCGGCCGCACCGCGGTGCCCGACTGCGCCGAGCCGGTGAAGCTGGGCGCGCTGCTCCGCGACTGGCCCGCCGAACGCGCGCTGTTCTTCGCCGACGAGACCGGCGGCCTGCCCGCCCTGGCGGCAATGCGCGATCGCCCCGGCCCGGCGGCGATCCTGATCGGGCCCGAAGGCGGCTTCGACGATGACGAGCGCGCCGCGATCCGCGCCTGCCCCGCGGCGATCGGCATCGGTCTCGGCCCCCGCATCCTGCGCGCCGACACCGCCGCTGCGGCGGCGGTATCGCTGTGGATGGCGGCGGCGGGCGACTGGTAGCGTGCGCGATCGTGCGCACGCTCGATAGGCCTAGCAGCCCCGTTCATCGCAGCGTAAGGCGCGGATCATGACGACCGCCACGCCCAAGCCGATCATCGAATCGCGCGACCAGCTCATCCAGAGTTTCGCCCGGGGCGAGAAGCCCAAGGACCGCTGGCGGATCGGCACCGAGCATGAGAAGTTCGTCTATGCGCGCGCCGATCATCACGCGCCCTCCTATGACGAGGCCGGCGGCATCCGCGCGCTGCTCGGCGAACTCGAGCAATATGGCTGGAAGCCGGTGTACGAGGGCGATCACGTCATTGCGATGTCGGGCGCCGACGGCAGCATCAGCCTGGAGCCCGCCGGCCAGTTCGAACTGTCGGGCGCGCCGCTCGAAAGCCTGCACGACACCTGCGCCGAGACCGGGCGGCATCTGGAGCAGGTGAAGGCCGCGGGCGAGAAGCTCGGGATCGGCTTTCTGGGTCTCGGCATGTGGCCCGACAAGACGCGCGCCGAGCTGCCGCGGATGCCCAAGGGCCGCTATGTCATCATGCTGAACCATATGCCGCGCGTCGGCAGCATGGGGCTCGACATGATGCTGCGCACCTGCACGATCCAGGTGAATCTCGATTATTCGTCCGAAGCCGATATGGTGAAGAAGTTCCGCGTCGGGTTGGCGCTCCAGCCGCTCGCGACCGCACTGTTCGCCAATTCGCCGTTCACCGAGGGCAAGCCCAACGGCATGCTGTCCTATCGCAGCCATATCTGGTCGGACACCGATCCGCACCGCACCGGCATGCTGCCCTTCGTGTTCGAGGATGGCTTCGGCTACGAACGCTATGCCGAATATGCGCTCGATGTGCCGATGTACTTCGTCTATCGCGACGGCCGCTACATCGACGCGGCGGGCCACAGCTTCCGCGATTTCCTGAAGGGCGAGCTGGCAGTGCTGCCGGGCGAGAAGCCGACGCTCGACGACTGGAACGACCATCTGTCGACGGCCTTCCCCGAGGTGCGGCTGAAGACCTTTCTCGAGATGCGCGGCGCCGATGGCGGCCCGTGGAACCGGATCTGCGCGCTGCCCGCCTTGTGGGTGGGGCTGCTCTACGATCAGGGTGCGCTGGATGCGGCATGGGATCTGGTGAAGGGCTGGACGATCGACGAGCGCCAGGCGCTGCGCGACGCGGTGCCGCGGCTCGCGCTCGACGCGCCGTTGCCGGGCGGCGGACGGCTGCGCGATATCGCCAGCGACGTGCTCGACATCGCGAGCGCCGGGCTGTCGGCGCGAGGGCGGACGAACCGTGCGGGCGACAACGAGACCGGCTTCCTCGATCCGCTGCGCGCAATCGTGCGTACGGGCAAGGTGCCCGCGCAGAGCCTGCTCGATCGCTATCACGGCGCCTGGGGCGGCGACGTGAGCAAGGTCTACGACGAAGAGAGCTTCTAGGCCGCGGCGCGGGGGCGCCGTCCCCACAACCACGCGAAGACCAGCGGCACCGCGCCGTTGCGCTGCATCCATGCGCTATAGGCGACATAGGCCGGATCGGCGGACAGATGCCGCTCCTCGGTCTTCGCGCGCCAGTAATAGATGCCGCTGACCACCCCCATCAGCACGGTCGCGCGGATCGCGTCGGTGGTGCTGCCCATCGTCAGCACCGGCACGCTGGTGAGCCACCACAACAGGTTCTTGGAAAGATAGGCCGGGTGGCGCGACCAGGCATAGGGGCCGTGCGTCAGGATTCCGCGGTTGGTGAGATTGGAAAAGCGCGGCCCGAACGCGACGGTGGCGGATGCGTAGATGCCCGCCAGCACTACGAGCGCCGCGCCGGCGCTCCACAGCAGCACCGGGTGGAACTGGAACCAGAACGCCCAGTCGCGGCCGTTGACGCCGTAATCGAACAGCGAGCCCCCGCCCATCAGGCTGGTCGGCGGATAGCAGAGCAGCGCCGCCACCCAGGCCGCGGCATAGGGGTTGGCGGTGCGGATATGCGAATCGAGCGGGCGGAAGGTGAGGATATAGCCGACCGTCGCGAAGACCATGTCGATCACGAACATGAACCCGACGAGCGCGTTCGCCAGCGACACCGGATCGGCAAACAGCCCCGTGCCGGCGTTCCGCACGAACGGCCCGAAATTGCCCGGCACGCCCGCCAGCATGAACGCCAGGAAGAACGCCTTCACCGCCCAGATCCGCAAATGGTTGTAGAGCGCGGCGCGCTCGACCCCATCCTGCCCCGTCAGCCATGCGCCGAACGCCCAGGCGCCGTCGCGCGGCGCGACGAGCCGCCGGTCCAGCCACAGCACATAGGCGATCGAGCCCACGAACATCACGGGCGCGGCGACCGAGAAACACGCCATCGCGAACACCCAATTGCCGCTCCAGTAGAAGCGGAACGTGCCGTAGATCGCCGCGATGCCGGCCCAGGTGGCCCAATAGCCCGCAAGCTTCGTCAGGCTGGTGTCCAGCGTCTCGCGCCAGGGGCGCGGCGCATGCCAGTCGATTCCGGTGCTCGGATAGCGGTGGACCTTGTCGACCAGCAGCGACCAGCCGATCATAGGCACCGCGCAGGCGGCCAGATCGACCAGCGCCGAATAAGGCCCGTCGAGATGCCAGAGCACCGCCAGCCCCAGCCACGCGAGCAACCCTGCGAGCCCCGCCAGCCCCGCGCCCCGGCTGACCGCGGACGGCGGACGGGGATCGGCCATGGTCGCAGAGCCGCCTATCATGTCGTGATCCATGGCTTCACGGCTTAGCGGGGAATGGTAAGCAAGCCATGAAACATTCCCCCGCTTGCACCCCGCCCCCGCCCCGGCTAACCGGGTGAGGCACGCGGGTGTAGCTCAATGGTAGAGCAGAAGCCTTCCAAGCTTACGACGAGGGTTCGATTCCCTTCACCCGCTCCACCTTTAGAGTAAGTGCCTCCGGCGGCTCGTTCCCGGTGGCGAGCGCGACGATGCCGGCAAGGCGTCCTTCGACCTGAATGGCCACTCCGCGCCCGTCGGAATTGGGTGTCATCACGATCCGGTCGATGAGCGCGCGCAATGCCGTCGTCGCCTGCGGTCCGGCTTCGGGGTCGGCAAGCGCCGCCTGTAAAGCGGCGACCTGCCGGCGATAGTCGGCGACGATCGCGGGATGCAGCGCGACGACCGGGACCGCGTCCTGGTCCTGCAGTTCGGCGGTCGCCGCATCATAATCGGCTCGAGCCTTTCCGAGCGCATCGCGGACCTGCTCGAACGACCCGGCGCCGGAGGCAATCGCGGCGACCAGGCGGTCGATCGTCGCGGTGGCGGCGGCCAGTCGCCGCTCGACGGCACCACGTTCTCGCCGCAACCGGACGGCGCGCTTGGCATATTCCTCACGATATTCCGCGACGAAGATTTCGACGAGATCGGGATCGAGCATCCGTTCGCGAAGACCCTCAAGCACCCGGCTCTCATACCTGTCCGTCGAGATCGTCCGGTTGTTGGTGCAGCCGCTGCCTTCGATCCGGCTACCGCAGCTCCAATAGGTGCCGCTCCGCAGGTTCCACGGTCCGCCGCACGTTCCACATACGCCGAGGCCGGACAGCATATGCCGGGCACGCCGATGCGTGGCGGGCACACCACCTTCGCGGCGGCGCAGCCCGCTCTGCACCTTGTCCCAGAGTTCCTGGGCGACAATGCGCAGGTGCGGCACCTCCTCGATCACCCACTGGTCTTGCGGGTTCGGACGGATCCGCACACGGCGCGTCATCGGCTCGACCACCTTCGAGGTACGGTTGTGGACGATGCGGCCGATGTAGAGTTCGTTCTGGAGTAGGCCGTTGGCCCGCTTTCGCTCTCGACTGCGGAGAGTTGTCATGTGTTTTGCCCTATCGTGGCCACATTGGCGGTGAGGTTTGCCGCCAATATACGCTCCGCCGGCTCAGGCAGAGTCAGCTTGGTTGTCAGACGAGCCCGCAGCGGCGGATCGAGGATGATAACGCGTTGAGGATCGATGGCAATCGCCGGGGAAAGATCGCGGTCAGCTTACGTCTATTACAAATATGTTGCCAAAACGTCACAAACTGAAATTGTTGTCTGGAACGACGACGGACCGATTGTGTCCATGGGCGACGGGCAGCATGCTAACCTCATTGCAAGATCAAAGGGGGGTTCGGCATGGTCACTCGGCTTTCGGGGCGCAAAGCGCTTTGGACCTTGACGGTGGGGTGGTCGGCATTGGCTTTTGCAGCCGCTGCGTCGGCGCAGCAAGCCTCGCAGAGTCCTTCGACTGCCGACCAGCGGGGTCAATCGTCGGGCGCCGCTGCGACGACTGCGGCTGCGCCACAGGATCAGACCAGCCAGCCCGACGCTGGCCTGACTAACGGCAATGTCCCCGCGGCACAGAACGATGTCGTCGTTACGGGATCGCGCATTCGGCGTCCCTCGGTCGATAATGCGCAGCCGACCACTACGCTGAACGCTGACACGCTGAATAATCGGGGCTATCCGGATGTAGCCAGGGCGATCAACGAGCTTCCCGGCTTCGGCGTTCCCGACAGTTCATTGATCGGGGGTCAGGGCAACGGCTTCGGCGTCGGTCAGAGCTTCGTCAACCTGTACTCACTCGGCTCGCAGCGGACGCTGACGCTGGTCAACGGCCGCCGCTTCGTCGGCGCCAACCCTGCAACGCCCTTTTCCTCGGCCGGGGCGGGAACGCAGGTCGACCTCAACACCATTCCGACGAAGCTGATCGATCGCGTCGAGACGATCTCGATCGGCGGCGCACCGATCTACGGTTCGGACGCGATCGCCGGCACGGTGAACATCATTCTGCGCAAGGACTATCAGGGCGTCGACATCGACGCGCAGTCCGGCATCAGTCAGCTGGGCGACCTCGGCAACCAACGTATTCGCGCGCTGGTCGGCCGAAATTTCGCCGATGGCCGCGGCAACATTACGGTGGATGCGGAATATAATCACGACGATGGCCTAGTGGGCAGTCAGCGTGCCATCACGAGCCAGAACCTCGGCTTCATCCAGCCCTACGGCACGACCAATCCTGCATCGCCGTTCTTTCAGTCGCCTTACAGCAACGTGCTCGTCTCGAACGTTCGCACGTTTCTTGGCTATCCGGGCGGCAACCCCTATTTCAAGGACGGTGCAACCATCCGCGCGAATCAGAGCGTGGTGAACTCCGCCGGCCAATTCGTGCATTTCGCACCGGACGGTACGCTCGTTCCGTGGGACCTTGGCACGCGTACCAATTCATCCAGCACTTTCCTCGGCGGCGACCAGCTCAACCTAGGTGACATCTCCAATCTTCGCGTGACCGACGATCGCGTCAATGTGACGGCACTGGCGAACTTCAAGATCAGCGACGGTATCGAGCTGTTCGGCGAAGGCTGGTATTCTAAGAACAAGGCGACCAATCTGGCCGGCCAGCCCGTCTATAACACGGCGTTCTTCGCACAGAATCCGCTCGGCACGTTCGACGTCAACGGCAACTACATCTTCAAGCTCAGCAACCCGTTCTTAACCGATCAGGCACGCAACATCATTCGACAGAACCTGATCACCAATGGTCTGCCGGCCGGCAACGACGCCAATTTCTATGTCGGTCGCGCCAATACGGACCTTGTCTCCGGCGTCGCAAAGGCGGATCAAGACCTGTACCGGTTTGTCGGCGGCCTCCGCGGCGATTTCGGCGCCCTCGGTCACAAGTTCACCTACGAGGTTTCCGCCAATTACGGGCGTACCAAGACGCGGTCGATCATTCCCTCGCTGGTCGAGCCGAACCTTCGCCGCGCTCTGAACGTCGGCCGGGACGCGAACGGCAACATCGTCTGCCTGCCATTCAATCCAAGCTCCAGCGACCCGACGCAGCCGCCGCTGGTGCGCACCGATCCCAATACGCCCGATTACAGCCAGCCCTACGGCGGTACAATCTCTACCACCTGTGCGCCGCTTAACCTGTTCGGTAATGGTGCCCCCAGCCAAGCGGCGAAGGATTACGTCACCACCAACGCGATTACTGACGCGATCACCTCGCAGCGTGATTTCCTCGCAACGTTGACCGGGTCGCTCTTCACGCTGCCCGGCGGCGATCTGGGCGTCTCGGTGGGATACGAGAACCGCCGGGAATATTCGCGGTTCTCGCCGGACGCCTATTACACGATTCCGCTCGGCCGCAGCATCCCGATCTTGGGCGTAGAGGGATCGTACATTACGAATGAATTGTTCGGCGAGATGCGCGCGCCGTTGATCGGCCCTGATCAACACATTCCGCTCGTCCACGAACTGGAGCTGAATGCAGCAGGACGACAAGTCTGGAATTCGTTGGCTGGCAATGCCTTCACCTGGACGGCGGGTGGCCGCTGGTCGCCGATCGGCGGTCTGGCGATCCGCGGCAACTACACCAAGGCCATCCGCGCGCCCGCGGTGACCGAGCTGTTCTCGGCCAACCAGCCCGCCTTTGATGGTGGCTTCGATCCATGCGATGCGTCGTCGCTGACAAGCGGGCCGAACCCCGCCGTTCGACAGAAGAATTGCTCGGCGGCCGGACTGCCGACCAACTTCGTTTCGAACATTGCCTCCTTCACGCAGCCGATCACCATCGTCGGCAATCGCAACCTGCGCAACGAGGTCGCGAAATCGTGGACGGTCGGCAGCGTGCTGACGCCGCGCCTATTGCGCGGCTTGTCGCTGTCGGTCGATTACATCCACATTCGCGTTGCCGACACGGTGGTCGCATCGAGCGCCGCCAACGTTTTGAGCGGCTGTTACGATTCGTCCAACTATCCGAACAGCTTCTATTGCGGCCTGATCCAACGCGACCAGACGCCGGGCGAGAATTTCGGTCAGGTATTGACGCTGCAGGAGCCGTACATCAACCAGGGCGGACTCGGGTTTGACGGCATTACCGCCGAATTGTCCTATCGGCATGGGCTGGGTAGCTTCGGAATGCTGACCGGCAGTATCAACGCCGTGCATACGCTGCGCCAGTTCATAATAATCGACAGCAGCACACCGCGGACGACCACGCGCGGCAACATAGGTCAGAGCATCGATCGGGTGAACGTCAGCTTGACCTACGACAAGGGGCCGTTCAGCTGGTTCAACCAAGTCGAGTATATCGGCCCGGCCAGATTCGACGTGCAAGATGGTGCCAATGCCCGTGACGTGACGGGCGTGAGCAGTTTCACGATTTGGAACACCAGCCTGACGCTGCATGTGAACGACCGGTTCAACTTTCGGGTCAACGTCGACAACGTGACCAACAGAGGCATTCCCTATCCCGCGACGGCAGGCTCGGGAGCGCTCAACACCTATTACCAGGGACTGGTAGGTCGGGCGTTCCTTGTCGGGGCAGGCGTACACTTTTGATCGCCGGATGGCGGGCAGGGCGAGATTGCCCGGTCCGCCATCCGGGTTGTAGATTAAACGATACCGGCGATCAGAAATAGCCTGCCCATTCGGGGTCCGGTAGTTCGGTCGAGATTGGGATAGCGCGATAAGCGTTTCCGGCTTCGATTACGCTCAAACCATCGTGACCAGCCACTTACGGTAATGGCGGATTCCCTTCACCCGCTCCATCTTCGGCGTGCCTCCGACCTTCCGAAAACGCCGCTGGCGGCGCGGCGCGGCGGCTGTCATGAGGCGGTCATGCTCCTGATCCTCGCGCTTGCCGCGCAGGCGGTTCCCGCCGCGTCGCCCGTCCGGCCGCAACCCGCCGGCACCATCTTGGTCGATCCCGCCGCGATGTTCATCGCTGCCTGCGATGCCGATGGCGATGCGCGCGTCACCCGCGCCGAGCTCGATCCGTGCGTGGCGCGCAGCTTCGCGACCGCGGACGGCGCGGCCGGTGGCTCGATCGGCTATATCGCCTATGCCGAGTGGGCGAAGCGCTGGCTGGGCGACGCCAACGCGCTGCCGAGCCCGTTCGAGGTGGATGCGAACGGCGACGACCGGATCACGCTCGTCGAACTTCAGGGCCGTTTCGCGCAGATCTTCCAGCGGCTGGACGTCGATCGGGACGGCGCGCTCACCCGCACCGAGCTGGTGACGATCCGCGCGAGCGCGCCACGCCTGCCGGACGACGCGGGCGGGCGGAAGAAGCGCCGGTGAGCCGCTTTTCCTTCACGATCGCGGCGACCGATGGCCGTGCACGGACCGGCGCGATCGCGATGCGCCGCGGCACGATCCGCACCCCCGCCTTCATGCCGGTCGGCACCGCAGCCACGGTCAAGGGCATGAAGCCCGCCGACGTCGCTGCGTCGGGCGCCGACATCATCCTCGGCAACACCTATCACCTGATGCTGCGCCCCGGCGCCGAGCGGGTCGCGCGGTTGGGCGGCTTGCATGCGTTAATGGGGTGGAACCGCCCGATCCTGACCGACTCCGGCGGTTATCAAGTGATGAGCCTGGCCGACCTGACCAAGCGCAGCGAGGAGGGCGTCGCGTTCAAGTCGCATCTCGACGGCACGCGGCACCTGCTGACGCCGGAACGTTCGATCGAGATCCAGCGGCTGCTCGGCTCGGATATCGTCATGGCGTTCGACGAGCTGGTGCCGACCACCGCGACGGCTGAAGTGCAGGCCGCCGCCATGGAGCGTTCGATGCGCTGGGCACGGCGTTCGCGCGACGCGTTCGACGGCGGCGGCGCGCATGCCGAGGGCGCGGCGATCTTCGGCATCCAGCAGGGCGCGCTCGACCAGGGCTTGCGCAAGGCCTCGGCGGATGCGCTGACCGCGATCGGCTTCGACGGCTATGCGGTGGGCGGCCTGGCGGTGGGCGAAGGGCAAGAGGCGATGTTCGGTTGTCTCGATTTCGCGCCCGATCAATTGCCCGCCGATAAGCCGCGGTATCTGATGGGCGTCGGCAAGCCGACCGACATCGTCGGCGCGGTCGAGCGCGGGATCGACATGTTCGACTGCGTGATGCCCACGCGCTCGGGCCGCACCGGCCAGGCCTTTGCACGGACCGGCCCGATCAACATCCGCAACGCCCGGTTCGCCGAGGATCGGGGGCCGCTCGATCCCGCCTGCCCCTGCCCGGTCTGCGCGACCTGGAGCCGCGCCTATCTCCACCATCTGGTGCGCAGCGGCGAGATGCTTGGCGCGATGCTGATGACCGAGCACAATATCTGGTTCTACGAAACGCTGATGGCAGACTTGCGCACGGCGATCGCGGCGCAGACACTCACCCTGTTCGCCAACCAATTCCGCGCCTTGTATGCAGGCGCGGCTTCGCATTCCGGAGAGCCCGCGTGACCGATTCGACCGACGACGCCCCCAACGAGATCCTCGCCGCCGCCAAGGAGGCCAAGGCGCGCAGCGAAGCCGCCGCCAAGGCGGTAACGGGCAAGGCCAAGAGCTGGCCGCTCGCCAAGATCGGGCTGGGCGTCGGGATCGGTTCGGCGGCGATCGCGGGCGCGGTGCTGTTCGCCAACCGGTCCAAGGACCAGTGAGCCTGCGTCGCGCGTTCGCCGCGCTGCTGATCGGCAGCATCGCCGCGCCGGTCATCGCCGCGCCGGCGCCGGCATCGGTGCCGCCGATCGCGTTCACCGAACGCACGCTCGGCAACGGGCTGCGCGTCTATGCGATCCGCGACACGACGACGCCCAACGTGGCGATCCAGATGTGGTACGATGTCGGCTCGAAGGACGATCCCAAGGGTCGCTCGGGCTTCGCGCACATGTTCGAGCATCTGATGTTCAAGGCGACGCGCAACCTCGTCTCCGAACAGTTCGACCGCCTGACCGAGGATGTCGGCGGCAACAACAACGCCTCCACCAACGACGACTATACCGAATATCACGAGACGGTTCCCGCCAACCATCTCCAGCGGCTGCTGTTTGCCGAGGCGGACCGGATGGCGAGCCTCGTCGTCGAGCCCAGGAGCTTCGGTTCGGAACGTGCCGTGGTCGAGGAGGAGTTGCGCCAGAGCACGCTCGCCCGCCCCTATGGCAAGCTGTTCTCGGTCGATCTGTCCGCCGCCTCGTACACGCGCCATCCCTATGCGCGCTCGACGATCGGCAGCATCCCCAACCTCGAATCCGCCTCGATCGACGATGTGCGCGCGTTTCATGCGACCTATTACCGGCCGGACAATGCGATCCTGGTCGTGTCGGGCAATTTCGATCCTGCGCAACTGAACGCATGGGTGGACCGGTATTTCGCCGGGATCGCCCGCCCTTCCACACCGATCCCCCGCGTCACGGTGGTCGAGCCGCCGCGCACGCAGGCGGTGTCCTACACCGTCTATGAAGCCAACACGCCGCTGCCGGCCGTGCTGCTCAGCTATCACGTGCCGCCCGATCGCGCGCCCGACGTGCCGGCGCTGACCGTCCTCCAGACGATCCTGGCGACCGGCGAAAGCTCACGGCTCTATCAGTCGCTCGTCTATCGCGACCAGCTCGCGCAGGATGCGGCGGCCAGCCTCGACACCAAGCAGGGCACGGGCAACCTCGCGGTCTATGCGATCATGGCCGGCGGCAAGGACGTCGCGTTGGGCGAGGCCGCGTTGAAGCGCGAGATCGCGGCGCTGCGCGACACGCCCGTGAGCGCGGCCGATCTGGCGCAGGCGAAGAACCAGATCGTCACCGCGACGCTCAGGAGCCGGGAGACCGCCGAGGGCAAGGCACGCACCATCGCCTCGTCCGCCATCATCGATGGCGACCCGCACGATGCCGACCGCCAGCTCGCCGCGATCGCGACCGTCAGCGCCGCCGACGTGCAGCGCGTGGCGCGCGCCTATCTCGCCGACGATCAGGCGGTGACGATCCGCTATCTGCCGATCGAGAGCAAACCGGCCAGCGCGGTGGCGGACACGATCGCGGTCTCGCCCAGCGTCGTCGTGGCCGACCTCGCCCCGCCCCGCGACGTCGCGATCGTCACCCCCGCGAGCGCTGCAGAGCGCGCCTCGCTGCCGCCCGTCGCGGCGGCGGTGAAACCCAACGTGCCGCAGCCGGTGGAGACGGTGCTGGCGAACGGCATCCGGCTCGTCACGCTCGAACGCCACGGCCTGCCGCTCGTCACGGCGACGTTGGTCGCGCGCGGCGGCGCGGCGGACACGCGGGCGCCCGCGGGTGCGGCCAGCCTGTCGGCCACGCTGCTCACCAAGGGCACCGCGACTCGGTCCGCGACGCAGATCGCGCGTGCGATCGAGTCGCTCGGCGGATCGATCGGCAGCGATGCGGACCGCGACGGCGCGACGATCGATGTGACGGTGAAGTCGGACCAGCTCGCCCCCGCCATGGACATCCTGGCGGATGTCGCGCGCAACCCCGCCTTCGCCGCGCCCGAGATCGAACGCGCCCGCGCGCAGGCGGTCGATGCGGCAGGCGTGGCGCTGAAGAACCCGGCGCAGGTGGCAGCCCTTGCCGCCTCGCGCGCGGTATTCGGCGCGCATCCCTATGGCGCCCCCCTGGAAGGAACGCCCGCCTCGCTCGCCGCGATCACGCGGGGCGACCTGACGGCGAGCTATCGGCGGAGCTGGGTGCCGGCGCGCACCACGCTGATCCTCGTCGGCGACATCACCCCCGCCAAGGCCACCGCGCTTGCCAATGCGCGGTTCGCCGATTGGCATGTCGCCGATGCCGCGGCGGCCCCCATGGCGCCGCCACTCGCGGCACCTGCCCCACGCGTGATCGTGGTCGACATGCCCGATGCGGGCCAGGCCGGCGTGGTCGTGGCGCGCACCGGGATCGCGCGCGCCGACCCGCGCTATTATCCGCTTGCCCTGGCCAACACGATCCTTGGCGGCGGCTTCTCGTCGCGGTTGAACCAGGAAATCCGCATCAAGCGCGGCTTGGCCTATGGGGCGGGCAGCAGCATGCAGGCCCGCCGCGAACCCGGCCTGATCGCCGCGCGCACGCAGACCAAGAACCCCTCGGCGGCCGAAGTGATCGAGCTGATCGTCGCGCAGATGCGCGCGATGGGCGCAGCACCGGCATCGCCCGGCGAGATCGAGACGCGCAAGGCGGTGCTCGTCGGCAATTTCGGCGCGACGATCGAGACGACGGGTGGTGCCGCCGGGCTGCTCGCCAATTATGTCGAGGAGGACGTGCCGCTTGCCGAACTGCAGCGCTTCACCGATCGCGTGCAGGCGGTGGATGCGGATGCCGAGCAGAAAGTGTCGGTCGCGCTGCTCGATCCCGCACCCGCCAGCATCGTCGTGGCGGGCGACGCACGGCAGTTCCTGCCCGCGCTGCGTAAGGTCTATCCGCAGCTCGAGGTGATCCCGTCCGCCGCGCTGAAGCTCGACGTGCCCGCGCTGCGATGATCCGCCGAACATTGCCGGGCGCCCTCTTCGCCCCGGAGCGGGACGGGCCGCATTCGCAGGCGGACGGCGGCGGCGCGATCGGCTAGGGCCGCGCGGATGCGGGTTCGGGCGACGACATGGCGGGTGGTGACTCGGGTCTGGCTGGTGCTGGCCGGGCTGGGTCTGGCGGCGCTGCTGGCCATGATCGCGCATGCGGCGTGGCGGGCGGTGGAGGCGGATCATGCCGCGCCGGCCGCGGCGACCATCGGTGCTACGGCCAGCGGCTATGAAGCGGACGCGCATTTCCCGGGCGCGGCGCTGCTCTATGCCGGCGAAGGCCCGCGCCCGGCGATGGCGGCGCCGGCCCGGGGCACGACGGGCACCGCGCCGTTGCCCGCCCTGCCCATTCCGGCCGCCATGGCCGCCGCGATCGTGGCGGCGAACACCGGCGTCGTTCCCGCCCGCCCCTTCGCCTTTGCCGGTGGTGCCACGGACCGGGCGCGGGCGGCGGAATGCCTGACCGCCGCGATCTATTACGAGGCGGCCTCCGAACCCGATGCCGGGCAGCAGGCGGTGGCGCAGGTGGTGCTCAACCGCGTTCGCCACCCCGCCTTTCCCGCGACGGTGTGCGGCGTCGTCTATCAGGGCTCCGAACATGCCGGCTGCCAGTTCAGCTTCGCCTGCGACGGCGCCACCGCACGCGTGCCGTCGCGCGCCGGCTGGGCGCGCGCGGCGCATGTCGCGGGCGCGGCGCTGGCGGGGTATGTCTTCGCGCCGGTGGGGCTTGCCACGCATTACCACACCTATGCGGTGACCCCCGCCTGGAACCGCGCGCTGGTGATGACCGATGCGGTGGGCGCGCATTTCTTTCACCGGTGGAAGGGCTATTGGGGCACTGCCGCCGCCTTCAGCCAGCACTACCGCGGCGGCGAGCCGGTGCCGGGGCCGCACGTCCCGGTCGCCGCGCCGCCGGTGGCGCTCGCGACGATCGTGCCCGCCCCCGCCGCCGCCCCTGCGCCCGTCACGCCCGCCGCCACGGTGCAGCCCGCCTATCGCGACAGCGGCACGATCCGCCCGACACCCGCGCCCACCGACAACCTGCCCCCCGCGTCGCAAGTACTCGACCGGTGGAAGGATTCGGGCAAGCCGCTCTACGGCCTCGCCGGCCCCAAATAACGGGCGAGCCAGGCGAGCGAGCGGCGCCGCACATCGGCCGCATTCGCCGCACCGCGGATGCCGTGCCCCTCGTCCGGATAGATGACGAGCGACGTCGGCACGCCCATCGCCTTCAACCCGCTCCACCATTCGACCGACTGGGTGGGCGGCACCTCGATGTCGCGCTCCCCCACCGAGATGAAGGTCGGCGTCTTCGCGCGCGTCACATAGGTGATCGGCGACAGCTTCCGGTAGATGTCGGGATCGGCATAGAGCGACTGGCCGAAATAGGGGATCATCCACTGGTCGATCCCGTTGGTGCCGTAATAGCTCGTCCAGTCCGACAGGCCCGCGGCCGCCAGGATCGCCTTGAACCGGTTGGTCTGCGTGTTGGCCCACATCGCCATGAAGCCGCCATAGCTGCCGCCCATCAGCCCCAGCCGCGCATCGTCGATCGGCGCGACCTTCTCCACCGCGTCGATCCCCGACAGGATATCGCGCAGATCGCCGCCGCCGAAATCGCGGCGGTTGGCGGCGGTGAACGCCTCGCCCTGGCCGTAGCTGCCGCGCGGATTGGGCAGGAACACGGCATAGCCCGCGCCGATCAGGTCGCCGAGGCCACCCGGCGTCACGAAGCCCGGCACATGCGCCGCCGCCGGCCCGCCATGCACGTCGACCACCATCGCCCGCATGCCCGACACGGGCGTGCGCGGCGTCAGCAGCCAGCCCTGCACGTCATGGCCTTCGTTGCGCCAGGTTATGCTGCGCGACGCGACGATCGGCGCCACCGCATCATTGTCGTGGGTGACGGCGCGCATCGCGCCGACGGGCCCCGCCTGGATCGCCGGGGCATGTTCGAAATCCTGCACCACGCTCGCCGCGATCCGGCCGTCCGCGCTATAGGCGGCGCGGCCGTCGCCCGCGGCCAGGCTGGCGGGGCGGCTCCACAGCACCGCCGGCCCCTTGGCCGGATCGAACGCGATCACCTGCTGCTCGGCGCCGGCGAGCGTCGTCGCGCGGATACCGCCGCGGGTCCAGTCGAGCGAGGTGACGCTCGCCTTATAGTCGGGCGTCCGGTCGGTTGGCGTGCCGCCGCCGATCGGCACCGTCCAGATATCGCCGCCCACCGAGCCGAAGTCGCTCATCAGACCGCCGATATAAGCGACGGTCTTCCCGTCCGGCGAGACGCGCGGGTAATTGGCCTGGGTCGACGGCCTGGCGATCGAACGGACGGTGCCGGTGCGCGCATCGATCGCGTCCAGCGTCGCCACCCACCAGTTCGCATCGCCATTGCCGAGCGCAGTGGTCGCCACGAAGCCCGCGCCGTCGGGCGTCCAGTCATATTCATAGACATAGCGGCCGGCGGGCGAGACCGGCGCCACGTCCTTCGCGGCCACCGTGCCACCGATGTCGAAGACCGCGAGCCGTTGTTCGTCGTTCGCCTCGCCGATCTCGCCGACCTGCCGGACGCCCGCCTGCGAAGCCCCCGCCTCCTTGTTGGCGGCCAGCGTCACCAGCAAGGCGATGCGGCGGCCGTCGGGCGAGAAGCGCGGCGTCTGCGCGATGCCGCCGATGGTGGCGATGGTCCGGGCGCCGCGCGCATCGGCGACCGAAAGCCGCACCACGCCCGCCGCGCGATCCCGCGCCAGGAAGGCCAGCGTGCCGTCGGGGCCGAAGGTCAGCCCCGAATAGCTGCACGCCGCGCACGGATCGATCTTGCGCAGGATCGCGCCGTCGAGGCCGCGCACCATGATCGCGCCGTGATCCGCGTCGCCGCTCTCGACGTCCGCGATCCGGTCGCCCGCCGGCGAAAGCGCGAGCGCGGCGAACCGGTGGACCTGTGCGGATGCGGGACTAGCCGCGAGGATCAGGGCAACGAGGGGAAGCGCGGGACGGAGCATGGACGGGGCTTTCGCAAGGACCCGCTCCGGTTAACCCAGCGCTTCCAACATTACGAGGGGTCGAAGCGGCGTCAGGCCGCACCGGTCGCCTCGGTGAAGCCGCTGCCGCGATCGGCGACGAGCGTGGGAGCGGGCCCGGTCGCCGGGCGAAGCGCCTCGCGCTCGTCCGCGGTCGGCACCGCGGTGGGATCGGGCCGGAAGGCTTCGGGTGCCCGGTCGCCGGGAGCGGGGCGATGATCGCCCATCAGATCGGTGGGGACGTGCTCGGCACCGGGATCGGAATGGCCGCTCGGCGCGGGCTTGGGCTGTTCCGCCATGCCGACCGGGGCCGCCGCCATATCGGCGGGGCGCGGGTCGATCGGCGCGGTGACGCTGTCGCCGGGGACCGCGCCCACGCCGGGCATCGTGTCCGCCGGTGAGCGGGCGGCGTTTCCGCCGGGCCGGGCGCCGCTGCCAGGCTTCGGCCCGAACTTGCCGACGCCCACCACCCAGGCCGCCGCGCCGATCGCAAAGGCGGCGAGCCCCAGGCCCATCTTCCCGTAATTCATGACCGTTCATCCCTCGCTGCGTAGAAGGACTGGAACGGACCGGAGCCGATCCGTGTTCCGGATCAGCCGATCATCAAAGGCTTGTCGTGCGCGACGTCGTCGTCTTCGTCGTCATGCGCGAGATCGTTCGCCGCGCCGTTCTCAGGGACGGCGGCCGCCGCCAGGTCGTTCGCGGCTTCGGTGGTGGCCTTGCGCGTATCGCGCAACACCTGCGTGCGCTCGGCACGGGCGGCCATCGCGCCCCAGGCGTTGGCGGCCCGCGTGCAACGCTCGCGGACATTGTCGAGGAGGGCGGCGTCGGCATTGGCCTGTTCGGCCTCTGCGCGCAGGCGGTAGAAGTTCGCTTCGTCGGCCATGGGATCTCCTAGACGGGTACGGGGTCGGGAAGCGGCCCGGACGATCGCCCGGGCCGCGCCGTTCGCGTCAATCCGCGGCGGAGAGGTTCACCGCGCTGGTCTTGCCGCGACGGTCCTGCTCCAGCTCGTACGTGACGCGCTGGTTCTGGTTGAGGGTCTGCATGCCCGCACGCTCGACGGCGGTGATGTGCACGAACGCGTCCGCGCCGCCATCCTCGGGGGCGATGAAGCCATAGCCCTTGTCGGCGTTGAAGAACTTGACGGTGCCGGTGATGGCCATGGGAGATACTTTCTTCTTCGTGGGCGTGCCCGACTGCCGGGCCCGCTCGGTCGCGAGGCAGCAGGGAAAGAAGGAGAAAGGAGCCGCAAGAGCGCCGTAGACCGTCGATGTGCGACTGTAGCCCGCCTCATATGGGCGCAATCGCGCAGTTTGGCAAATCGGGTGCAGGGCCGGGGGGCGGCGCGGTGCGGGGCGATGCCGGTTCGCGCGCCGCTGTGTTCCCCGCTCGGCACTCCACCTTGCACTCGACTTGTACCCCGGCGAAGGCCGGGGCCCAGTCGGGAGACGCCTGTGACGACGCGCCGCCCTCCATCGCGGAAGACGTTCCAACTGGGCCCCGGCCTCCGCCGGGGTACAAGGTAGCGCCTGGGGTGAGAAGAGGCTCCAGGGTGGCAGGAGGCTCCAGCGCGTCAGGCGCCGCTCGCGCGGGAGGCTCCCACACGGAAACGGCATCCGCCGTGCCCTCCCCCTCCCCGCGCTGCGTCAGCGCGGCGAACCAGGCGTCGCGTTCGCGCGCATCGCGGATCCGGCGCGGCGCCAGTTCGGCATCGGCGGCGGCCTCCATCGCCGCCTCTTCCGCGTCGTCGAGCCCGCGCTCATAGTCGACGTCGCCATAATCGCCGTCCTCATAGCCATCGAACCCGGCCGGCGGCGGAAAGCGCGTCATCCAGCGGCCGCCGTCGCTGCACCACCACACCGGGTCGGGCCCCTCGGACTCGTACCGAAGTGGAGGAAGTGGAGGCGTGGACGCATCCTCCGCTTCGCCCGGCGCCGCCGCCGCACCGCCCAGCGCCACCAGCCCGGCCGCCTCCGCGCGCAGCCATTGCCCGGCGGTCCATTCCGCGCGGCGGGCGGGATCGAGATCGGCCATCTCCACCTCCATCAGCCGCCCCGTGCCGGTGCGCAGCCACGTGTCCGCCCGCGCCAGCGCGATCACGGGAGCGAGATCGGCGGCATCGTCGCCCAGCCTCGTGGCCAGGAACAGGCCCGCGCGCGCCGGCCCCGCCTCGCGGTCGAGCAGATCGAGGAACGCGTCGAACTCGGCGGCGACCAGCCGCGCGGCCTGCCCGGCAGCGCCGTCCTGCGCGGCCGCCTGGCGATCCGCGCGGTGGAGCATCATCGTGGCGAGCCGGTTGTCGTAGCGGTGGCGGGTGACGACGCTGCCGTCGGGACGCTCGATCGTCTCGGTGACGCCGGCGATCGCGCGTTCGTGCAGTTCGTCGCCCAGCCGCTCGCGCCCGAGCAGCCGCGCCCCGTCCCACGCCAGCGCGAAGGTCGCGCCCGTCGCCCGCCGGCGCAGCGCATAGGCGCTCGACACCGCCATGCCGACGCGCGCGCAGGCGACCGCCACCCAACCGCCCACCACACGCCGCGCCAGCCAGTGCGGGTGGGGCATGGGGTCCTCCGTGTCACGAGAGGGCCGAGCAGATATGCCGGAACGGGGTGTGTAGGACAGCCCGCGCCGCGAGAATTTGGCGCAGCCAAAGGCGAGCCTCCGGGCGCGGGCCCGGCCGGCGGGGCCAGCAGCCCCGACCGACGACGCGGCTTTGCCGCGGCGTGACCCGCCACCCCTTCTCACATCCGATGCTTCTCCGGTTGCGAGATGCGCGGCCCATCCACACACTCCCGCTTGACGACCGACATTATGTAGCTACATAAAGAGGTATGCGTGGAGATCAGCTTCGATCCGCTCAAACGGGACGTCACGCTGCAAGAGCGCGGACTCGATTTCACCGATGCCGGGACGGTGTTCGAAGGACCGACCTTCACCTTCGAAGACACGCGGTTCGTCTATGCCGAGCGCCGCTTTTCGACCTTCGGCCTGCTGAACGGTCGCATGGTGGTGCTGATCTGGAGCGAAACCGCAGAAGGTCGACGGATCATATCGATGAGGAAAGCCAATGACCGCGAGCAAGCCCGCTATCGTCACCGAATGGGTTGACCCCGACGACGCGCCGGAATGGACGGACGAGATGTTCGATGCGGCCGAAATCGCCGTGGGCGGCAAGGTCGTTCGCCCGGCGACGGGCCATCTCGGTCCGAACGGCATTGTCCGCGGCCGACCGCCGCAGCGCGACAAGGCCAAGCAGCAGGTAACGCTGCGACTGGATGCGGACGTGCTCGCGTGGTTTCGCGAGAGCGGGCCGGGCTGGCAGGGGCGATTAAACGAAGCGTTGCGCAAAATCGCAAGATTATCGTAG